>NZ_MRYC01000015.1:0-75143 GCF_001921765.1 Psychrobacter sp. C 20.9 | reverse complement strand
CCATCTAATTGGTGGTACCTTGAATAGAAAAGGGATGATATTGAAGGGTATTGTGCCAGTAATTGGGAGTTATTACATTAATAACAAAAACAGACTTGCAAGGAGATAAGCATGAGTCAATCAAAAGTATATAACAGTGCTGAAGAGGCACTAAGCGGTATTGTTAAAGATGGGCAAATACTCGCTATCGGTGGTTTTGGTCTATGCGGCATTCCAGAAGCATTGATCGAAGCACTACGTGATAGTGGCGTTAAAGAGTTGACCTGTATCAGCAACAACGCTGGCGTCGATGATTTTGGACTTGGTCTGCTACTACAGACCCGCCAAATCAAGAAAATGATTTCATCATACGTTGGTGAAAACAAAGAGTTCGAACGCCAGTACTTGGCAGGCGAGTTAGAAGTTGAGCTAACCCCGCAAGGTACATTGGCCGAAAAGCTACGCTCAGGTGGTGCGGGTATTCCTGCATTCTATACAGCGACTGGTGTGGGCACATTAGTTGCCGAAGGTAAAGAAACGCGTGATTTTGATGGTCGTACTTATGTATTAGAGCATTCACTGCGTGCGGATGTGGCACTCATCAAAGCACAGAAGGCTGATAAAGCCGGTAACTTGATATTTAATAAGACCGCTCGCAACTTCAACCCAGACTGCGCGATGGCGGGAAAAATCACCATCGTCGAAGTCGAAGAAATCGTCGAGACAGGCACGTTTGATCCAGATGAAGTGCATCTACCAGGTATTTTTGTGCAACGTATTGTATTGAATGCTAGCCCTGAAAAACGTATCGAAAAAACCACGACTAAAGCGGTAGAAGGCGCTTAGATAAAATCATGATTGAGACTTATCGTCAGTTTTTAGATTGATAATAATTTAGATAACTAATTGTTTAGATATAGTCAATCCACTATAAAAGCGTTACAGCGTTAACCTTGCTTGAAGTATGACAGATACATCTGCACTCGGATGCCTTGTACCACTCTCAAATTGGATCAACTATAACTAACGATTTAGACGAATAACAATAGAATATCGTAAAAAATAAGGAAATCAGCATGGCATGGACAAGAGAACAAATGGCGCAGCGCGCGGCAAAAGAGCTACAAGACGGCTATTATGTCAACTTAGGCATTGGTCTACCAACGCTAGTCGCTAACTATATTCCTGAAGGCGTAGACGTATGGCTACAATCAGAGAACGGCTTGCTGGGTATTGGTGAGTTCCCTACCTTAGATGCCGTCGATGCAGACTTGATTAATGCGGGCAAGCAAACCGTGACTGCAGAAGCAGGGGCCAGTTATTTTAGTAGTTCTGAATCTTTTTCGATGATTCGCGGTGGTCATGTCAATTTGGCGATATTAGGCGCCATGGAAGTCTCAGAGCAAGGAGACCTTGCTAACTGGATGATTCCCAAAAAAATGGTCAAAGGCATGGGCGGTGCGATGGATTTGGTCGCAGGCGTACAGCGTGTGATTGTATTGATGGAACAGGTCAATAAGCATGGCGATCCAAAAATCTTAGCCAACTGTGAGCTACCATTGACGGGTAAAGGCGTGGTTGATCGTATCATCACTGAGCTTGCCGTATTAGACGTTACTGACAGTGGCCTAAAATTGGTTGAATTAGCAGATGGTGTTAGCTTTGACGAGCTACAAGAAAAAACGCCAGTTAGCATTGCTCAATAGGATTTATCTCCTAATATTTATAGATCATAATAAGGAACCTATATGGCCACCTAATTACAGCAGGATTTGACAGGTAAAGTGGCATTAATCACTGGCTCTGCAAGTGGTATCGGTCGTGATATCGCTGAGACTTATGCAAAAGCAGGCGCTATGGTTGGTATTGCCGATATCAATCTTGAAGCAGCACAGCAAACGGTTGATGCCATTGAAGCAGGTGGCGGGCGTGCTCTTGCGATTGCGATGGATGTCACCTCTGAAGATGCGGTAAACGAAGGTGTACAGAAATTGGTTGATACCTTTGGCGCTATTGATATTTTGGTGTCTAATGCTGGTATCCAGATTATCGATCCTATCCATAAAATGACGTTTGATGTCTGGAAAAAAATGCTCGCTATTCACTTAGATGGGGCATTTTTGACGATCAAAGCTGCGGTACAGCACATGTATCAAGACGATAAAGGCGGCACGGTCATCTACATGGGCTCAGTACACTCGCATGAAGCGTCACTTTATAAAGCACCTTGCGTCACTGCCAAGCACGGCCTGCTAGGACTGTGCCGCGTATTGGCCAAAGAATGTGCTGAGCATAATGTGCGCTCGCATGTGATCTGTCCAGGATTTGTCAAAACGCCTTTGGTCGAAAAACAAATCCCGCAGCAAGCAAGCGAGAAAGGTATTAGTGAAGAATCTGTCGTTAATGACATTATGCTAGTAAATACTGTCGATAAAGAGTTTACGACGGTAGAGGATATTGCTCAGTTGGCACTATTCTTAGCGGCGTTTCCCAGTAATGTGTTTACAGGACAATCTATCGTTGCCAGTCATGGCTGGTTTATGAATTAATAGACAGATATTGCGCCTATTATAATAGAACAAACCACAATGTCAGACCTACTGGCGTTGTGGTTTTTTTATGCGTCCAATTCAGCTACACTGTCACGATAGAAGGTTTGGCTAAAATGGTCACTGGTTTTATCGTTTGCTCAATAGGAGACGAGATGAATTAAGCTATGTACCAAACTCATCCACTTGTATAGGCAATAATAATAGCTATGTTCAACTTTATGAAGAAAAAAACCACCAAAACCGAAACACCGCAGCAGCAGGCAGAACGTGATAGTGCCGTTGATAAAGTATTGCTTGGGTATGAGATAGGAACAGTCAGTATTGCGACGATGGTCACAGGACTTGAGCGTGACGGCGAGGCGCTGACGCTAGACTTGCGCCTGCCACAAGACAGCAACCCTGAAGCTGTCCAACAAGAGCTTGGCCAGTTGCTGCATCCGCATGGCATTACCACGATTCATATGAATGTGCGCCTGCCTGCTCCAGAAAAAGGGTCAGGTTCAAGCTTACCAAAGCAGATGCCAAAGACAACCAATGCGATGGAGTCCCAGCCTTCATCTGGCGTTAATAACAACGTGAGTAATGCCAATAACGCTAACGCTGAGCCGCCAATTACCAAAGCAGCACCTACGCAAGCTTCATTAGCTGCGCATCCTCGTATCCACCATATTATTGTTGTGGCATCAGGTAAGGGCGGCGTTGGCAAATCAACGACGACTGTGAACATCGCACTGGCATTACAAAAGCTGGGTAACCGCGTGGGCGTGCTTGATGCGGATATATATGGGCCTAGTATGCCGACAATGCTAGGTGTTGCCGATGTGAAGCCGCAATTAGAAAACGAGCAGTTCGTTCCGGTTGATGCGCATGGAATAGCGATGCTCTCCATTGGTAGTTTGCTCGATGGGGAGAACACACCAGTTGCGTGGCGTGGGCCAAAGGCGACAGGTGCGCTGATGCAGCTTTATAATCAAACCAACTGGCCACAGCTAGATTACTTGGTGATTGACATGCCGCCAGGTACGGGCGATATACAGCTGACCTTAGCACAGCGTATCCCAGTGACAGGCGCTGTCATCGTCACGACGCCGCAGCACGTTGCACTACTTGATGCGCAGAAAGGTATTGAGATGTTTAACAAAACCAGTATTCCTGTGCTTGGTGTTGTTGAAAACATGGCGCTGCACACTTGTAGTAACTGCAACCATACCGAAGCGATTTTTGGTACTGGCGGTGGTGAGATTATCGCTGAGCAGTATCAGGTGCCGCTATTAGGGCAACTACCACTTGCCAGTGGTATCCGCGCCCAAGTCGATAAAGGGGAGCCAAGTGTATTGGCTGATGATGAGTTTGCGAATTACTATATCAATATAGCCAAAAACATCGAGACTAATATTGATAAATTTGCTAAGCCTGTTGATGATAAACGTATATTTTAATCGTTTATGATGATTGTTTATCAATAACAAATTAGCCTAAGCAAATATAAAGTTAAAAGCACTTTTATTCTAACAAAGAAGCAAGGAAACTTTGTGAGTGTATCTATTTATCAAAGTCATTTAGAGGCTGCGCCCAAGCAGTACACGTTATTAAAAATGCTGCGTCCGCCCGTGTATGAAATTGAGCTATCAAATAACCAGCTGATTGGCGTTTGCTACTATAAAGATGGTAGTAGCAAGCGCTATCAAGTCAATGCAACCTTTAGTAATAGGCGAATGGTGATTGCCGATTTTTTGTCAGCAGTAGAGGCGATGGCGGCTTTATTGTTAAAGTTTCCCAAGCATCCTTTTGGGACAAATGGTTTTGCCGTAGCAAATGTGACGCAGGAGCTGGCCGATGGACTCACTGCAATAGAGGTCAAAGCCATTACAGAAGCTATTTGGGCCGCATCAAGGCAAGCAAAAAGAACAGTGATAAGTACCGAAGTAAGCTATCAAGGACAAGTGATTAGTCAGTAATAAATGCAAGACAAGGATGTCATAGCAATGCATGGACCTATTAAAAGCGACAAGGTAGATAATGTAGCTTACGCAAATATCATTTCTACGGATATAAAGCCACAAGCTATCGAACAGCTCATCCAAAATGGTCAGCCGCAATTTGGGGTGTTCTCGCAAGTTAAACAAATCAATTATCTCGATTATTACAGTCCGCTAATCTCGCAAAAACCATTATCAAACTGGCGTAAAGACTTCAAGGCCAATCAATTCTGTTTTGTCCAAATCATCGAGCCGCCTTTTAGAGTATGTCTCGCACTGGCAACGATTAAGATTGCCACTAGTGCTTTTGTTTATGTTTACAATGAAGAGACTGCACAATTAGAGATTGGGGAAGCCTTGCAGCCAGTTACGCGCCGTAGTGAATTTAAAGGCGATCACTATCAAGGGCAGATGTCTTTTACCCATAGCAAGCTTAGCCTAACGCTAGGTTTTACCCCAGAGCAGGTGAGTATAGAGCTTGATAGCCAATATCTAGCAGTCCATGCAAAATTAGAGCGTCAGCAGCAGCCGCTTGCGATATGTACGCCAACAGGCAGACGCGGTTGGACGTTTACCCAAAAAGAGCCGTTGAGCGCTGCTAGCGGCGAGATAATTATCAAAGCGGGTGCACAGATAACCGCTGATAGTCAGCAGCAAAAACTTGAATTGAGCAAGACAACAAGAGCCAATCTAGATTGGACACTGGGTTATATGCGTCATGAGACCAATTGGTTTTGGACTTGTATCAACAGCTACCTAGCAGATGGTCGGCATTTTTTATTGAATCTCTCTATGGGTGTCAATGATACAGGTCTAAGTGAGAATGCTTGTTGGCTCGATGGCGAGATTTTTTATCTGCCGCCTGTATTATTTGAGCGTAAAGATACGAATGACTCCTCTGCCAATACTTGGCACATTTATCATCGAAGCTTAGGCTGGAGCAGTGTCGATATCGATTTAACTTTCACGCCGATTAGAGTCTACAAAAAAACAGACAATTTCGGCGTTGTCGCCAGCATCTTTGAGCAGTGGCTAGGGGAGTACAGCGGAGAGATACGCTTAGCTGGGCAAGTGCTACGCTTGGATAAGGTAATGGGACTAGCGGAAGATCACTTTGCAAAATGGTAATATCTGACTCAAGCTGAATAGCGAGTGGATACTTTTATCTCGCGTAAAACCTATAAATTGAGCCATCAATTCCGTATAATCATCGCTATTAAAAATTTGCTAAGGAATAACAATGTCTATTAAGTCTGACCGCTGGATTCGTAAAATGGCCGAAGAGCACGGCATGATCGAGCCATACGAGCCAGGTCAAGTGCGCTTCAATGATGCAGGCGAGCGTTTGGTGAGCTACGGTACCTCAAGCTACGGTTACGATGTACGCTGTGCGCCTGAATTCAAAGTCTTTACCAACGTCCATTCAGTCGTTGTTGATCCTAAAAACTTCGATGATAAAAGCTTTATCGATATCGTCGGTGATGAGTGTATCATTCCGCCAAACTCGTTTGCCTTAGCACGTACGATGGAATATTTCCGTATTCCACGCGACGTACTGACTATTTGCCTAGGCAAGTCGACTTACGCGCGTTGCGGTATTATCGTCAACGTAACGCCGCTTGAGCCTGAATGGGAAGGTCATGTGACACTTGAATTTAGTAACACTACCAATCTACCAGCTCGTATTTATGCAGGTGAAGGCGTGGCACAAATGCTGTTTTTCCAAAGCGATGCCGATGACGTGTGCGAGACCAGCTACAAAGATCGCGGCGGTAAATACCAAGGTCAGCGCGGCGTGACCTTGCCGAGAACCTAGTTAAAGATAAAGTCTCAAGTCTTTGAGCAGCCAATAAAAAAGCCAGTTATATCAAATATGACTGGCTTTTTATTATGTGAAAAATAATCAGTTTGAATGGCTGATTACTTCAGCACTTTCAACCCTGCTTTGTTATCACGTTTCGGTTTAGGTGCGGTAGCAGATTTTTTGCTAGCAATCGATGCGTCGTCGTCTTCTGGTACATAGTTATCATATTCTTTTGGATCAAAGAACATCCCTTGCGAATTTTCTTTAGCATAAATGCCCATTACTGCCGTGAGCGGTACCCAAATCTCCTGTGAGACGCCCCCAAAACGCGCACTAAAATGTATGTAGTCATTTTCCATACTCATATTACCCGTAGCACGGCTGGCGATATTTAGTACGATACGGCCGTCTTGCACATGCTCTGTTGGTATCTGTACGTTATCAGCAGTAGCATCGACCATCAAGTATGGCGTCAAGGCGTTGTCTTCTATCCATTGATATAGTGCACGTACCATATAAGGACGGGTAGGTGTAATAGAGGTGGTTTCGCTCATCTAATGATTTCCTATACTAATGATGTTCAATAATGAAAAGATATTTTATTTAGCAAATTATCGCACAATAAGTGCAAGTCAATTTCTATTATATTGGTACTTATTCTAAGGCAGCTTCTTACACTTGTCTAATCAACGTACGCTTTTTTGGAAGCTACTGCGCTCAAACACTCTCGTTTGATATTCAAACAGTGGACGGCTAATAGCACGTGGCAGCTCAATACCCATCTCATCCAATCGCCATAATAGTGGTGCTAATAGTACGTCACACCAACCAAACTCATCAGCCATAAAATAAGGCTTGTGAGCAAACAGGGGTGATAGAGTAATCAACGAATCACTGAGTTGTTTTTTGGCAACAGCAGCTTGTGCTTTATTAAAACTATCTGGATGCGTGAGGAGGCGCTTACCGAGTACGAGCCAATCACGTTGAATGCGCCAAGCCAATTGGCGAAACTGTGCACGTTCTTGCGGTGTCTCAGGAAGCAGTTTATTGGTATGATAACGCTCTTCAAGATATTCAAAAATAACATTAATCTCATAAAGCGCAATCTCACGCTGCTGCAATACAGGTAAGGTATGATAAGGGTTTAGCTCAGTCAAATCTTCAGGGCGCTCAGAATGTAGACGAGACAAATAGTAAGCAAGCTTTTTTTCTTCAAGTAATAGGCGTACCACATGACTGTCGTAGCCATCATCAGCATATAAAATTAGCTGACTACTTGGAATGTCATTCGCATCAATCATGAAAGCCTAATGTTAAGAGTGAAGGTTGTCATCGTAAACAAACTCGCAGCGTTTATCAAGGTAGTGTACGTAAACATTAGCGCTGAGTGGCTTATTTTCCGGCTTATCTGGTATTTCAGCTTAATGTCAAAGCACAAAAAAAGGCACTACCGAAGTAGTGCCTTTTTTAATTATCAGAACTGTCTGCTAATTATTACTTATTTGACATCTTTCCAGAATTCTTTGTTCAACAAGTAAACTGGGATGAGTAGTACTAATAAGAATAAAATAACAAAGAAACCAATTACTTGACGGTCGTGACGAGCAGGCTCACCCATCCAAGCCATAAAGTTTACTAAGTCACCAACTTCAGATTCAAACTCTTCTTGGCTCAACTCTTCTTGCATGTTGTGCAAAACGTGAGGCATAGCAGCATTTTTGAGCACTAGATTGTTGGCGCCCCAAGGACGGTTTGGATCTTCGTAAAACGATAGTAGGTAAGTATATACCCAGTCATCGCCACGCAGTCTTGTCTCAAGTGATAAATCAGGAGGCGCTGCGCCAAACCAAGATGCTTGAATCTCAGGGTCGATCTCAGCAGTAATATGGTCACCGATTTGATCGGTGGTAACCATCAAATACTTTTCAACCAACTCAGGCGGTATCTCTAAATCTTGTGCAATACGCGAATGACGAACATATTTGGCTGAGTGACACCCAGCGCAGTAGTTCATAAAGATTTTCGCGCCGTTCTGTAGTGAGCCCTTATTGGTAAAATCAATAGGCGCTGTACTACAAGCCAAATGCTCATCAACACCTTCAGCATTAGTAAACGTGCCACAACCACTGCCTTCAGCCATTGCTGTACCAGCAGTCAAGGTCAATGCCGCGCCTAAGCCTAGACCAGCTAGGGATTTCATTAGCGTGCTCATTAGTGACCTCCGGTAACGCGTTCTGGTGGCTGTTTACACTTCTCGATGGCAGTGTAGAACGGCATCAGTAAGAAGAACAAGAAATATAGAATCGTGAATACACGAGCCATGATAGTTGCCGTTGGTGTAGCAGGCGTCGCACCTAAGTAACCCAATACAACAAAGCTAATAGCAAATACAGTTAGTGCAATCTTAGACAAGATACCTTTGTAGCGCATTGAGCGTACAGGCGATCTATCAAGCCATGGAATCAAGAACAGTACAGCAATAGCAGCACCCATGGCGATAACGCCACCAAGCTTGTCAGGAACTGCACGCAAGATAGCGTAGAATGGTGTGTAGTACCATACTGGTGCAATATGCGCTGGTGTTTTCAGTGAGTTGGCAGTCTCAAAGTTTGGTGGCTCAAGGAAGAAACCGCCGCCTTCTGGGAAGAAGAATACCACTGCAAAGAAACAGATAAAGAATACTACGATACCCACCATATCATGCACAGTGTAGTATGGATGGAATTCGATACCGTCTAATGGTACGCCATTTTTGTCTTTTAGCTTTTTGATGTCGATACCATCAGGGTTGTTCGAACCCACATGGTGCAACGCCACGATATGCATAAATACTAGGCCCACGAGTACTAATGGAATAGCAACAACGTGTAGAGCAAAGAAACGGTTTAGGGTAATACCTGAGATGATATAGTCACCACGTACCCATTCAGCAAGGCCATCACCAATAACAGGTAGAGCTGCAGGTAAGTTCAAGATAACCTGTGCACCCCAAAATGACATGTTGCCCCAAGGGAGTAGGTATCCAAAGAAACCTTCGGCCATAAGAGCCAAATAGATGCCCATACCGATGAGCCAGATAAGCTCACGAGGTTTTTGATATGAACCGTATAGCAAGGCTCGGAACATATGCAGATAGACAACGACGAAGAACGCAGAGGCGCCAGTCGAGTGCATATAACGGATGAGCCAACCGCCTTTGACATCACGCATGATGTATTCTACAGACGCAAATGCGCCCTCGGCACTAGGGTTGTACATCATGGTCAGCCATATACCAGTCACCAATTGGTTGACCAGTACAATCATTGATAGCACGCCAAAGAAGTACCAAAAGTTGAAGTTCTTTGGTGCGTAGTACTTTGACATATGGTATTCATAGGTTTCGGTCGCTGGAAAACGCGCGTCCACCCAATGCATTAACTTTTTACCCATACTCATATTAAGCCTCCCCAACCGTCAAGATGGTACCATCCATACCATATTCTGGAACGGGTAAATTAAGTGGTGCAGGGACGCCGCTATATACGCGACCTGCTAAGTCATATTTTGACCCGTGACACGGACAGAAAAATCCGCCGTACCAATCATTACCACCTAAATCCACCGCGCCCACATCAGGACGGTAGTTTGGTGCACAGCCCAAATGTGTGCAAACGCCTTCGACCACCAATACGGTTGGATCTAAAGAGCGAGTAGGATTTTTGCAATATTCAGGTTGTAGAGACGCATCAGACTCAGGATCAGATAATAGAGGTTTGACTGACTCTAGTCCTGCAACCATGTCTTCGGTGCGCTTAACCACATAAATAGGTTTACCACGGTATTTGACGACGATCATTTGTCCATCTTCGATAGAACCAATATCTTGGGTCACTGCAGCCCCTGCAGCCTCAGCTTTAGCGCTTGGGTACCAAGAACGGACAAAAGGTGTCGCCACGGCAGCTACCCCAGCTGCACCAATCGCGGCAGTTGAGGCAATAAGAACTCTACGGCGTTGTACATTAACGCCTTCGGCTTGGCTCATTAATACTTCCTCCAGGTGAATGAAATGGGATTATCCCACACTGGGTTTGTGGCTTAGAAAATATACAATATCAAGCCACTTTAGCTGTGCCTAATTTTGCTAATTGTTACTATTCTAAGCTATTTCGGTGATAAAATAAATTATTGCGTTAAAAATAAAGCAACCTTAATAGGGCATATTAGGGGGTTGAATATGACAACCATATTAAAACAGTCGGATTATCAATGTTTAACGCCAACTTTGCTTTTATAGGGATTGTAAATGTCATGACCTTATAATTAATAAGGATTTTTCAGCAATAGCGAATGATACTTGAAATTACGAAAATGTTCACTAACTTTCACCATCTCACTACTGGATAAAACGTCATAAAACGAATATCACCACTCCATATAATAAAGTGGTGATGCTTTCAGAATAATTAATAATGCTTTATCAGACTATCAGAAACTTGTTTATCGACATACGCAATGCAAAGTACATATGCGATATTCTAATAAATGTGGCTAGAGAAGTGCCATTATTAGCCTTCAAGCTCGCTCCAACGCTCAAGCTTACTCATCATTTCATCTTCGATTGTCAATAACCGCTCACTTGCGGCTGTCGCTGCATCAAAGTCGGTATTAAACCAAGAGCCATCAGCCAATTTTTCTTGTAGTTGAGTTTGTTCGGCTTCGAGTGCGGCGATTTCTTTTGGTAAGTTATCCAATTCACGCTGCTCATTATAATTCAGCTTTTTGGCTGCTTTTTTAGGCTTGGTATCTGCGCCAGATTTATTTGCCGCTTTTTTGCTGACCGCATTATTGGCAGGTGTTTTTGCGGCACGTGCTGCCTCTTCTCGGGTTTTTTGCACCAAATACTCTTGGTAGCCGCCGACATACTCTTTGACGATGCCATTGCCATTTTCATCCGTGTCAAATACCCAGGTGGAGGTGACCACATTGTCCATAAATGAGCGGTCATGACTGATCAGCAAGATGGTACCGTTAAAGCTGCTGACTGACTCTTCTAATAGCTCAAGTGTCGCCATGTCCAAATCGTTGGTTGGCTCATCGAGCACCAAAATATTAGCAGGTTTCAATAACTGCTTGGCCAGCAATACACGGTTACGCTCACCACCAGATAGTGCTTTGACAGGGGTACGTGCACGCTCTGGTGCAAATAAGAAGTCTTGTAAATAGCTCATGATATGTGTCTTGCGACCGCCAACTTCGACAAAGTCAGAACCTTCTGAGACGTTTTGCGCGACGCTGGCTTCAAGATCTAGCTGATCACGTAGCTGGTCAAAAAACGCGATTTTTAGATTGGTGCCCAGTTCAACACTACCCGTTTTAGTGACTTCATCGTCAGACATGTCGAGTAGGGCTTTGATAAGGGTGGTTTTACCAGCACCGTTAGGGCCGACAATACCGATTTTGTCGCCGCGCATAATAGTGGTCGTAAAGTTGTCAACCAGTACATTACCCTCATATTCAAGGTGCAGGTTTTTGACTTTACAAACGAGCTTGCCGCTTTTTTCGCCTTGACCCATCGTGATGTTTACATTACCCACTTGCTCACGGCGTTCGCGGCGCTCTTCACGCAATGCTTTTAGTTCACGGACGCGGCCTTCATTACGGGTACGGCGGGCTTTGATACCTTGGCGAATCCAGACTTCTTCTTGCGCCAGTTTTTTATCAAAGTTGGCGTTGTTCTTTTCTTCAGCCTGTAATTGTAGCTCTTTTAGCTCTTGGTAGCGGGCGTAGCCACCTTCGCCTTGGGTCACGTCATAGCTGGTCAATTGACCACGATCAAGCTCGATGATACGAGTCGATAATTTATTCACAAATGCTCTATCATGGGTCACGAACAACAACGTCAGACCTTGCCAGTCAAGCAAAAAGCGCTCTAGCCATTCGATACTTTCAACGTCCAAATGGTTGGTTGGTTCATCGAGTAAGAGCACGTCAGGCTTGGTTACTAACGCACGAGCAAGTAGTACGCGGCGCTTACGACCACCAGAGAGTGATGACAAATCATCTTCCGGATCAAGTCCCATCGTTGTGATCAGACGCATGGCATCACGTTCTAAATCCCAACCATGTACCGCATCGATATCATGCTGCAGGGTCGCCATATGCTCGCAAGCGTCCATGTCGCCATTGGCGCACATCTCCACTTGCTTGTTATAGTTAATGAGCAAGTCAGCTGTGCGGCGGCTACCGCCCATGACGATATCGAGTATGCGTCCGCTCGACTCGGGGACGTCTTGCTCAAGCATCGCAACACGCATACTGCTGTTGGTAATAATCTCGCCACTGTCAGGCTGCAATGAGCCATTAATCAGTTTGAATAAGGTGGATTTACCTTCGCCATTGCGGCCAATCAAACACACACGCTCGCCTGAATTGATAGAAAAATCAATACCATCAAGAACAGGCGCGACGCCAAACGCTAAGTGAATGTCTTTTAAATGAATCAGTGCCATAGAGTATCTTAAGCTTATATAATAGTGAGGTAGGGGTTGTTGTAAAATTGCCAGCAGTATAACATGCCACCGCGCAACTGTAGTGCGAGTAAATCGTTTTATTAGTACTATTTATAGCTGTTATTCATAGTGGCTATTTTTTGATTAGCATGATGGGTTTAATGATGCCACTTAGGTTTTGTCACCTATTTTACTTACTAAACCTTTCAGCCTTATATTTACGATACTTTAGAGAAAAATATGAATCAATCTAATAACAAAGATGCTGCTGCGAGCATACAAGACGACTTGCAAACCCAAGTAATTGATCTGCAAATGAACGTAGCCCACCTTGAGATCACAGTAGAAAGGCTTGATGAGGTGATCGCACGTCAAGACAAAGATATTCAGACATTACAACGTCAGCTACAACTGATTTATAAGCAAATAGAAAATCAAGACCCAGAGAGTGGTATTGCCCCATTTGATGTGATGGCGGATAGACCGCCACATTACTGAAAAATAATAGCAAGTAAGATAACCAGTAGTAAATGGTCGCAATATGTATATTTTTAGATAAAGGTACCCTTTGGTGACTTAATAGTCATAATATGGAAATAATGTATTTTGGCAGTTGTTTTAGTGTTAAAAAATCTTTACTATCTTCCATCTCGGATGCTGCTTACTTAAGAGAATTAAGTAAAGCAGTAAAACAATGCGGATGTTTGGAGATGTAAAATGCGCGCCACCTTTCACTTAAAAACCCTTGCAGTGGCTATCGCTGCTCTATCTGTCGCTAGCGCTGCTAGTGCTGCTGGTCTTGACCGTTCAGGTCAAGATGTCACCGCATTCCTACAAGATGGCACCTATGCTGAAGCTGTCTATACTTATATCGATGCTGATGTAACGGGTGAAGACAAATCAGATGAAAGAAATAAGATTGATGACATTGCAGAGTCTTATGACTTTTTCCGTTATGGCGTAAAAGCAGACATCAACGACACGTTTAGTGTTGGCGTCTTATATGATGAGCCTTTTGGCGCAGCCGCTGACTATACTGGTGATAATAACTTTGTAAATGCAAACGGTGAGGGTACTAACGTAGAAGTACGTACAGAGAGTATTACTGGTATCCTTGGTGCGAAGTTTGGTCAAAATAAAAACTTCCAAGTATACGGTGGCCCAGTTGCTCAGCGCGTAAAGGCAGATGTAAAGCTACGCGGTCCTGCTTATGAAGCTGCGAACGGTTACACTACGAATATTAATGCTGATCAAGATTACGGTTATATCGCAGGCGTAGCTTATAGCAAGCCTGAAATTGCGTTAAAAGCATCATTAACATACCGATCGGAAATCGAACATAACGCTCAAGCATCTGAAATTTATCCTGTTGTAGGTTCTGGTCTTATACCAGCTTCTGTGGTTTCTGCACTTGGCCTGTCAACAAACAGAGTTGATAGCATTGAAATAACTACGCCTGAATCAGTGAACTTTGATTTTCAAACTGGCATCAACCCTACAACCCTAGCGACTGCAAAAGTACGTTGGGTACCATGGAGTGATTTTGCTATCGTACCATCACTATATAACGATGTTAGCAAGATTTCGACTCAGGATGATAAGGGGTTAGCGTTAGTTAGCTATGATGACGACCAATGGCAAGTAGAGCTAGGATTGGCTAAGCGTGTCGCGCCAGCACTTGCTATCAGTGGTACTGTTGGTTGGGACAGTGGTGCAGGTAACCCAGTCACCTCATTAGGTCCTATCGAAGGCTATTATAGCGCTGGTCTTGGCGCGAAATATAATGTGACCGAAAACTGGGCGATATCTGCTGGCGGTAAATACTTATGGTTCGGTGATGCCAAAGGTCAAATCCCAACTAAGACGATCGTTAGTGATTTCGAAAGTAACGATGGTTTTGTATTGGGTGTAAAGGTATCTTACCAAGCTCAGTAAATCACAAATAAATTATGTGATACTGTTTGCTACTAATATAAAAAAGCGATCCTTTAAGGGTCGCTTTTTTATTATGTGTTTTTAGAAATCACATTTAACAGACTATAGGTAAAAATATTTATTTTATGACTATAGACCTCACCGTAAAAAACACACTAAGGATAAAAAGTAAACCACAGCATTTTATTTATATCTTATATGTACTGTTCAGTCATAATTGAGAAATAAAGCACTTTAAATGTTGTTTTAGTGTCAAAAAGACATTAGTATTCAACTTAGGACGAAACTTTAGTAATACCAGTATTAAGCATAGCAATGCTACATAATGGTTATTAAAGTATTAATACAACAAGGACCGTTGGAGATACACAATGCGCACTACCTTTCATTTGAAAACCCTTGCAGTAGCTATTGCTACTCTCTCTGTTGCTAGCGTAACCAACGCTGCTGGTCTTGATCGTTCAGGTCAAGATGTCACTGCTTTTTTTCAAGATGGCACTTACGCTGAAGCGGTCTATACTTATATTGACGCTGATGTAAGCGGCTACGATAGTGCTAACACTAACCCTTCTCAAAATGATTATGTACGTGGTGATAAGACAGGTGATATTGCTGAGTCTTACGATTTCTTCCGCTATGGCGTAAAAGCAGATATTAACGATACCTTTAGTGTTGGTATTTTATATGACGAGCCTTTCGGTGCAGCTGCTGAATATACCCAAAGTAACTTTGTCTCACAAGGAGATGTCGACGCTTCTATTGCTTCTATTACTAATGGTGCAGCGCCAAGTCTGGCAGCGGCACAGGGTGCAATCGGTGCTCTGGCTGCAGGAGAAACAGCGGGTGTTTTGACTCCAGAACAGCAGGCTCAATTAGACGGATTGCGTGGAGCAGTAGCAGTAGCACAAGCTGAAGCAGGTAATGCAGGCGAAAATACTAATGTAGAAGTCCGTAGCCAAAGCTTGACTGGTATTCTGGGAATGAAATTCGGTGCCAATAAAAACTTCCAAATTTATGGTGGTCCAGTTGCTCAGCGTATCCAATCTGAAACCAAATTGCGTGGTCTCGCTTATGGTCCAGCGACTGGCTATACGTCAAACAGCAATCCTGATATGGATTATGGTTATATCGCAGGCATTGCCTATAGCAAGCCTGAAATTGCTCTAAAAGCAGCGTTGACTTATCGTTCTGAGATTGATCATGATATAGATATCTCTGAGAATTATCCTATAGCAGGTATTTTGGCTCAAGAAGCTGCTTTGCAGCAAGGAGCGACTCCAGCACAGGCAGCGGCTATAGGGGCTGCGGCTGCTAACCGGAACAGTAATTATGAGATTACAACCCCTAAATCAGTCAACTTTGATTTCCAAACAGGTATCAATCCGACTACTTTAGCAACGGCAAAAGTGCGTTGGGTACCATGGAGCGATTTTGTCATCACACCACCATTATATAATGACGTTAGTAAACGTAATTACGGCCCTGATGGTTTGGACTTGGTTGAATACGAAGATGACCAATGGCAAGTGGAGCTTGGTCTTGCCAAGCGTGTTGCACCAGCACTTGCTATCAGTGGTACTGTGGGTTGGGATAGTGGTGCCGGTGATCCAACAACGTCGTTAGGTCCTGTAGATGGCTATTACAGCGTCGGTCTTGGTGCCAAATACAACGTGACGGAAAACTGGGCAGTGTCGGCTGGTGGTAAATACTTATGGTTCGGTGATGCAAAAGGTCGTCTACCTAGTGGAAAAATCGTTGGTGATTTCCAAGATAATGATGGTTACATTGCTGGTTTAAAGCTTTCTTATCAGGGTAAATAATCGATTTGTATCTCCTGTAGACAATAAAAAGCGGCCTATCATAGGTCGCTTTTTTATTGATTCCAATATTTTGAAGTGAATAAAAACTCTTAGATATGGAAAGATATTTAGAGTGTTTTACAGAGAGTAAATTAATAACTGATAGCTACAACCTACTTACTACTCATATGTTGTTATACGTGTGATATCTGCCTTCCAGTTGATTGAATGGTAAGCAATGTATCCATTGTCGCTACCTATATGATAGTTAGCTATCCATATAGGTAGGGGCATGTTTAGACAGATCCATTTGGCAATAGTACATAGCTATTCTATTAAGAGTAGATACTCATAATAGAAGGTTAGAGCAGCCTTCCTACTTATAATAGTAGCTACTTACATCATAATTAATAGCTACCAATAAAAAACCTCGCCATTAGTGGCGAGGTTTTTTTATAGTGATAAGGTAAAGTTACTGTATAAACCTACTTGTTCAGGTTCAATTCCATCTCTTTGTATTTAGCGGCGACTGATTCTCTTGGGCCACCAGTCATGATACTTACTGCAAAGATAGCGATGGTACTTAAGATAAAGCCTGGAACAATAGCATATAACCAGCTATTTAGTGCCATACCATCTACCTGGAAAGGACCATAAATCCATAGGATAACAGTCAATGCACCAACAACCATACCAGCAACAGCACCATTACGGTTCATGCGGCGCCATGTGAGACTGAAAATAACCAACGGCCCAAACGCTGCACCAAATCCTGCCCATGCGTTTGATACTAGGTTCAATACTGAGCTGTCTGGATCAGAAGCTAACAAGATAGCAACAATAGCGACCACGACAACTGAGATACGTCCAACCAATACTTGACGAGCTTCTGGTGCATCTCTGTCAAAGAATAGTTTATAAACGTCTTTGGTTAATGAGCTTGATACTACCAATAGCTGCGATGAGATGGTACTCATGATGGCCGCTAAAATCGCTGCTAATAGAAAACCTGAAACCAACGGGTGGAATAGGAACTGAGTGAATACTAAAAAGATAGTCTCAGGATCATCTAACGTCATAGCTGTCTTTTGTACATAAGCACGACCAGCAAAACCAGTCATGAGCGCACCAATAAGACTGACAATCATCCAGCTCATACCGATATTACGCGCAGTAGGCACATCTCGTACTGAGCGGATTGCCATAAAACGTACAATAATATGCGGCTGACCAAAATATCCTAAACCCCATGCCATGAGTGAAATGATACCGATGATACTCATACCGCTAGTAATATTTAGTAGGCTTGGATCAATGTTTCTAACGGCTTCAGTCGTGGCTGAAACACCGCCAAGATCCGTAAAGGCAACGAGAGGTACAATGACCATCGCAAACAGCATGATGATACCCTGAACAAAGTCAGTCATCGATACTGCTAAGAAACCACCGAATAGCGTGTAACCGACAACGACGCCAGCAGTCACCCAAAGTCCTGTGGTGTAAGATAGGTTAAGTGAGCTTTCAAAAAGCTTACCACCGCCTACGAGACTTGCCGCTGTGTAGACAGTAAAGAATAAAATGATAACCAAAGCGGAGATTACACGCAGCATATGCGATTTATCTTCGAAGCGGTTGGCAAAATAGTCAGGCAAAGTAATAGCGTTATCAGCGACTTCGGTATAAACACGAAGACGCGGTGCTACGATGATATAGTTTAAAAAGGCACCAAGGGTCAAACCAAGTGCGATCCAAATACTCACCACACCATCTGCATACATATAGCCTGGTAGTCCGAGTAGCAACCAACCTGACATGTCCGATGCGCCTGCTGAAAGTGCAGTAACTGCTGGACCTAGATTACGTCCTCCTAAAAGATAACCCTCGGTATCATTGGCTTGCTTAAAATAAGCATAAACACCAATTCCAATCATCACTAAAAAATAGGCGCCAAGTGATATAAGCACGCCACTAGAAACTCCGTTCATATAAGTTATCCTTAACCAACATTGTTGGCTTTAATTATTTTTTAACTATAAAAGTTCTGTCATAAAAGACGATGCCTCAAACAAAATATCTCAAACAATGTCTAAAGACAAAAAAAGCCATTAATTAAGACATAATGGCTTTTTTCAGTATCTTTTGTAGTTTTATATGATTGATGTCGTTATATGGCTAGCACTCATATAGAGATAGAGAACAATGGGAACCTCGCATTCCATTTATAGACTGTTGTTGCTCGCATCTGCTATTTATATATGAGTATTAGCAACCTACATAACCAATCAGCGAAACCATTAAACCTACTGTTAACCATCATATCTTACTAGAAGTATTCAATATATGACTATCAGTGTCCTTGTGGTAAATTTTTGTTATTAAAACAACGTCAAGCATATTATAACGTATGAGAGTCACAAATGCGAATAGCTTAAATACTTAAATTGTTATATTAGGATGGTTTTACTCAATCGGCGCAAGCAAATCGAGTAGTGCGGTTACGCTACTAGATTGTGTTAGCTTCGGATTGATAACCACACCTAAATAACGTTGTAATTCAATATTGTCGGCCATGTCGATACGTTCCAAATCTTGACTGACCATAGTTTGTGGAAGGACTGACCAACCCAGTCCAACAGAAACCAGCATCCGAATAGATTCAAGCGGATTGGTACTCATCGTGGCATAAGGTTTTAGGTTATGCTTAGCAAACTCAGCCAAAGTAATCTGACTGGTAAAGGTATTCGCAGAAGGCAAAATCGCAGGATGGCGTGCTAACTGCTCTAAAGTGACATTAGATTTGGTTGCCAAAGGTGACAAAGTACCCGTCATAAAATAAAGTGGATCTGACCAAAGCGTGTGATAGGTCAAGCGTTTATCGTATACAGGCGGTAGCGTGACAAACGCCAACGATAGATCGCCATCTAATACGGCTTTATGTGCTTTTTCTGAATCGACAAAATGAACCTCTAACTGAACAGCGGGATAAGTCTGAATAAAATGCTTAAGCACGGGTGCTAGATGATGCAAACCAATATGATGGCTCGTGCCAATCACAAGCTTGCCAGAGACGATATGCTGAGAATGCTGCAAGTTAATCTTGAAGTTCTCATAATCTTCCAACCAACGTTTTGCATGTGGCAGCATCTCAATAGCAGCCTGCGTAGGTACAATCCCGCGGCCTACAGTATCAAATAAAGTAATGTTAAACTCATCTTCTAAGTTTTTGATGCGCTTACTGACGGCAGGCTGAGTGATGAACAGCTTTTCTGCGGCACCTGAAATACTGCCAGTGTGCATAACGGTAACGAATGTCGTCAAGTTTGTGGTGTTCAAACGGATTTCCTTAGCTACTTTATGAGCTATAAATAAAAGTGGGCTGAGCCAATGATAATGTATTAAAAATAAAAGTTTGCATCTGGTTAAAAATCATCAATTATTATTATAGGATTTGCCTGCTATAATCACAAGATATCAAGGCGTATTGTCACATATTTATTCTTTTAGGTTGATTATTTGCAGTCTCAAGCGTGTTTTAGGCGCTGCTTATAGCCACAAATCTAAAATTATTAATGAATAATATTTATACTACACAAAATATAGCAATTCTAGAATATATATTTCAATATCATTGATTAGGTAGAAGTTATTGCAAAATGATGCTCTCACACAAATCATAAAGAGCTATCATGCAGTTAAATACGACATTATAGATAAATCTAATCGTTAATTGAACAAACAGAACCTTAGCTTACCAACAGGTGAGCAAGCGAAAATCAAGTCAGTAGTAATTAATAAAGGATAGCATCATGGCCGGTCAAACTTTATATGACAAACTTTGGAATGCTCATGAAGTCACCAAGCGTGACGACGGTTCGAGCTTAATTTATATCGATCGCCATCTGTTGCATGAAGTGACGAGTCCACAAGCGTTTGAAGGGTTGGAGCTTGCCAATAGAGCACCATGGCGTTTGTCTGCCAATATCGCCAGTCCTGACCACAATGTGCCAACAGTCACCAAAGAGCGCTCAGCAGGTGTCCCTGGTATTAAAGACAAGGTATCACGTCTGCAGGTTGTCACATTGGATGAGAACTGCACCAAATTTGATATCGCAGAATTTACAATCAACGATGCGCGTCAAGGAATTTTGCATGTCGTTGGTCCTGAGCAAGGTCTTGTGTTGCCAGGTATGACCGTTGTTTGCGGTGATTCGCATACAGCGACACATGGCGCACTTGGTTGCTTGGCACATGGTATCGGCACTTCTGAAGTTGAGCACGTATTGGCAACGCAGTGCTTGATCCAAAAGAAATCAAAAAATATGCAAATCCGCGTCACTGGTCAACTTGGTGCGGGCGTGACCTCAAAAGACGTCGTGCTGGCCATTATTGCGAAGATCGGTACGGCAGGCGGAACTGGACATGCGATTGAATTTGCAGGTCAAGTGTTTGAAGACATGAGTATGGAAGGTCGTATGACTGTCTGTAACATGGCAATTGAGGCTGGTGCTCGCGTGGGTATGGTTGCCGTTGATGATACGACGATAGACTATGTTAAAGGTCGCCCGTACGCGCCAAACGAGTCACAGTGGCCACAAGCTGAAGCCTACTGGCGTACATTATATTCAGATGATGACGCAGTATTTGATACCGTGGTTGAGATCGATGGTAGCCAAATAGCACCGCAAGTATCTTGGGGTACCTCGCCTGAGATGGTCGTTGATATCACCCAATCGGTACCGACACCTGACCAAGCCATTGATGAAGCCCAAGAAGAAGGTTGGTTACGCGCATATACCTATATGGGTTTAGAAGCTGGTCAGAAAATCACGGACATTCAGCTTGATCGTATATTTATTGGCTCATGTACCAATTCGCGTATCGAAGATTTGCGGGACGCTGCAGCAGTGATCAAAGGACGCAAAGTGGCTGATAATATCAAAGAAGCCATCGTTGTTGCAGGTTCTGGACAAGTAAAACTACAAGCAGAGGCTGAAGGTTTAGATGCTTTGTTTACCGAAGCGGGTTTTGAATGGCGCGAGCCGGGTTGTTCAATGTGTCTTGCCATGAATGCAGACAAACTTGAGCCGCAAGAGCATTGTGCATCGACGTCTAATCGTAATTTCGAAGGTCGTCAGGGTAATGGTGGTCGTACGCATTTGGTCAGTCCAGCAATGGCAGCTGCAGCAGCGTTGGCAGGTCATTTTGTGGATGTGCGCACTTATTAACGTACTCTAAAAAAATGGCAAATTTTGAAGTAACTAGAGATTCTGTTTGTATGGGTGATGATGCGGATGCACCTCATCATGCTGAATTTAGTTTAGAAACAACACTACCTTTGAAAGAGTTGATAATTACAATTTTAGATAATTATCGATTGGCTAGTGTTGCAAGCCCCATTGTTCATTGGGTATGCAAAATTAACAATGTTCATGTGGCTACTATTACAGTTACTGATCGCTCATATAGACAGATTGATTTTGAAGAGGATTTCATCATTGAGTTATCTTCAATGAATCAAGTACACTTTAAGTATGCTTGTTAAGTTTAAAGTGGAATTGGCGATAATTAATTCAATAATTCTGGCAACTTTACACTTAGAAAACACAAGCTAATAGAAAAGGAAAAACCATGCAAGCTTATAACACCCAAACCGGTATCGTTTGCCCACTTGATCGTGCAAACGTCGATACCGATCAAATTATCGCAAAACAGTTTTTGAAGTCTATTAAACGTACAGGCTTTGGCGTGAATTTATTTGATGATTGGCGTTATCTTGATGAAGGATATCCGGGCCAAGACCACAGCACACGCGTTATCAATCCAGACTTTGTATTGAATAAACCCCGCTATCAAGGCGCTACTATATTGCTGGCACGCAGAAACTTTGGCTGCGGCTCTAGTCGTGAGCATGCACCTTGGGCATTATCAGAATATGGCTTTCGTACGGTTATCGCACCAAGTTTTGCTGATATCTTTTACAATAACTGCTTTAAAAATGGCATGTTGCCGATTGTACTAGATGAAGCGATTGTGGATACATTAATGAAGGCGACTGTTGCCAATGAAGGCTATGAGCTGACGGCAGATCTTGAGCGTCAGGTAGTCATCACGCCAACAGGTGAAGAGTATGCTTTTGAAGTGGATGCTTTTCGCAAACATTGCTTGTTAAATGGGCTAGATGATATCGGTTTAACCTTGCAGCAAAGCGATGCTATCAAAGACTATGAGCATAAAATGATGCAAAAAACGCCATGGATCTTTAACGATGTACGCGCTTAGATAAGGATTTTATGATCCCTTGCTCACAAAACTGCTGGTCAGTCGCAACGCAGCGTTGAGTTATGGTGGTGAACTGGCTAAAATGAAGGGTAGTTTTTACCATACTTTATTATCTCTCTTATGAATAGTAGCCGCCATTATGAATAAAAAACGTTATGCTCTATCGACAAGTACGATTGTTGCTGCAAGCTTATTTTTGTCAGGCTGCCAGCTATTGACGGGCTATCAAAAAATAGATGAGGCAGAAAGTGCTGAAGCGTGGGTAGGTAATATCCAACCCGTTGCTGGCGAAGTGAACATCGCGTGCGTCGGTACTTACCACTGTGAAATCGTGCAAATAGATCAGACACTGGTTGTTTCCCCTGATAATCATGAGCCAGTTAATCCTCAGATTGTAGCGTCTTTGCCAAGTTATAAAAGCGCTGCAACGCCCCAAACCAGCATAGAGATGACACCGCTCATGAGTAAAAACTCTATAAAGATAGTGCCATTAGCCGCATCTGGTATGCCAGGGTTGACCAACTATTATGCACGGATGATGCCTGCAAAACGTGAAGTCCATGTCAATTTTTATCCAGAGAATAACATGGGATATGTTGAGCGTTTTGCGATGATTCATGATTTTGCGGACGCAGGTACTTACGAGTTACGTGCTTATCAAAAGAGAAGTAGTGAAAAATCTGGCAGTTTGTTGGATACAGCGTCGCCTGAGCCTTTATGTATTGATCTATTACAAGGTAATAAGGTGCAGCGCCGATTCTGTAAACAGTTAGAGTCTGAGCACCAAGGTGAGTTTGTAGAGACAGGCATGGTCAAAGCAGTGACGTCAGCATCTAAATCTAAAAAGACCACAGCGTAATAAAAATTAATTGATAAAAATATATCCAAAAGGATTAGTATGGCAACGATTTTAACATTAGCGGGCGATGGTATTGGCCCTGAAATCATGACTCAAGCCATCGACGTGCTCAAAGCCGTCAATGAGAAGTTTTCACTTGATTTGACATTAGAGTCTGGATTGATTGGTGGTGTGGCTATTGATGCCACAGGTGAGCCTTTACCTGATGAAACATTAGCGCGTGCACGTGCAGCAGATGCTGTATTATTAGGCGCTGTCGGCGGCCCTAAATGGGATACGATTGAACGTAGTAAGCGCCCTGAGCGCGGTCTGCTTAAAATCCGTGGTGAGCTGGGTTTGTTTGCCAATTTACGTGTGGCAAAGCTTTATCCGCAGCTAGCCAATGCGTCAAGTATCAAGCCTGAAATTATATCTGGTTTAGATTTGCTGATTGTTCGCGAACTGACGGGTGGCATTTATTTTGGCGAGCCACGTGGTATTCGCACACTAGAAAATGGTGAGCAGCAAGGCTATAACACGATGGTGTATAGCACCAGTGAGATTCAGCGTATCGGTAAAGTTGCTTTTGAGTTAGCAAAAACCCGTGCCCAAGCCGCAGGTACAGCTGCCAAAGTATGTTCAGTAGACAAAGCCAACGTCTTAGAAGTGACTGAGCTGTGGAAGCAAACAATGATTCAGATGCAGCAAGCAGAGTATAGCGATGTGGCGTTATCGCACATGTATGCTGACAATGCTTGTATGCAGTTGATCAAAGATCCTAAGCAGTTTGATGTCATGGTAACAGGCAATATGTTTGGTGACATTTTATCTGATGAAGCGGCAATGTTGACCGGTTCTATTGGTATGCTGCCATCAGCGAGCTTGGATGAGTCTGGCAAAGGTATGTATGAGCCATGTCATGGTTCCGCGCCTGATATCGCTGGGCAAGATAAAGCCAATCCATTGGCGACTATTTTGTCTGTCGCTATGATGCTGCGTTATACCTTTAAGCAAGAGGAAGCCGCACAGGCGATCGAGCAAGCAGTCAGTGATGTGCTTGATGATGGTCTGCGTACGCTTGATATTTTAGACAGCAATGAAGCTGGACTCAAGCAAGTGGGCTGCCAAGAGATGGGGCAAGCGGTATTGGCTAAACTGGTATAAGCCAACTAATCTAGTGCAGACCATTTTTATGTAGTTTTCACAGTCTAATCTCGTTCATTTTATACCCATAAGTTGCTGAGCAATTTATGGGTTTTTTATGTTATATGGTATTGAGTCATGCCTTATTGTAAACGGATCAGTGTGTTTGTTCACCCTATTAACAAATGCACAGTAGGAAGAGTCAGTTATTAACATAAAGTTGTTAGGGAATAGTGGTAGGGCTATGGCAATATATTTCTATAATAAATTTTTCGATATTCTTCGATACATGGTAATTATTTAGGGAGTTTTTTTATGTCTCAACTACTTAAGGTTGGCAGCGTTGTTATAGCGATGGGAACAGCGTCCGCATTATTAGTGGGCTGTAGCAGCAATGCTAATAGTACTGAAAATAGCGCACAAACGGCTAATGAGAGCAAGTCGTCTAACAGTGGTATGACAGACACTACAATAGATAATAATAACAATGCAGGTACCGAAGCAGAGCTGAGTACTAGTAGCAACCAATCTACTAGTAACCAAACTAATAGCAACAGTATGGATGCTGATACGATGGACAGCACGATGACTGATAGTAACGATATCAGTCCAGTCACCAACGGTGTTAGTCAGCAAATAGATGGTAATAGCAAAGCCGCAAATTCGCTAAATAAATTATTAACCAAAATTGAATACAGCACAGAAAATCTATCAGAAACTGCTAAAAAGGTAAATGAAGCAACATGGAAAGCTGATACCAAGATTGATCGTAATGTTGGTACCAAATTACAAGCGCTACTGAATTGGAATCATAGTGGTGTGGGTGCGGTCGATGGCTACTGGGGCAAGAACACGCGCAAAGCCATGCAAGCTTTTCAAAAGGCTCAAGGATTACCAGTAACCGAAGCGGTCAATGAAGAGACGTGGCAGGCGTTGACTAAAAATTCTACGCTTACTTCACAGCCTGTATTAGTCAGTTATCAGCTGACAGATGCTGATGTGAATGTCAAAACTACCCAAATTCCTGCTAGTGCTGAAGCCAAAGCCAAGCTAGATGGTATGTATTATGAAAGCGTCCTTGAAGCCTTGGGCGAAAAATTTCATATCAGTCGTGATTATCTCAAATCGCTTAACCCAAATGCCAGCTTTAAAAGTGGCGAAACCATCATTGTCTATAACCCAGGTAACCCTAATACAACGCCAGTGAGCCGAGTGGTCGCTGATAAAGACACGCAAACCTTATATGCATACGATGACAGTGACAATCTGGTTGCCAGCTATCCAACCACAGTAGGGAGCACAGCAACACCTTCACCAACAGGTACGCATAAGGTCAAAGTTAAAATTCACGAGCCAAACTATACCTATACTGGTGATAATGGCAAAAAATCTATTATCCCACCAGGCCCTAATAATCCTGTTGGTGTGGTATGGATTGGCCTTAGCAAACCATCGTATGGCATTCATGGCTCGCCTGATCCTGAACGTATCAGTCGTCAGGCATCAGCAGGTTGTGTTCGCCTCACTAACTGGGATGCATTGAGTCTATTAGGTGTTATCAAGAACGATGCTACTGTCGAGTTCAAATAACTCATCGTTTAATTATTTCATAAAACGCAGACAAAAAAATACCGCTGGAATTTAGCGGTATTTTTTTATGGTGAAACAAACAGCGAATACTAAATAACTAAAACAGTGATAGGCAATAATGAGCAGGTTAGCGTTTTCATTATTATTATCAGTCAAACCACTCAAGCGTCTATATCAGCTATCAGCGATAAAGTAGCTATTCGGCTATTGGCTGTATTTTCATAAATACTTTCATAACCATATGAGTTGGCGAGTATTTAGTTTTTACCACGATAAGTAATACGACCTTTAGATAGGTCATAAGGGGTCATTTCAACCTTAACTTTATCACCTGTTAAGATACGAATATAATGCTTACGCATCTTACCTGAGATGTGTGCAATGATTTCGTGTCCGTTTTCTAAACGAACTTTGAACAAAGTGTTAGGAAGGGTATCAATGACTTCGCCTTCAAATTCGATAATATCGTCTTTTGCCATAATTTGTATCAATCAATTAAAAATAAGCCCATATTATACGTAAGTTAGCAGATTAAAGCAATACAGAACCTGGTTTTGACTTGACAGCATGTAAGTGATATGTATGCTGATTTAGTCAGGTAAGTTTAACCAAATCGGTGTGAGGGGTGCCTGCGGCAATAGGCACTGGAAATGCTCAGGATAATAGGCATTGATGAAATACAAGCCATCCCCTGAGGCCGTAGGCGGCGCAATTGTCCGATCCTCTTTGCTCAAAATATTTAAAAAGTCTGCTGGTTCTAGCTCATGTTTGCCAATCGCGTATAGCGTACCCATCAAGTTACGAACCATGTGATGCAAAAATCCATCTGCCTGTATATCGAACACAATAAACTGACCATGAGCAAAAAGGTCGGCATGACTGACGGTACGTACTGGCTGATTGGACTGACAGGCCGCCGCACGGTAGCTGCTAAAATTGTGAGTACCAACGATATCGGCAGCTGCCTTTTGCATCGCTGCTAGGTCTAAAGGCTCATAGATATGGGTAACCTGATGATTGAGTATAGCAGAACGCTGCGCTTGATTGAGTGTGATATAACGATAACGACGGGCAATCGCACCAAAACGCGCATGGAAATCAGCTGGCATCGGCTGAATCCAGCGCAAAGCAATATCGTCAGGTAGTAGGCTATTGACACCCCGTAACCAGTTATGAGTAGGGCGATACGCATGCGTGGTAAAATGAGCAATCATATTGCTGGCATGGACACTGGCATCAGTACGTCCAGCGGCAATGACTTCGACGGATTCATTGGCGACCTTGCCGATAGCGGTTTCTAGTGCTTCTTGTACACCCAGCACTTCTCGTTGCCGCTGCCAACCATGATAGTGCGTACCCAAAAACTCAATCGCAATCGCCAAAGTATAGGTTGGTGAACGTTCAGGTTCGATAGTTTCAATCTTAGACATTTTGGTTTCTAAGCTTATAAAGTTGGAATTAATTAAAGAGCATTTATCGCTTTTTGATGCTTGTGCCAGGTTGACTGACATTATTCAACCAGCGCTGACGACGTCTTGCTGGACTGTCATAGCGCAGTAGCAACCATAACAACCGTGCATAAATAGCAGGGATGGTTAAGCGTCCACCAGCAATAACGTGGTAGTCATATTGCCAACTGCCTGCCGCGTAGCTGTCGCTCACACCGCCAAACGGACATTGACTGGCAGATATCACCATGTGTCCATGCTCGTGAACCAAATCAAGCGTCTTTGCTAGTGCAGCCGAATAGGGAATATTCCCCGCGCCAAATCCTAATAGGATAATGCCACAAGGCGGCTGTGATAATAACGCTTGTAGTTGATCATTGAGCACCTGAACATCATTAGGTAAGCAGTATAAAGCATGGATCTTGGCCTGCTCAGCACTTGCTTTGATATTGGGTAGTAAGTCTTGCTGATCATCCAGCCAATGCTGTCTACAAGTATCTGATAGATTTCTTATATAACTATTGGTTGGATACGCTGCTCGAGAATGCCCAGTAAATGCCATAAGGTCATGACTGTGAATTTTTTGCACGGTTTGTGCAGGCCACGATTCACCGCCAAAACTGATCTTGACACCTGATTCACCAGCCGTAGCTAGTTTTAATGAGTCGTTAAGGTTGCCCCAAGCGTCGCTATGAGCATTGATATCGTAGGAGTGAATCACTTCACTATCTAATAACGGCCGCATACTTCCAGTAACCACAATACAAATATCGCTACCGGCAAACGCTTCTGCTAAAAATGCACCTAAATAACTCAACGTGTCAGTGCCACTAATCAGGACAAAGCGTCTATCACCTTGACTATAAGCATTCAGTAATAGCTGATAAAAATGTACAAAATCAACTGGCGTAAGCTGGCTACTGTCTTTGATCAGCGTGTTGTCTAGCCATGAAATTGCTGGTGAACCAGTCGTATTGCTTTGCTCAGTCAGTAGCTTTTGTAGCGTAGGTAAAAAGACGTCTGCCGATAAAGGCGCAAGCGGCTTGCCATAGCTACCAAAGGTACCACCAGCATAGATTAATTGAACGGGGGCAGACATGTTTTTGGTCATAAAAGAAGATGGCATAGTATCAATACAGTAAATAATTATGAAAAAAGAAGCGCCAGAGCGTTTATTAGTGACAGGTTGAGAGGTCAGTAATAGATAGTATCAGAATTAAATGCAAAAAATCAGCAAGCCTCCGATAATAAGAGATACTTGCTGATAGGCACCTAAACGACTGATTATGCTGTGCGCTCAAGTAATAGTTGTGCTTGTTGTTTCTGCTCACTATTACCCTGAGCGATCACTTCATTAAGCAAACGTTTGGCACTGTCATATTCGCCTAATTGTAAATACTGATTGGCTAAATCTAGCGTCACTTGATTGCTATCTAATGATTTTACAAAGTCAAAATCTGCTGCAAAGCGCGATGAAAAATCTTCTGCTGATTCAACCGCTTCAGTGGTGTTATCAGATTCGAGCTCCACTGGTGCGGTTGTGGAAGCTGGAGCTTCTAATAAAGAATCAGTGTCTATGATATCGAAGTCATCAGCTATAGGCGTGTCATCATCAAATCTTAACGACGTAACTGGCGTGGTATCTGACGCTTCAAAAGCATTAATGTCAGTGTCATCATTGATCAGTTGTTCTTCAAAACTTAAGTTTGCAACGCCATTATCTTCGAGAGTACTACTATCAGAATCAGCGTTTTCAAAGTCAATATCTTCCAAAACAAAGCCATCAATATCGTTACTTACGTCAGTAGTAGATGGCTCATTAATCGCGAAAGTGTTAACGGCATCAATGTCGTCTGATTCGTCCAGATCGTCTAAAGATAAAGTAAAGTCATCTTCAATGTTTTGAACAGCATTGCTATAAGCTTTTTCTTCATTTTTATTAACAGAAGCATCTTTATCTGCATCGGCTGCTAAATCATCAAAATCTAAGATGAAGTCGTCTTCTAACACTAATGCTTCGCTTTCACTGTCTTGAACATCTGATACGTTAGAATTTTTAATTAAAGTGTTTTCTGCAGGTGATTCAAAATCGAACTCAAAGTCACTAAGGTCGTTGTCTTCTATGACCTCATTATTCTTGGCCTCGTTATTTTCGATAGTATCAGTATGGTCGCTTGTAGAAATATAAAGGCTATCATCATCTGTGGCCAATGATGTAACAGGAGTCTCATCAGTAGCATTTGACTCATTGAAATCATCTTCTAAGTCACTGAGCGTCAGATCAAAGCTATCGTCTACGTTTTCAGTAGACTCACTTGAAAACACTGGGCTATCGATAGGTTCATCTATTACAGCATCGTTATTATCTTTAATAACAGGACGAGCAGATATGTCAGCTGTATCATCGGCTTGATTAGTAGTAGATAAATCGAAATCTAGACTATCAAAACGATCATTATTATCTTCTATTGCTACTTCTGGTGCGGCTACTGGACTTTGCTCTCCAATGTATAAATCTTTTAATTCATCAGCAAGCGTAATGGTTTTTGCGTCGTTATGAGTTTTAATGCTGTTATAGACATCATGAAAGTTTTCTGGCTGATCTAGCGTAGCGTATATGCTCAATAGCTTAATAGATAACTGACTGTCATTAGGCTTTTCGTTTAGTCCACGATTGATCGTTTCAATGGCTTTGTCGTAGCGCTGTTGATCCATGAAACGCTGGGCAATCGTAATATGATCGAACTTATTGCTATCATTTTGATTGGTTTGGGCAGCAGTGCCATAATCCGTTTTTGATGCTGGTGCAGCGGTATTTTTTACTGAGCTTGCAGGTGGTTGTACACTTTGTTTTTGTGCTTTATTTTTGCGCAATAAAAAACCAGCGACTAACAGGATAAGCACCAATCCGGCGATGATATATAGCATATTGTCCATAGTTATTCCTACTCCTAAGATCACAGCATCGTGCGTTGATCCGTTAGGCAATTATTGATTGCGTAGTTTTTTGAGACGAGCTTGTAGCTCAGCCAGTTTTTGATTTTGTAATTGAAGCTTTTTCGTATAGTTGTCCAGCGCGCTGCTGGTTTTTGACAAGCGCTGAGCTTGTGAGGCAGTCTCTTGTCTTGATGCTTTTAGCGCTGCTAATATATCGGTGCTTAGACCATTGCCTTTATCTGCAGCTGATTTGGCCTGAGTGCCATCTGCATTACCATCATGACCAGGGGCAAGGACAGAAAACTGTGCTTGTGGCAGTTTCTGTGTTTTAGTGGTAGTCGGTTTCTTAGGTACGCTGGCCGCCTGTACTGTCTCAGACGACTTTTTGAGTGCTGTTTGCGCTGACTTTTTTACCACAGGCGTATTTGCTCTACGACTGTATTGTCTTTGGGCATTAATGGCATCCTCTAAATGTTGCTGTGAAGGGATGACATCGTAGCTGGGTAGGCGAAGCTTAGCATCAGCTTTTAACTGATCAGCATCTTTGTTGATAAAAGCATCAGGATTCTGTGACTGAATCTGTTTCATTACTGTTGGCGTATCGAGATTATTCTCGCGCGCTATCTGCTCCGCGATCATCCACAAACTATCATTGCGTTGCACCTGATATTGAGTGGTCGCATTCCTCGTTACTTTATTGCTAGCTGTACTTGGATTATTCATAGTTTTGGATGGTACAGGTGATGCTATATTAGCAGGTATATTGCTGCCTTGAGCTGCGGCGATAACACGATTGTCTGAGTCGATTGCACTTTTTGAGTTATCTCTCGCTTTAGTGGTTGTTGCTTTGACAGGTGAGCTTGCCATGAGGTCAGAGTCTGCTTTACTGCTTGGTTGTATTTGGCGCGTCACTTGTATGTTTAGGATATCAAGCTGCTTGTCAGTACTTGGCTTATCCGCCGCAACTACGTTGTTATGAGTGCGCGCCTCAGTACCGCCTTTATCATCAGGTGTCATGGTACCGCTACTACTACTTGCTACACTTAATGCACGGTTATCCGAAGTGTTCACCGAGCTTTGGCTGTTACCAATAGCAGTTGAATGACCGGTATTATTTTTTATGTCAGCATTGTTGTTTAAGCGACCATTATTGAGACGGCTAGGTGTATAAGTAAGACTGTTGACCTGTGAGGTAGCCGTCACTGTTGGCGCCTGAATATTAGGTGCTGGTGATGTAGAAGCCAACAATTCAGTCGCTGGTTTGCTTGGTTTTGATAACTTGGGCGAGGATATAGCAGGGGCCGACATCAGTGGCGGCGGCGCGCCTTTTCTAACCGTCAAAGGCATGGCATTACTTGCAGAAACGCTAGGCAAATTTGGCTTCTTGGCACCTGTGGCGATATTCTTACCAGTATTGATAGGTACACTATCTTTTAATGGCATCAGTAGCGTTTTTGGTACCATATTTTGCCGACCATTATCATTAATCGCTAAAACGACATCAGCAAAAGGCTTAGATACTGGCTGTGATGTGGTAATAAAAACTTGACCGCTGGTCGCTGAGGTGGGCTGAAAACGCACTGTCATAGAGTCAGTCGGGGTCAACCCCATTTGCTGGTAAATGGTCGAGTTTGCCAAACTGGCAGAAAAGTCAGCTGCGCGAATATTACTGACGACGATGCTCGCTACTAAAGGCTCATGCTGGGCCGAAGTGACTACCGTCTTACCAATGGTTGCTGCTTGTACGCTCGGCACTAACACGGCGCAGCCTACAGAACAAAATAGTGCCATCGATACCGCGCGATGTACAGTAGTCAAGCGACGAGATAGATGACAAGACATGAGCAGCCCTTTAGTATAAATAAGTTGTCTTTGCTGTTATAACAAAATACCGTTTAGTTTACCAGTTTATTTCACAACTGTTGTGTCCGATGCATAAAATGTTTATACAGTGTTCAGTGAGCTTTTTTATCTAGTAACATGGCATCGCCATAACTAAAGAATCGATACTGTTTTTCGATAGCATGTTGATAGGCGTGTTCAATAGATGCCTTACCTGAGAATGCTGATACTAGCATTAGTAGTGTCGATTTAGGTAAGTGGAAATTGGTCAATAACCGATCGATAACGCCGAATTTGAACCCAGGATAAATAAATATATCTGTATCGCCTGACCAACTAGAGAGTGCCTGACCGTCAATGGCAGTTTTTTGATAAGCCGTTTCGAGAACACGCGTCACTGTGGTACCAATCGCAATAACCTTTTTACCATTCGCGTGCGTTTGATTGATGAGGTCTGCCGTGGTCTGCGGCAAATGTGCGTATTCACTATGCATGGTGTGATTGAGCAGGTTATCTGTTTTGACGGGAGCAAAAGTACCCGCCCCAACGTGCAATGTAACAAAAGCGGTGTTGATACCTTTCTCGTCAAGCTTGCTCAGTACGGATTCATCGAAGTGTAAGCTTGCCGTTGGTGCAGCCACGCTGGCGAGCTTGGCAGGATCATGAAAAACGGTTTGATAACGAGTGTTGTCATTGTCATCAGCATGGCGCTCAAAGTAGGGCGGGATAGGCAGTTCACCATAAAGCTCTAGATGCGGCAATATCGGCGCATCAAACGCCAAAATGAATAAGTTGTCTTGGCGACCAATCATCGTAGCGCTCATATGACCATCGGCAAGTTGTAAGCGTTGACCAAGCTTGAGCGCTTTGCTGGCTTTTATGTGGCAAAGGGCAATATGCTCTTGATTAACTGCTTCATCATTGGTGTCTTTTAGATGCAGTGGCACTTCATCCAAGTCCGAAATACCAACTAGGCGTTCAATCAGTACTTCAAGTTTACCGCCAGTATCCTTTTGACCAAATAAGCGTGCTTTCATCACCTTGGTATCATTAAAGACAATCAGATCTCCAGCCTCTAATAAGTGAGGCAACTCAGAAAACAAACGATCTTCTACAATATTAGTGGTAGTGGACTGACTGTTGGCTGGCAAGTATAAAAGTTTTGAAGCAGAGCGCTGCGCTAATGGGTAGCGTGCAATCAGACTATCTGGCAGCTCATAGTCATAATCTTCAACGCTCAGATAATCTAAGACGTCGTTGTTTTTGGCGGTATCAGTTGGCGCGTCAGTATCAGCAGAGTCAATGTGAGAGTCGGTCATAATCAGTCTTTAAATGGATAGGGATTTTGGCATAATTGTAGCAGAAATACCTTTGTGAGAGGATACTTTGCTCAGCAGTAATCATGTATAAGATATGCTTCAAACCTATAAATAGCCTAAGTAAATATTATAGGCTATGTCAACTTACAAAGAAGTTTTATCAGTTGTAGACTAATTTACTCAAATAGATTTAGTTGAGGCAGTAACTGAGCGGCAGGTGCTAACGAAGAAAAAGTCACACCAACTAGCCGAATAGGCAGCTGGCGTGGAATATCCAAGAATAGCTTATCTAGCCAATAATGTGCAGACTCAGCGCTATCAAACGTCGTAGAAAGCGTGTGTGAGCGAGTGATTTGAGTAAAGTCTGAATATTTGATTTTTAGAGTAATGGTATGAGCGACTAACTGCTTTTGGTGCATTTGATTAAAGGCATCGGCGTTTTGCTCATATATTTGGGTGAGTAGCGCGTCATCATCATTTAGATTATCTTTGAATGTGGTCTCTGAACCAACAGACTTGTGCGTGCGTTCAGACTTTACAGGGCGCGCATCGCGGCCATGAGCAATATCATGATAAAACTGACCACGTTTACCAAATTCTTGTACCAATACGGCAGCTGGTGTGCGCCGAAGATCAGCGCCATTACTCACACCCATCGCATGTAAGCGCTTTGCCGTTGCTTTGCCTATGCCATGAAACCGCTCAATGGGTAGCGTGCTAATAAAGTGATCTGCCTCTTTTGGCGTAATGATGGCTGTACCGTTAGGCTTATTGATGTCAGAGGCAATCTTGGCGAGCATTTTATTAAATGACACGCCAGCAGACGCAGTCAATCCTGTATATTCCAATATCTGCGCACGTAACCAATTGGCCATCAATGTCGCTGAGCCTTTGTGTACAGATAACCCTGTAACATCAAGATACGCTTCATCTAATGATAGCGGCTCCACATGGGGCGTTAAACTATGCATAATGCGGCGAATATCACTACTGACCGCTCGATAAACCTCGAAACGCGGTCTTACAAATATCACTTCTGGGCAACGTTTGCGAGCTTCATAGCATGACATTGCAGAGCGTACACCGAATTGACGCACCTCATAACTGGCAGCGGCAACCACACCTCGACCATTAGGATCGCCACCAACCACCAATGGCTTACCACGTAGTTCAGGAAAATCACGCTGCTCCACACTGGCATAAAAAGCATCCATATCGATATGAATGATTTTACGGGAGTTCAATTGAATAGAGTCTGTCATATTCAATATTTTACCTGAATTAATGGCTTTTTCTATTATCAATTGTTAGAGACCAAAGTAGCTTTTCCGTAAATTTTTGACTAAACCGCAATAATATTTAACTATTGATATATATCGGTAATTAAATGTAGTGTAATATTATGTACAGCAAACAAGACAACTTTATAAACCTTATGCTAATGTTAGCGAACAGTTGTTTTCTATCAGCATCTTTTATTAAGGGGTTTGTTAAGTTATTTTATTTTAATAAACCGTCTATCTTAATAGAGCTGCCATTCATCGTAAATTTGATGGACATCTATTATAGTTGGCAGATTAAAGTTTTAAACTATAAGTATTCACAGTAATAGGCACGGTAACAAGAGTAGTTAACGCCTCATATATTTTTAGTACTGTAAAAAGACGTTGTTTGTAGCGCTCATACCAAACTTGTGAATTGAGTACTGGTAGATTAGCTCTTTAAAAAAATATCGTTGCTAGAGAGTTCAGAACGACCAAGGAGCAGAAAATGAATAACGAATTGAAAGGGAGTGATTTAACACGGGCAATGCTAGCACGCGGCGAAAAACGAATATGGTGTGCAGTTTGCGATGACAGCGACGAGCAAGCTATGATGGATCATTGTGGTAATGACTTTACCGCGTATATTGTGTCGTTTCGTAATGGGTCTTTTTATTGCAGTGCTGGCATGCCATGGAGCTATGCCGTACCGATTAAGATAAGTGTTGTTAGAGAATCTGAAGTAGCGATGTAAACAAAGAATTCACAGATATAAAAGTAACAGACACAAAAAAACCTCCGAAAAGGGAGGTTAGATTGTACTACTATATGGTACCAGTGGTCGGACTCGAACCGACACGCTTTTAAAGGCAACGGATTTTGAATCCGTCATGTCTACCAATTCCATCACACTGGCATGTTAGAAGATAATGTCTATTAAATAAATATTATCGAATTGGGTTACAGGGTTAACTCTGTATAGGCTGCGTATTATAGCAGCCTATTTTTGATCGTCAAGAATTATTTAAGATTAATTCAAAAAAATATTCTATCCTACAAAAGCACGCTCAACCGCGTAGTCTGCTTGTACACCCATACGCGGTGAAACGGTTAGTCCAAAGTCATCCAAAATGGCTGAAACTTCAGCATTAAACGGCATGCTACCGCAAATCATGACACGATCGTCGTCTTTATTCATCGGTGGTAAACCGATATCTTCGAATAATTTGCCAGACTTCATCAAGTCTGTGACTCGGCCTTGGTTTCTAAATTCTTCACGAGTGACAGTCGGGTAGTAGATGAACTTTTCGCGGAACCATTCACCAAAGATTTCATCATTAGGCAGCTCATTTTCGAACATATCGCGGTAAGCCAAATCATCAACGTGGCGGACACCATGAACCAAAATAACTTTGTCAAAACGCTCATATACTTCAGGGTCACGTGCCAATGCCAAGAAAGGGGCAAGTCCGGTACCTGTTGAGAGCATGTATAAATGTTTGCCAGGTAATAAATCATCTAATACCAACGTACCTGTTGGTTTTTTGCTGACCAATAGCTCATCGCCGACTTTGATATGCTGCAAACGTGAGGTTAAAGGGCCGTCTTGAACTTTGATGGAGAAAAACTCTAAATGCTCTTCGTAGTTAGGGCTGGCAATCGAATAGGCACGCAACAGTGGCCTACCATCGACAACAAGACCAATCATCGCAAATTCGCCATTACGAAAGCGTAGGCCATCGTCACGAGTGGTTTTGATACTAAATAGAGAGTCATTCCAATGATGAACCTCTGTGACCGTTTCGGTGCGAAGTTTTGACATAAAGTCCTCGTTAATTAATAAGTGGTTATCGCTGTCGTTAGGCTTAAATACGTATTAAATCAAAATTTTCAATGATAGATTAAAAAATATAAAAACCTATCAGTATTCTAATAGTTATCGAAAAAGCTGAATGTTAAAACGTACCTACCGTAAAATTCAATAATCAGGTTTATCTATCAGCCGATAGGGCTGTAGACTATTTTTCTTGCATGTTAAATCATCAGTATTGATAAGAGGAGTTACAAATAAGCCAAATGTAAAAGACTCTCATCAAAAAATTTCTTGCACATGATATCAAACTTTAAAGTAAAAATCCGTCTAGCTGCTACCCACCAGCATGATAAAATGGAATATCGTTAGTGAGTAATTTTGTATCATTTGGCCAAATTGTCTAAAAAGAACCGTTTTTTATTACTGGAGCCGCGCTATGTCTGATGACAATATGTCTTTAGATAACTCTCACCACGCCCCAATCATTGGCTACCATCGTGCGCCGCTTTCACAAAAATTTGGGGCGCCGAGGCAGCCAAATTTGGTCGCATTGACCAGCGTGATTGAAATGCTAGCGCCCTACGATACACCGGCGGCGTTTGAGGGTTTAGAAGACTTTAGCCATATATGGGTCAGCTGGCAGTTTCATCATAATTATCGAGATAAAGACAATAATCAAGCCAATAGTAGCTTCCGGGCGCAAGTGCGGCCACCAAGATTGGGCGGTAATCAAAAGATTGGCGTATTTGCCAGTCGCAGTATGTATCGTCCATCAGAGCTAGGACTGTCCGTTGTCAAACTTGAGCGTATTGAGATAGTACAAGGCCGTGTGCTACTTATCATCAAGGGTGCTGATATGATAGATGGCACGCCAATTATCGATATAAAGCCGTACGTAGCTTATAGCGACGTGCTTCTGGATGCAAAAAGTGGATTTGCGCCAATTGCTCCAGTATTGTTAGATGTGGTGATGACAGAGGCGGCTTACGAACAATTTATGCTGCTAGCAAGCGTAGGAGAGCCTGCTGAAATCAGTAATAATGATGCAAGCCATAGCTCTATAAAGAGTGTACCGAAAAGTGCTACAGTTGCTTCGATGGTCGAGCACATACAAAGTCAATTGCTAATCTCTGATATCGATGCTATCAAAGCGCTAATTGCGCAAGATCCAAGGCCTGCATACCGCCGCAGAGAGAAAGAAACCTCATTTATCATGCGCTATAAGTCTGTTGATGTGAGCTTTTGGCTGATAGACTCAGGACAGTTGCAAATAACAGCGGTAGTGGCAATATAAGTGATATGAATCGATAGCATGTTTGTCAACGTACCCCAAACAATAAAAGAAGAAAAATATGGCTGCTCAGAATTATTCGATAGTGATTGATTTACGCTGGTGCCTAGATGAATTATTGGCAGATAAAGTCATCGATCAACGTGGCTATAATTTGGTAATCACCAGCCGCCGAAACAAAGCGCAGCATCCATTGCTGACGATTAGTGAGTTTGGCTTGCCCAATGGCCATGCCCTCGATAGTAACTCTGACAATAAGTTGACGCTGGCATGGCTAAATCAGTGGCTAGCGGCCAAAGCAGACATGCCACTCGTTCGTATCGATCCATTAAAAGTTGACGTCCCGGCAGTGACGCAGCTGATGTCTTTTGAATATGCACGCTCACAGTATATTTTGCCCATTGAGGTCACTTTAGATGAAGTGGTTATCGGGACAGATCAGCCTTTTTATACCGATTGGCACTCAAATATCGAAAAGCTAATCAAGTCAAAAAGCTATCGCACGGTTTATATTAATCCTGAGCAAATCAATCGCTACCGCCAAGAGTTCTATCAAGTCACGCAAGCCATAGCTGGGGCGAATAGTGTTCACAAACGTGCCGCGGCTGATGTTACTAATGTCGAAGCATTGCTGCAACTGGGCGATAATACCAACCCTGATGCCAATGACCAGCATATTGTCAGAGTTGTTGATTGGCTCTTACAATATGCTTTTGAGCAGCGTGCCAGTGATATCCATTTAGAGCCGCGCCGTGAGACGGGAAAAGTGCGTTTTCGTATTGATGGTGTGCTGCATACTGTGTACGAGATGCCACTCGCGATTATCGTGGCGGTGACGGCACGTATCAAAATTTTAGGACGATTGAACGTTGCAGAAAAACGTAAGCCGCAAGATGGTCGACTAAAAACGCGTACGCCGAAAGGGCTAGAGACTGAGCTACGTCTCTCTACCATGCCCACCGCTTTTGGAGAAAAGCTGGTCATGCGGGTTTTTGACCCTGAAGTGCTCGTGCGCTCGTTTGCTCAGCTTGGTCTGTCGGGTAAGCAGCTTGAGACATGGCATGAGCTGACCGCAAATCCCAACGGCATTATTTTGGTCACGGGCCCAACCGGATCAGGTAAAACCACCACCCTTTATAGCACGCTCAAGCAGCTAGCCACTGAGCAGGTGAATGTCTGTACGATTGAAGACCCCATTGAGATGATCGAGCCTGCCTTTAACCAAATGCAGGTCAATCCAGGTGTCGATTTGTACTTTGCGGATGGTATTCGCTCCCTGATGCGTCAAGATCCTGACATCATTATGGTTGGGGAGATTCGGGATGCAGAAACAGCAAATATGGCAGTACAAGCCTCACTGACGGGGCATTTGGTACTCTCGACCTTGCATACCAATGACGCACCAAGTTCTATTACGCGCTTGCACGATCTGGGCATTCAGCCTTTTTTGACCTCAGCGACTATATTAGGGGTCATGGCACAGCGCCTGTTACGGACGCTATGTCCGCACTGCAAAAAAGCAGTAGAGGTGACGCCGGACAGCGAAATAGCCATTCAGTGGCAAGAGTTGGTACAACCTTGGCGCGCGCCAGTACCCACACAGATTTATACCGCGCAAGGCTGCGAGCACTGTCGACATACTGGCTATCAAGGACGAGTCGGGCTCTACGAGATTATGCCTTTATCCAATGAGTTAAAAAAATTGGTCGCCGCCGATGCCAATTTAGACGTACTTAAGCAGCAGGCATACCGCGAAGGGGTGCAACCCTTACGTGTCTCTGGTGCAAAACGCGTGAGCGAAGGGGTGACAACGATAGAAGAGGTGATGCGTGTGGTGCCGCTACATTAGTATGAGGCATTTACAAACCAGATTATCAACAATAGACACACCTAAATATTGCTGTGTTTGACTATAGCGATATTTTCTCGACTTGAAAATATAAGTCTTTAGAGCAATCAACACACTAACGAATGTTAAATTTCAATAACTTTTACTGATATTGTTCCAATAACGAGATTATTTATGTTTACAGATACACATTGCCACCTCAACCGCTTAGATCTAACCAAATATGATGGCCAGTTGTCCGGCGCGATTGACGCCATGAAAACGGCTAATGTCACTCGCGCGATGGCGATCATGTGTGATTTTGCTGAATATGATGAGATTGCTGATATTGTCAGCACTTATAATGATGAGACTTTAAACCTAGGGATGAGCGTCGGTATTCATCCTTGTGAAGACATTGGTATATTACAATCAGCGACAGTCGAGCGTCTGATAGAAACGGCCAAAGCGGATCATGTGTGGGCAATTGGAGAGACAGGACTCGATTATTACTGGTCAACAGAAAACAAAAAAGAGCAGCAAGCCAGCCTTGCGCGTCATATTCATGCCAGTCAGCAACTAAAAAAGCCACTCGTCATCCATATGCGTGATGCCAAAGAAGACACGATTGATATTCTAAAAAGTGAAGGTGCGGAGCATGGCATCATTCATTGTTTTACTGAAGATTGGGAGACAGCGAAGCGTGCGCTAGATCTAGGGTTTTATATCTCATTCTCAGGTATCGTGAGTTTCAAGAGTGCGCAAGACATCAAAGATGCAGCTCAAAAAATGCCTAGAGACAGAATACTCATTGAAACTGACAGTCCATACTTGGCGCCAGTCCCCAAACGCGGCAGACCAAACGAGCCTGCATATGTTCCCTACGTGGCAAACTGTATCGCAGACATGTATGGATGTAGTAGCGAGGAAGTCGGTGCGCTGACGGCAAAAAACTTTGAAAATTTACTGGCACAGTATCATTAAAATGGTTATGCTATGACCACTCAGTCATTTATTTGATAGTCTTGTGGTTCAATCCCCTTAGGTATGTATCACACTAAATATAGCCACCTGATTATCAATGACTATTTAGCAAACATAAGCATATTCCCTTTTGTGGTCCTCGAGCAGTCTTGGTACAGTCTCATACTTTCATTGCCGATGTACTGCCGTAAATGATGGTTGTATGCTTAATCTTGTCATGTTTTAGGAGAGATTATGAGTCGTCAGCATCAGTTTAAGGCACGAGAAGAAAATATCTTAGCGATGGCAGAGCAATTGCTACTTGAGTCAGGCGATGGTGATATTACTTTGGACAGTTTGGCCGATCAGCTCGACTTGGCCAAAGGCACACTTTATAAGCATTTTTCTAGTAAAGATGAGCTTTATTTGCGTATTATTATTCGTTATGAAGAGCAGCTATTCGATATCAACCGTATTGATGACTGTCCCTCGGCAGGCGTTGCTCGTATGATTTTTCAGCAGCTATTCAATCCGCAAAAAGCCATGCTATTGAATCAAATCGAAGAGCGTCTGGCAGCATCGGTCACTGGTCTGAATCGCTTATTTGGCGAGTTGTATGATATTCGTCGCCAGCGTATGAAGCGCTTGATTGATATTATCAGTGCTTATCTGAAAGACGAGCATAGTAGTCTGAGTACTCGCGATTATTTATCTTCTATTTGGGCGATGGGTCAAGGCGGTGCGGGTCTACTAAACTCAAGCTTTTATCAGCGTTATTTGGGTCGACGTGACACCTTGCGCTACGCCTTTGTTCAGCAAATGCTAGAATTGCCGAGTCATTATCCTGCCGAAGATGAAGAGGTGATGGATGAGGATATGCAAGAGTTGGTCGAGCAAATCGATACAGAATCAGAAGAGCATCGCAATACCAATTATTAGGATGTCGACTGATTTTCGATGTCATTGATTATTTAGTGTTACGTGTTGTCATACCTGATATGGCAGCACGTCAAAATGTATCTTTCAATGTATCTTTCTTAGCGTTCATAAAAATGAACGTTATCACCCTATATACAAAACTGAATTACAGGCTTATAGGTGCAATATGCCGGTCACTGTCAAGACTCAGTCCAGCTCAGCGGCCAATTGCCCTTTAGCCATCGTTGGTCAAACGCCAGTCGGTCAAACACCTTGTCCAAATCGCTTTGGTATTTTAGCTACATCGTCTGATTGTAGTTGTCTCTCTCTATCAAGTAATGCATGTCCCTCACAATATACCTCATCAATAAGCAGTCATAAGCAAAGTGGTTTTACGCTGGTTGAAATCGTGGTAGTGGTGGTGATTCTATCTATATTTGCCGGCATGATGAGTCTGTCTGTCGGCAGTAGTGACTCTCGCAAAAACCGCGCCTTTTATGAACACCTCACTGATTCACTGAGCTACGTCCGTTTGCTATCAGCTGAGCGTATGCAGCCGATGGGCTTACGTTTGCAGGCAGATAAGCAGGGACAGGTAGCGCCTGTAATCGTTACCTTATCGAATCCTTATATAGCCTATCAAACGGCTGATATTTCAGTAGGTAACAGGGACAGCCAGCCAAAGAACGCAATGGAGCTGTCTGCTGATTTGAGCAGTCTGTCAGACTCTACTGGAGAGACTCAGCCAACACCGAGCTGGGAGATTGAATCAGAGGTTAGCCTGCCTGAGCTGCCCGCTGGCGTGAGTATCAGAGTGCAGAGCTTGGATGCTAGTAATTCAACGAGTACAGGACGGACGCAAACGCTACAGCCTTGGTTTAGTGATCAAAGCGTGCCGCAGGTACTATGGTTTGGTACGGGCCAAGCGACGCCTGTCACCATCGAAGTAATTCACGATTCGCGTCTGGTGGGTGAGGTGATTACGATAATGCCCGATGGTAGTATGATGATAGGGCAGGGATTATAGTGAATAAGTTGTCCAAATATTCTGCGACGAAGGCTCAGCCTACGTCTCTCAAATCTATATCACTTAAGTCTGGGCGCGAGAGTGGTTTTACCTTGATTGAGGTAATGGTTGCCTTAGCCATTCTGGCAGTAGTGGCCGTCGCGGCGAGCCGTGCTAGCAGTGCGTATTTGAAATCGGTTGATATATTGCGCACCCGCACGCTTGCTCATTTTGTCGCACAAAATGCCGCTGCTGATTTACGTATTCAAGACACATGGTTGACCGCCAACCGTACCCAAACGATTAATGCTCAAGGGCGTGACTGGCAAATAGTCATGACTGTCGGTGATGCCATCACACCTGCACTAAAACAAGTAAATATCGCAGTGGCGCCTATCATAGACGGACAGGCAGGCACGTCGGTCACTGATATTAGTGTCATGCTAAGCAATGCCGACCAAGATACGGGCAGTTTAGATTTAAGTAGTGAAAGTAGTATCGGACAAGCAGGGGGCGGCTTGTGAGTATGAAACTACAGCGCGGGTTTACGCTGCTTGAGCTGATGGTTGCTATGGCGATATTTGCCATGTTGGCAGTCGCAGGCTGGCAAGTATTTGACAGTGTCAACCGCACGCGCGCACGCGCGCAGTTCCATGCTGATAATTTGGCCGTACTACAGTATGCCTATCTACAACTACAGCAAGACATGGCACAAGTGATTCCTTATCAAGCGCTTAATACTCAAAATAATAGTACGCCAACTAACAGTACAAACGACAGTACAAGTAATAGTAACCAAGCAGGCGAGCAAAAAAATGAGATAGCACCTGAGCCTTTTATGAGGGTAGATGGTGCGCATGTCAGCTTTGTACGCTTTGCTGATCCTGATCCACGTTATCAAAGCAGCACTAGTCTCCAGCATATTGAATATATTTTTGCAGATGAGCGCCTGATACGTCGTCAATATACCAGTATTGAAGATGGGCGCGATAGCGTCAGTTTAGACAGTGTATTATTAGAAGGTGTTACTGCTGGGCGTTGGCAAGCCTATTTGCCAGAGCTTAGCACCAAATTTCCAAGCGATGACGTCAATAATAGTAGCAATACAAATATAGCATTGGGGCAAGCAGCGGGTGCTAAGCCCGATGTTGTTTTGCTACCGAAAGGAATTGCCGTCAACTTTACTTATCAAGACATGCCTATTACTTGGCAGTGGGCCCTAGCGCCACAACCAATACCCCGTAGTAGCGCAAAGGCTGCTAATAGCAACGATAGTAATAATGATAATAGCAGCGACAATAATAATGGTAGTAATAGTAACAACAGTAATAGTAACAACAGTAATAGCGGTAGTAATACAGATAATAGCAGTGTGGGAAACAGTAATTGAGAAGGTAGTATTTAACATGCATCACTTGCTCAGCAACATAAGCTCTCTATGACAATGAACGCAAACTCTCAGCGCGGTGTGGCGCTGCTTACTATCTTACTATTGGTGGTGAGTATCACTGTGGTTGCAGGCGCGATGCTTGCTAGCCAAAAAGTTGCGATTAGGCGCAGCGGATTATTGTTTGATCAAAATCAGCTATTGCAAGACATCGATGCCGGTCAGCAGCTGGCAGTGACGATGATTCGTGCTGATAGCAAGCTTAACGACACCGATAGTGACCAAGATATCTGGGCACAGCCGATACCGCCGTACACATTAGCGAATCATAGTATCAGCATCGAGCTGCGTGATGAGGCGGGTCGTTTTAATATCAATAACTTATATCAAGGTGGCACGGTTGATACTGCTGCGCTAGAAGTGTTCCAACGTCTCTTAACACAGTTGAATTTAGAACCAGATATTGCTATTGCCGTCCTCGATTGGCAAGATACGGACAGTGAAGTCTATCTAGATGGCGGTGATGAAAGTGCGGTATATTCTCAGCAGCGAAACAGTTCAGTAGATAGCGCACTACCAAACCAGCCTTTTGTTAGCGTTGATCAGTTACAAGAGGTTCGAGGGGTGAGTGCAGAGGTGTTAGCGACACTACGACCTTATCTGACGGCGGTTCCTTATTACTTACCTATCAATATTAATACTGCGAGCCCCGCATTGCTTGCCGCACTGATCGATGGTGCCACCAGTCAGCAGATGCAAGGGATAGTCGACACGCGCAGTAAGCAAGTGCTCACATCTATCGATGAGCTATGGCAACTGCCAATTTTGAGTGGCTTAGATGAAAAGCAGCGGGCAGCATTGACGCCTTTGTTGGCAGTTGATAGCCAAGCCTTTATGGCGCTTATTACCGCGAGTGATAATGCAACTGTTGGTCAGGCAAGACAGCGCTTTGCCACTGTCTTGATTGGTAAAAACGCAGCGAACGACAGTCAAGCCACAAATGACACTAGTGGTAGCAGCAGCGATATCACTAGCGAAAAGCCCAAGGAAGTCAAAGTAGTCACGCAGCGACTATGGGCGTTTCGTCCTAGCTTTTGATGAATGGTAGTGCGCTTTTTATTAATCTCTCAAGCGGGTCTCTTCACTAGATTTCCAGTTATAAGCCCCATAAAACAACATCTGCGCTTGGCGAGTGCAGTTATGTAGCATCAACTGTTTATTTTCTTCGATGACATTTAGATCGATTTCGTCATCGTGATCTTCAGTGTAGGTCAATTCTAACCAGTCGATAATCCAAGAAAAGAACATATTTACGCCAGCCTCAGCCAATAGACGACGGTCGTAATCATTGATATGGGTAAATGCTGGCTGTAATGCCAGATCATCTGCCAAGCTTTGGGCATGTTTTTTAACCAGTTCATTGATGGCTTTTCGCACAGATTCTGAGCCACCGTAGCGCTCACTGACCAAAAACTGCCAGTAGTAAGGCTGATCGCTGACCATATATAAGAACAACTGAATGCTTTTGGCTATCTGACGATCAAAGCTACGCTTGCGTCCAATTTGTAGGCTATCGCTGAGTGTGGCGAGCGTACCACCCAACTCTTCGATGACCAAGGCGCGACCGAGCGACTCCATATCATCAAAATGGCGATAAAACGCAGTCGGCACAACGCCAACCTCACGCGTGACTTGTCTAAGACTAATAGAGCTAAAAGACTGCCCTGTCATACATAGATCGAGTACGGCATTAAAAAAAGCGTGCCGAGTTTGAAGTTTTTTTTGTTCGCGACTGCTCATAATATTTCAAAATTATCCGATAGAGGTTTATCATACTCATTTCAGCGCACAAATACGACCAAAATGCACAATTCGTGCTAATTTACTAAACCTGCACTAATTAATCTTTTAAACCACCGTACCCCAGTGACCTTGCAATTCTTGCGCCAATCGATAGGCTTCGTGGTCATTCATGCCTGTTATAAAATCTAAAATATTCAATATATTGTGATAAACATTGTCTGATAATGCGCGGCGATGCTCATCTAAGTGTGGCTGTAGTAATCTTAGTAGACTCTGTTGCTCAAACGACATAGATGCAGCAGCTTCTACTGCCTCAGTGCCCGTCCAAGCCAGTGGTACAAAGGCATCCATTAGACGATGCAAGCATTGATTGGCCATTAGCTCCATTCTTACCTTGTTTGGATGATTAAATATTTTTTCGCGGGCCAATTGCTTGGCCTGCAAGATACCGTTTTGCACACTGGTGTCGCAATGGGCAAACAAGCTGCCTTGGAGCGTACCTGCCAGCAAGTCTTCACTATTGGCCACAAAAGCATCGGTGATCGTATTGACCAAGCGCATCATGGCGCGTGATCGCAAAGAGGCCAGACTCTGCCTGACTGACATATGCACAGGCAGGCTGACGCTATCAGGACGCTCGCCAATCAGCTCATAAAAAATCGTGGCAACCTCGCTATAGGTTAGCATATTCAGATTAATACCATCTTCTAAATCTATCAGCGCATAGCAGATATCATCTGCCGCTTCTAACAGATACGCCAATGGATGGCGTGCAAAGCCATCGTGATGTGTTGAGCGCGGCAAATGCAAACATGCTGCCAGCTCCTCTAACTGAGAGGTCTCGCTATAAAAGCAGCCGAATTTCTGTACATTATGGGCGTTGTCATCTGCATCATTGCTGTGAGTGGCAAGCCAAGGATATTTCATAAAAGCGCCTAGCGTTGCGCAGGTAAGACGCATACCGCCTTTATCGGGATGGTGCTCATTGCGCACCAGTAACCGAAACCCTTGTGCATTGCCTTCGTAGGCCAGTAAGTCCAGTCGCTCGTTGCTGCTTAATTTTTGCAAAATCGCTTGAGGATCAGGCTGCCGAAACCAGTCACGAATGGCGTACTCTCCAGCATGACCAAACGGCGGATTACCAATATCGTGAGCGAGGCAGGCTGCTTGTACAATTACGCCAATATCAGATGGCGAGACTCCTGCTAGTAAACCATTGCCTAGCTTATCATGGAGCTTTTCTGCGGTCATCATCCCTAAAGAGCGTCCAATAGAGGAGACCTCAAGCGAATGGGTCAGGCGAGTATGGATACCCAGCTGATTGGTCAATGGATGAACTTGGGTTTTTTGATTCAACTGCCTAAACGAGTGAGAGAATACCAGTCTGTCATAGTCTTTGTGAAACTGTGAGCGAGTACTTGTATTAGCGCCGTATTTTTTGGCAGCGCCAAGACGCTGTGAGTTGAGAAGATGAGACCATTGCGCAGTAGAAGACGACAAAGAGGTTGGGGTACTTAGCATATTGGAACATCCGAAACCAAGGGAGCCTCTAGCATAACAAAATAGCGCCCTTGGTACAGCCACTAAGCGCCATGGCAATTAAGATTTATGACAATCAAAAATTACCTCTTCCTCGTCGATAGGCACATCACTATTTAGTGTTTTGTTTAGCAAGGTTGCGTTGTCACCATCCACTTGCCATATAATGCCATGAGTGTCATCTAATCCAATATCACTTGTGTATATGGTTTTGTCAGTAAGGGCGTCGCTACCAGAGACAGCTGTCAAATCGTATTCGATACCGTCAATAAGTAGGTGCGCGATCTGCGGTGTGGCATCGGTATGATAGTATAGGCCGATAGTAGCAGTAGGCTCACAAGAGAATGGTGTGCTGTTGCTAGCGTGCTCAGAATGGTCGTGACCCTCATGATCATGTCCTTCGTGAACGTCCATGTCATTATGACTTTCATGGTCATGTCCTTCATGATCGTGCTCTGCATGATTGTCTACGGTTGTCACATCTTCAGATGCTGCTGGCTCACCGTCTGTTTTTGGCTGACATCCTAACAATGAAACTGTCATAACACTGCCTACTATAGCAGCACTTGCAAATTTGGAAAAAGAGAAAGCGTTAGTCAAAATATAAACCCTCAAATAAGCAAAATAAGATATGTTATAATATAACAAAAGAATAATAAAATAAAGCCGATGCTGGAAAATATCCAACATCGGCTGATTAGCTATCAGATAGTATTGACTAGCTAAAGCTACACGTTAAATCTAAAATGCATGACATCGCCATCTTGAACGATGTAAGTTTTGCCTTCCAGACGTGACTTACCAGCGGCAGCAGCGCCTTTTTCACCGTTGTATTCGATGAAATCATCATAAGCGATCACTTCAGCACGGATAAAGCCGCGCTCAAAGTCCGTGTGAATCACGCCAGCGGCTTGCGGGGCAGTAGCGCCAATTGCAACGGTCCATGCACGTACTTCTTTGACACCAGCGGTGAAGTAAGTTTGCATATCAAGTAAGTCATAACCACCGCGAATCACTTGATCAAGCCCGGCTTCTTCCATGTCCATTTCAGCCAAAAAGTCTTTTTTGTCCTCTTCATCTAGCTGGGCAATTTCAGCTTCGATTTGGTTGCATAGAGGAATGACGATAGATTCTTCGCCAGTCGCGTAATCACGAACAGCGTCGAGATATGGATTGTTTTCAAAACCATCTTCAGCAACGTTAGCAATATACATGGTTGGCTTTAGGGTGATGAGGCCGTAGCTGCGGATGAGTTTTTTCTCATCAGCGTCTAGATTGGCCGCGCGCGCCGCTTTGCCTTCTGCTAATAATGGCTCAATCTTTTTGAACACATCCAGCATGGCGCTAGCGTCTTTGTCACCGCCTTTGGCTTTTTTGGTCAAGTTCAGTATCGCGCGTTCAACCGCTTCTAAATCTGCCAATGCCAACTCAGTATTGATGGTTTCGATATCATCGATCGGGCTGACGCGACCATCGACGTGTACCACATTGTCATCATCAAAACAGCGTACGACATGAGCAATCGCATCAGTTTCGCGGATGTTGGCGAGGAACTGGTTGCCCATGCCTTCGCCTTTTGACGCGCCTGCCACCAAACCTGCGATGTCTACAAACTCCATCGTCGTTGGCAATACGCGCTCAGGATTAACGATATCAGCCAATTTCTTTAGGCGTGGATCTGGTACTGGTACGATACCGGTATTGGGATCTTTGGTACAAAACGGAAAGTTTTCAGCGGCGATACCCGCTTTGGTCAACGCATTAAACAAGGTGGATTTACCCACGTTTGGTAGGCCGACGATGCCGCAATTAAAACCCATAACAGTCTCTCAATGTATTAATAAAATAGTTGGTGCTGAGCTAATATAAGACTTGATATTTAGTCAGGATAAAACTGAGTTCATCTAAAGCTCAGCTTGTTTGAAATATCAGTCAAATAGTAAATCAAAATTGGGCACATTGTAGCAAATTTACCGGAATAGGGGTGAGGTTGTTACGGTATATGCTAAGGTTTTTACTCAGCGGTGGCAGGTGTGTTTCTACTAAGGTTAGCATATGTCAGATAGGTTAAACGCTGAAAATTGAATACAATGGGTTGCTTCTTATTTAGATAAGTTGTATTCGATTTGGTATTCAGTATTTTTTGCTATAGTACGTTATCATAGATAAATAGTGGCATCAGGCTCACAAACAGTCAGTGCAATCTGCTGGCTGGTTTAATTTTTTTCAAACAATCAGCTCGCTCTAAAACAAAATGTAAGGCATTATCCGATAATGACAACTTCGATTTTTGACACACGCCGCTATAAATATCCACAAAACTTCCTTGAGATGAAGCCCAAACTTGCTCGACTTGAGCATGCCATCAAAAAGCTAGAGGCAAACCTCATTGATGCTAATAATCAAGTAAACACGAAGTTGTTGACTCAAAGATTGGACAGTCATTTAGGATTAAAAGTCGACTATGCCAGTGAGCTCAATCCCGATCAGCTCATGGCTGCCACCACTATCGAAGGTAAAGTGTTGGTGATTGCAGGTGCAGGATCGGGCAAAACCAAAACCTTGACCTATCGCACCAGCTATCTACTAGAAAATGGCGTGTCGCCCAAAGAGATTTTGCTACTAACCTTTACTCGTAAAGCGGCAAATGAAATCAAAGATCGCGCTAAATCTTTGCTGGCAAGTAGTCTTTCAAATCAAGAGTTATCTGATGACGCATTGGCTGAAGAGAAATTACCAACTGACAAGGCATTAAATAGTATCACCAGTGGCACCTTTCACTCATTTTGCAATATGCTGCTGCGCCAATACTCTGGTCTGCTCGGTATCAATCCACGATTTACGATTTTAGATACTGGCGATAGCGAGGATGCCATCGACTTGGTACACAAAGAAAAAAAGTATCCTACCCAAACCAAGTCACAGGCCTTTCCGCGCAAAAAAACGCTGCAAAATATCATATCGACGTCGAGAAACAGACGGATTCATATTCGCGACTTAATCGAGACTAATTATCCTGATATTGCCGTACATATTCCTATCATCGAGCAATTGGCAATTGATTTCCATGAGTATAAGCGTGCCAATCATTTATACGATTTTGACGACATTATCAGTCAAGTGGTACGTCATCTAAAAACCAACGACACTTTTAGACAGAGAATTCAAAGCACTTACCGCTATGTCATGGTTGACGAATATCAAGACACCAATATTCCACAAAAACAGCTGATCGATTTAATATGTGAACCTGAGTCGGTATCGCTGATGGTCGTTGGTGATGACAATCAAAGCATCTATGCCTTTCGCGGTGCTAATTACGAAAATATTTTGCTATTTGGTGAGACGTATCCCAATGCCAAACTTATCAAGCTTGAGCAAAATTATCGCAGTACACCTTCGGTACTAAACTATATCAATGCGTTGTCAGCGCAAATCACGCTAGGCTATCAAAAGCAGCTGTATTCTGATGCGCCAACAGCAGGCGACAAGCCAATATTTCGACGACTCAGTGATGAGACAAAAGAAGCGAGTTATATCACTGATAAGATAGTCGCGCTCAAGCCTGAGTATGATTATAACGACTTTGCGGTATTGTGCCGCACGTCTTTTCAGTCCAATTATGTACAGCTAGAATTTATGGCGCGCAATATTCCCTTCATCGTGGTGGGCGGTATCAAGTTTATTGAAAGACGCCATATCAAAGACGTGTTGGCTTTTGTCAAAGTTCTCTATAACCCGAACGATACGATTGCTTGGCATCGTATTTTAACTTTGTTTAAAGGGGTAGGAGCAGTCACGGCGACGCGCTTAACCCAAGCCATCACCGCTGACAATAATGCGTTTGAGTCGCTACTGGCAGCATCGTTTGCCAAAAAAAGCGATCAGCTAAAGCCTCTATATCACACGCTTACCAAGGCCCAGCAAGCAGAATCGGTCGAGACAGCTATCGAGCATATTCTTGAGTTTTATATTCCAGTGTTAAAGCTGATCGAAGAAAATTGGCGTGAGCGTACCGAAGATTTTCGGGTATTAAAGAATTTAGCGACAGAGCACACGAGCCTCGATAGCTTTTTAGAAAATCTTGCGCTCGATCCGCCCAATGACTCAGTCGCGGTCATGGAAAGCTCTGACGATGGACAAAGTAATGATAAAGTCACGATCTCAACCATTCATAGTGCTAAGGGGCTTGAATGGCCAGTGGTATTCGTTAACTCGTTGGTCGATGGCATTACGCCGCATCATCGCTCATTAGACGACTTTGAAGCATTAGAAGAAGAGCGTAAGCTGTTTTATGTGGCCTGTAGTCGTGCGAAGACGCAGCTGTATTTGACCGCGCCGAATTACTTCTCTAGTTACTCTGGATACTTTGATATGGCCTCACGCTTTATTGCGGAGCTATCGGCTGACGAGGTAACAGTAGAGACGGTAAAATCGCCTATCAAGAAAAATGATGACCCAATATGGTGGTGATTTTTTGAGGATATTGATGGTATCTATCATACTGGGTTTTAGTGTGTATTTTGCGGATTTTGGTCGTCTAATAATGGCTTCATACGCCAACTATTCCTTTTGAAAATGACCTACAAATAAAGGTATAGCCAAAAGTATTTAATAGTAAAAATATTTTTCAGATAAGGGTTTAAAATTTATCCCAATGCGTTACTATGACCACCTAATTTGGTAAGACCTTTATATTTGATACTCTGTATTAACACCCTAAGAAAAGGATAGGTTATGCGCTACGAAGTGATCGTTATCGGTGCAGGTATGGTTGGCACGTCAATCGCGTGGCATCTACAAAAAAATAACTCAAACGTATTACTCTTAGACAAGAAATTGCCAGGGTCAGAGACCTCATATGGTAATGCCGGCTTGATTCAGCGCGAAGCGATTCATACGCATCCTTTTCCTCGTCAGCTGACAGAAATGATCCGAGTATTACCTAACCAAGGTACTGATATTCGTTATCGCATACCGGCAATTCTGCGTTATCACCAAGCGCTGCTACAGTACTGGAAATACTCAACGCCTGCGTCAGTCAAAAAAATCGAATCTGAGTGGCAGACCTTGATTGAGCATTGTACCAGTGAGCACCAAACCATGATTAGCGCCTCTGGTGCTGATGAGCTCATTACTCGTGATGGTTGGCTACAATTGCATCGCTCAGAAGAGACTTTCAAAGAAGCGCAAGCATCCGCCATTGATGCGCGTAATCAAGGGGTTGAGCATAATGTACTGAACCTTGAACAACTAAAAGCAATGGAGCCTCGCGCCAATTTTGACGGTTTCGTTGGTGCTATTCATTGGTTGAATTCATGGCAGGTATCAAACCCAAGCTCGCTGGTAAAAGCCTACGCAAAAAATTTCCAAGACATGCAAGGTACGATCAAAGAAAATGACGTCAAAGAAATCGTCAAAGAGGCGGATGGCTGGAAAATCATCACTGACAAAGATACCTATTATAGTGATAAATTGGTCATCGCAGCAGGTCCTTGGTCAAATGATTTGATCAAACCACTTGGTTACAATCTGCCACTGTTCCCAATGCGTGGCTATCATCAGCATTTCAAAGTGACAGACAAAAATACAATCCATCATAGTATGTTTGATATGGATAAAGGGTTTGTCATGGGGCCGATGCAGCAGGGTATCCGTATCACTACGGGCGCTGAGATGACTACCATGAATGCGCCAAAGAACTTTGGTCAATTACAAACGGTATTGAAGCTTGCAAGAAAAATTTTGCCATTAGAAGATGCGGTTGAGAGCGAAGCATGGGCAGGATCGCGTCCTTGTATGCCTGACATGAAGCCCGTCATCGGTCCTGCTGATAAGCATGACAAGCTCTGGTTAGCATTTGGTCACAGCCATCAAGGCTTCACTTTGGGACCAATGACAGGCCGTCTGGTTGAAGAGATGATTCACGATAAGCCTGCATTGGTCGATTTAGCACCATTTAGTGCCCAGCGTTTTTCTAACTAAGCGCGACTTGACTGACTAAACAAAGATTCAAATTAATAAAAAGGTATAGACATGATTAAGAAGCTACATAGCAATCAGCGCATGAGCAAAACCGTAATCCATAACCAGACGATCTATTTGTGTGGTCAGGTGGGTAATGCAGAAGATGATATCAAAGCGCAAACATTGACTTGCTTGGAAAAAATCCAAACGCTATTAGAAGAAGTGGGTAGTGATAAATCAAAGCTACTATCAGTCACCGTTTGGATCAAAGACATGGCGGACTTTGCTGCTATGAATGAAGTCTATGACCAGTGGTTTGAAGGTATTCAGCCACCAGCACGTGCATGTGGCGAATCAGCATTGGCACGTCCTGAGCTATTGGTTGAGATGATCGCTATCGCTGCTGAGTAATAAGCGGCTCGTAGTACTTGTAGTATATGTATTAAATAGAAATAAAGAAGGCCATGATAGCGATATCGTGGCCTTTTCTATGCTTAGCAATAAGCCAACTCGATTATTGAAAAGGAATATGCTAGCTTTTTAATCCAAGCACGCGCCGTATAACGTCAGCGAAGCAATACAATGATTATTATAGGAATTAGCATTCTTTCCATACCGCTTGGCGTTTCTCAATAAAAGCATCAACCCCTTCACCCACATCATCTGCCATCATATTACCCGTCATGACCTCACTGGCATAGTCATAAGCGTCTTCGACACTCATATCCAGCTGCTTATAAAACATACAGAAGGTCATCTCTATCTAGAGTGGTGCCTAATTGAGTCATTTATCATCCTTGATAATGGGTCGGTTTATAGTTTTATATATAGCTGACTAAATAGTAGCATGGCTCATATTCTATACAATAGATGGAGCACATAGAAAGCGCATAAAAAAATAGCGCACTCAGGTGAGGAGTACGCTATTGGTTTTTCAGTTAAATATAAGCTAAATTCATACTAAGCTGTATTTATACTGAACTTAGTATGCGCCTTCGCTATAGATAAGCTCGTAGCTATGGCTATATATCTCGACGATGTTACCGAACGGGTCTTCCATATAGATCATGCGATATGGCTTTTCGCCAGGGTAGTAGTAGCGTGGTTTTTCCATACGCTTTTTACCACCTGCGGCAACCATACGCTCAGCCAGCGCTTCAACGTTTGGGTCTTGGACGCAGAAGTGAAAAATACCTGTTTTCCAATATTCAAAGTTATTTTCAGGGTTTTCCTGATTTTTAAATTCAAAAATCTCAACACCGATACGGTCACCAGTGGAGAGGTGAGCGATCCGAAAGCGGCCCCACCCAGCACCAAATACTTCAGTGCACATCTTACCAATCGGGCTGTCATCTTCAACAATCTCAGTAGGCTCCATGATGGTGTACCAACCCATCACTTCAGTATAAAATTTTACAGCAGCATCTAAGTCAGGGACTGAAAGACCGATGTGCGAAAAGCTTCGTGGATAAACGTTGTTCATAGCTTGTGCTCCTGTTTGCTGTACTCTTGTTTGACGTGAGGCCAGTATACAAACGCACTGTCATTATGTAAAATTATCGAATATTATAAAAATAAGTATGAAACGTAATGATTAATGTCACATGGCTACGCACTTTTTGTACGCTTGCCGAAGTTGGGCACTTTACTCGCACGGCTGAACGTCTATATATGACACAGTCCGGTGTGAGCCAACATATAAGTAAGCTAGAAGAGCAGCTGGACACAGATTTGTTAATTAGACAAGGAAAGCAGTTCTCATTGACCAATGCAGGTGAGCAGCTCTATAAAGAAGCAGGCGAGATATTGCAGCGATTATCAAATTTAGAGCAGTGCATCGGTGAAGATCCGCCTTACGAAGGGCTAGTACGGTTGATGTCACCGGGTAGTGTGGGACTTAAGCTATATCCGCAGCTTTTGACCTTACAGCAACAGCATCCAAAGCTAGTGATTGATTATCGCTTTGCCCCCAATGCTGATATTGAGCAGGCATTGGCAAATCACGAGATCGATATTGGTTTTATGACGGATATCTCAGATGATGAAACGATTAGCTGCAAGCCTATGGCTCAAGAAGCATTGGTACTAGTGACACCTGCGACTACAGTAGAGCCGAGCTGGGAGCAGCTTATGGCACTGGGATTTATCGATCATCCGGATGGTGCCCATCATGCAGGCATGCTACTGACTGCCAATTACGAGCAATTCCAGCATATCAATGATTTTGAGAAAAAAGGCTTTTCGAATCAGATAGGGTTAATTTTAGAGCCCGTCAGCAGGGGAATAGGTTTTACTGTCTTGCCAGCACATGCAGTTGCTGCTTATCCAAAGCCTGAGCTGATTAACAGTCATCATTTACCAGTTGCTGTTAGCGAAACGCTATATCTGGCAGTCAGACGACAACAGGCGCCCGCCAATAGAATGCTGACAGTCATTGATGAAATTAAAAAGTGGTTATAGGGGTTTTGAGAATAAAAGCACACGGCACAGTTATTGAGGGTGTGGTAGCTGTGCCGTGATTATGAGCAGATATGATAAATATATGGCTGTTAGAGCACGACTATTTTAAGTGTTGTCCAAGTTTGATACTTGCAGCGATATTAGCAGCAGTCGTTTCAATGTTGTTATAAGCAGAACCCAACACGTTATCGATCGTGTCTACTTTTTGGATACTTGGCATCACAACATTGAACTGACTGGTCTGAGCAGGTTTTAGTCCGTCAACACTGCCGCAGATAGCGATGACTGGGGTACGGCTGGCCTGAGCAATTTGACTGATACCACCAGCGACCTTACCCATGGCGGTTTGTGCATCGAGCTTGCCTTCACCTGTGATGACAAGATCAGCCTCTGCGATATGCTGTGACAGGTGAGCCACTTCGGCAACCGTATCAAAGCCTGACTTTAGCTGAGCGTCAAAGAACGTCATCATCGCATAGCCAAGACCGCCTGCCGCGCCAGCGCCTTCAACATGCTGACAGTCTTCGTAACCATGATTGCCGCAGACAGTTGCAAAGTGACTGAGCGCTTTATCCAAAGTATTGACTTGTTCTGGACAAGCACCTTTTTGCGGGCCAAACACGGCGCTGGCCCCAAGCAGACCACAGAGCGGATTGGTCACATCACAAGCAACTTCAAATACCGTGTCTGATATCTTTGTATGAAGGTTAGTATTATCGAGTTTATGTAGGCTGGCAAGTGCGCCACCACCATGAGTGAGCAGACTGTCATTGATATCATGAAATGTCATGCCTAACGCCATTAGCATGCCAAGGCCTGCATCATTGGTTGCGCTACCGCCCAGACCAATGACAATACGCTTAGCACCTTCTGCTAACGCATCTTCGATCAGCTCCCCAACGCCATAAGTGCTAGCAACGATAGGATTACGCTCATCGGCTGTCAATAAATGCAACCCGCAGGCTTGGGCCACTTCAATAACCGCCGTCGCGTCAGGCAATAATAGATACTTTGCCGTAATCGGTCTCATCAATGGATCATGCACTCTGACTTCTTTCCAGCGCCCACCCAAGACATAAGACAATACCGCTGAGGTGCCTTCACCGCCATCGGCCATTGGCAACAGCTTATAGTCAGCATCTGGAAATACTTGACTAAAGCCAGATTGAATAGCATGGCACACGTCCAGTGCTTCTAGGCTTTCTTTAAACGAGTCAGGGGCGATCAAAATTTTCATATGGCTCTCTTTGAATATCTTAAAGACACGATCATCGCAATAGTGTCGTGTTTTAAAACGTTTACTTAGCAATAATCAAATAAACGTATGTATACGTACCCAATCTCATGAACTAGATAAACACTAGGGTTAACAACCAGATGAATACGATGCTAGTCACACCTTGGATACCAGTGGCCATTGAGTGCGCTTTGTACGCTTGTGCCACGCTCATGCGACTAAACTGGCTCACGATCCAAAAGAAGCTGTCATTGGCGTGAGAGATCGTCATGGCACCGGCACCAATTGCCATCACGCAGAATACACGGCCAAGCTCACTGTCCAAGCCAATTTGGTTCAACAGTGGGGCAACCATTGCAGAGGTTGTGACCAATGCCACTGTGGTTGAGCCTTGTGCTGTTTTTAGCGCAGCAGAGACGATGAATGGCATAAAAATACCTAAACCCAAGGCCGATAACGTCGAACCTAGATAATCGCCAATTGGTGTGACTTTTAGCATGGCACCAAATGCGCCACCAGCACCAGTGATCAGTAGGATAGGGGCTGCTACTACCAAACCTTGCGAGATACTGTCGCTGATTTGCTGCGTTTTTTGCTCTGAATCAATCAATAAAAACGATAAAAACAAACCAATCAACAATGCAGTCAATGGGTTACCAATGAATATTAAAATCTCTGCTAGCGTACCACTACCGAACGGCGCACTTGGGAAATTGGCAACCGACGACAGACAAATTAATATGATAGGCACAATAATCGGTAAAAACGCCATTGTTGCTGAAGGCAGTTTGCTGTAGTCATCGCGTGTTTTTATGCCTTCAGGTAGGGTCGCTGCTTGAGCATCTGTGGCATTGATATTATCAGGCGTAGCGTTAAGAAAGCGATTAGACCACCACCAACCAGCCAGTACAGCAACTGCAGTCACGACCACACCAACCATGATGACCAAACCTAAGTTTGACTCTAGACCTAAGTTACCTGCCGCCGCGATTGGGCCTGGCGTAGGCGGGACAAAGGTGTGGGTAGCGTATAGACCAGTAGCCAAGGCAATACTCATCGCGACACTTGATACATGTAATCGCTCAGCCAAAGACTCTTTTAGAGAGTTCAAGATAATATAGCCAGAGTCACAAAATACAGGCACCGAAACCACTGCACCGACGATAGACATGGTCAAAGTAGGGAAGCGTGGCCCCAATACTTTGATGACTGACTCTGCCATTACAATAGCCGCACCCGTTTTTTCGAGGATTAAGCCAATAATCGTACCAAATACAATCACAAGACCGATATAGCCTAGAATCCCACCAAACCCATCAGAGATCGTTTTTGCGACCGTATTAAGTGGTACTTGATAAAATAGCGCGACCAAAAAAGCGGACAAAATCAACACTAAAAAAGGATGCCACTTCAATTTTGCGGTAGCGAAAATAATAAAAAGAATGGTCAGCACAAGCCAAAATACAATCATCACTGTCTCAATATGGTTTATATCTTAATGAGTTATTCACACAAACAGGCATCAATAACGATACGAAATTTTGAAGGGGCATATTTTATAGCAAATAGGGGTCACTAGGAAATACATTTGTCAAAGAGATGCTGTTCGTTATGGCGATATGAACATTTTCTGATGAGAGTAGTGGCATTCTTATGCCTGCAGAGTTATCGCTTTTTCGATTTTCAGACCGCATTTAACCAAGGTTTTTCACTAAAAAAAGACTGACCACTATAGATGACCAGTCTTTTATAAGGTATCGCTTATTTTTTTGTTCAAGATGAGTTTTTATATAAACTCCAATCTAAGCAATCTTATCGAAGAACGCTTTATTGTCAGTAGCTATCATAGAATCGAAGCTTACGTAAATACCTTTATCATCTAGCGTTGCATACCAGTGATCATCATCGCCGCTGGTCAGTATCTGAAAGTATTTGTCATTTACGATTCTACCTACCGTATAGATCTCACCCTCTGAATAGAAATCGTTACCTTTGACACAAAGTAGTTTATCGTCAGTGTTTATTTCATCAGTGTTGGTCATATTAAAGTACTCTATTAACGAAAAGTATAAAAATAGAGCATGAACTCTACTCGTTATGGCGAATACAATTATATAGACAGTATCTTGTTGGTTGGTATAGCGTTTTTAATTGAGTTGTTGCAATTAGTTACTGCAAGATATCATGCTGACAAATAGTATTGAATACAGCTTTTAGTAATCGATTGATACTTACAAGGCATCAAGAAAACTCTAATGTAATGCGAAAGTATTATGATCACATGTATAAAATATCGACATAAAAAAAGCCAGCAACACAAGGTCACTGGCTTTTTTATAGACTGAGTCTAATTATCTAGAAGATTACTCTTCAGAATAATCTTCGTCAGCTTCTTCTTCGTCAGCTGAATCTTCGTTGTTACCATCTTCAGAAAGAATAGTAACTAAGATGCTAGCAGTAACGTCATGGTGTAGCTGAATATCAACATTGTATTCGCCAACTTGACGTAGCGTGCCTTCAGGTAGCTTGATTTCAGCACGGTCAACTTCTAGACCTGAGTTAGTCAATGCTTCAGCAATATCGCGAGTACCGATAGAGCCAAATAGCTTGCCTTCGTCACCTGATTTAGCACGCATGATAACATTAACGTCAGTTAGTGCATCAGCACGCTCTTGAGCAGTAGCGATCTCTTTTGCTTCTTCAGCTTCAAGCTCAGCACGACGTGCTTCGAACTTTTCAATGTTAGCTTTGGTCGCAGGTAGAGCGCGGCCTTGAGGGATAAGAAAGTTACGACCGTAACCTGGTTTTACATCGACAGTTTCACCGAGTTTACCAAGGTTGACGATACGCTGTAACAAAATAATTTGCATGAGTCATTCCTAGTTAGCGGTTAACCTTGATGGTTATCAGTGTATGGAAGTAGCGATAAATAACGAGCTTGCTTGATAGCAGTCGCTAGTTGACGCTGATATTTAGTAGACGTACCGGTAATACGGCTTGGTACGATTTTGCCATTATCACTAATGTACTGTTTTAGCAATTCAACATCTTTATAGTCGATGTGAGTAATGCCTTCAGCAGTGAAACGGCAGAATTTGCGACGGCGATAGAAACGTGCCATGAGTATTCTCCTTTAATTAGTCTTCACTGTTGTCGTTGTCGTCATTATCGTTTTCACGATTGTCTGGACGACGAGTAGTTGCTTTGCGTGCGCGTTTTTCATCGGCATTCTTGGCTAACTGCGACTCTTCAGTGACAGCTTCGTCACGGCGCATAACTAGACTACGAATGATCGCGTCGTTATAACGGAATAATTCTTCAAGTTCAGCCAAAGTCTCGCCGTCAGTTTCGATGTTGAAAAGAACGTAGTGAGCTTTGTGAATCTTGTTGATTGGATAAGCCAATTGACGGCGGCCCCAATCTTCAAGGCGATGGATAGCACCACCGTTGTCTTGAACCAACTTGATATAGCGTTCAACCATGCCGACCACTTGGTCGCTTTGGTCTGGGTGTACAAGTAACACCAGTTCGTAATGTCGCATTATGACTCCTTACGGATTAGTAGCTATTAACCCTATGTTAATAGCAAGGAGATTTATAAGGTAAGCCCACGTTCTTAAAAATATAGTAAGAAATAAGCTTAGTTTATAAAGCGCCGTATTATAACAGTACTTGGCGCTTAACACAAAGGTTAATAACCACGCGGCTGTCAATAAAGTTTCGAAATAATATAATTATTGTATTTACTCAATAAAAAAAGCCGCAATAGTACGCAGCTTTTTTAAGTATAACGAGCTATAAAACCAATAACCAAATTAAAATACTGTTACTCAGATTTTGATTTCTTTACCAGTTGGCTACTGTCTGCTTTGACCACTAAGGTTTTGGCAAGTTTGTCATGCCAACCGATATTTTCAGGGCTTTTTGATGCCATGTAATAATGGATAGCAATAATCACAAAACCCAAAAAGCTAGTAAACGAAAACAGTAAATTATAGATAATAAACAACAGTAACGTACGTGTACCGACCAGCTTGATAAACGAGGGTAGACGATGTGTGGTCTGATCCACAACCCGAATACCAGTGATTACTTTGCCTAGGGATTGACCACGCATGATAATAAATACCAGCTGCAGTGCAAACAAGCCAAAAACCATGACTTGCGACATCATGAGCGTGCTACTAGGAAGGCTTTCCATCAACGACATTGAATATTGATAGGCAGCATCCATATCTTGGATATTTTGAAACTTGGTATAGTCCACATCCATTTTGGTCAATGCCATTACTAATGGCAATATGGCCAATACATACAGTAGCCCATTAAGCGCGGTTGCCAATACGCGTGACATGATTGGCGCAAGTACCACGTTGCCGACAACTTTATCATTGTCTGCAACAGCCTTTTTGAGAGTCGACTTGTTTAATGAGACATTGTTGTGCGGCGTTTGATGACGATTGGTCGTCATATCGGCCTTCACATTTTTAGAACGTTCAGGCTTGCCATATAGTCTATCTAATGATACTGAATTATTATCTTTAGTATTGCTGGTATCTTCAGGGAAGACAGTCACATTATTGATAATAGAATCATTCGCATCAGGAGTAGTAGCACCAGTCGGTCGATAAACCGTTTGATTATTGGTCACATTTCCTACGCGCTGCCACTGATCTAAGCCTTCATGCCAGATTAAATCATCAAGCAATACTTCGCCTGATGCCAGCATGATATTAAGCTGTTCCAAATTGTATGGACCCGCTTGTACGTTATTTCGAGCAAGGAAAATCTGCATAATTGCCTACATAGTTAGTCATATCTTAAGTCACTTTTTCAAGCCACTTTCGCTAATACATTATATTAGGGTCTATTTGAAAAAATCAAATAGACCCTAATGTTAGTATATTAAATGACTCTGTCAATTAACGCTGTGACGTATCGTTACGTCTTATTTCGTTTCTTCGCCAGCTAAGAAGAACCAAGTATCTAACACTGAGTCAGGGTTTAGTGACACTGAGTTGATGCCTTGTTCCATGAGCCAAAAAGCAAGATCTGGATGATCTGATGGACCTTGACCGCAAATACCAATGTATTTGCCTGCTTTGTTACAAGCTTCAATCGCCATAGATAATAGCTTCTTAACCGCAGGATCACGCTCATCAAATAGATGTGAGACGATACCTGAGTCACGGTCAAGACCTAGCGTTAACTGAGTCAAGTCGTTTGAACCGATTGAGAAACCATCGAAGTGCTCTAGGAAATCTTCTGCTAATAGCGCGTTGGTTGGTAGCTCACACATCATGATGACGCGCAGACCATTTTCGCCACGTTTTAGACCGTTTTTCGCGAGTAGCTCGATGACCTCTTTTGCTTCGCCAACGGTACGAACGAATGGAATCATAATCTCAACGTTGGTCAAGCCCATCTCATCACGGACGCGTTTTAGTGCTTTACACTCAAGCTCGAAGCAGTCACGGAAGTTGTCAGACACATAGCGACTGGCACCGCGGAAACCTAGCATTGGGTTTTCTTCTGATGGCTCGTATAATTTACCGCCGAGCAAGTTGGCATATTCGTTTGATTTAAAATCAGACATACGCACGATAACTGGCTGATCCATAAAGGCAACGGCTAGGGTTGAGATACCTTCGACCAATTTATCCACATAGAAATCGACTGGTGAGGCATAACCGGCGATACGCTCATTGATCGCTTGGGCGATTTCACGTGGCAAGCTGTTCATATTTAGTAGCGCTTTTGGATGCACACCAATCATACGGTTGATGATGAACTCTAAACGCGCAAGACCGATACCTTCGTTTGGCATTTGGGTAAATGAGAAAGCGCGATCTGGGTTACCCACGTTCATCATGACTTTGAATGCAAGCTCTGGCATAGATTCAACAGAGTTGGTCTGTACTTCAAAATCAATCTGACCTTCATAAATAAAGCCAGTATCACCTTCAGCACAAGAAACCGTCACGTCTTGACCGTCAACCAATAGCTCAGTGGCGTTACCACAACCAACGATGGCTGGCACACCTAGCTCACGCGCGATAATCGCTGCGTGACAGGTACGACCACCACGGTTGGTGATGATAGCAGAAGCGCGCTTCATAACTGGCTCCCAATCCGGATCAGTCATGTCTGATACAAGAACATCGCCTTCTTCTACTTTGTCCATCTCGTTTAGGTGAGTAACGATACGGACTTTACCTGAACCGATACGCTGACCGATTGAACGACCTTCACACAATACTTTTGCGCCAGTCGTGTCGATGACATAACGCTCCATGACATTGCTGTCTTGACGGCTCTTAACGGTTTCAGGACGTGCTTGAACGATAAAGATTTCACCGCTGTCACCGTCTTTTGCCCATTCGATATCCATCGCGTGGCCATAATGCTGCTCGATCGTGACCGCTTGCTTGGCAAGAGAGGTCAGCTCTTCAGTAGTCAAAGAGAACTGCATGCGATCTTGTTTTTCAACATCGACCGTTTTCACTGATTTTGCGGTGCTGCCTTCATCACCATAAACCATTTTCTTGTGCTTGCTGCCTAGGTTACGGCGAATAACGGCAGGCTTACCATCGGCTAGCAGACGTTTTGAGATGTAGAATTCATCTGGGTTAACCGCGCCCTGTACAACCATTTCACCTAGGCCATAGCTTGACGTGATGAACACGACTTGATCAAAACCACTTTCGGTATCTAGCGTGAACATAACACCAGCAGCACCAGTCTCTGAACGTACCATACGCTGTACGGCAGCAGACAATGCCACGCCTTCGTGCTCAAAACCTTTGTGTACACGGTAAGAGATTGCACGGTCGTTATATAGCGAGGCAAATACTTCTTTAATAGCAATTAGGACGTTATCAATACCGCGAATGTTCAAGAAGGTTTCTTGTTGACCAGCAAATGACGCATCTGGCAAATCTTCAGCAGTCGCAGAAGAGCGTACAGCAACAGCGATGTCTTCGCCGCCGCTCATGGTTTCGAACGCTTGACGTACTTCTTGCTCAAGATCTTTTGGCAATTCTTGCTCGATAATCCAAGTACGGATCTTTTTACCAGTCGCCGCAAGCTTATTAACATCATTGACATCCAATGTGTTTAGCTCGTTGTTGATTTTTTCTAGTAAACCTGTTTCTGTCAAAAAGCGATTGAATGCGTTTGATGTGGTGGCAAAGCCGCCTGGAACACTAACGCCTAAATCAGAAAGATGGCTGATCATCTCGCCAAGTGAGGCATTTTTGCCACCAACCATTTCGATGTCGTCTTTTCCTAGCTGATCAAGATTGATTACAAGTGCTGTAGATTGCGCTGCCATGATAACTCCAGAAAATAAGGTTATTTAGTAAAGATTATAACGGTGAATTATACCGCCATATTAGGAGGAATTCGAGGGGTTTTACCAAAAAACTTGTTAAAAATACACAAATTGTAGGATTTGCTACACAGAGTAAGGCCAGTCTAATCAAGTTTCGCATTTACTCAGATGAAAAATCTCATTGCTAGTGACGATGTTATGCGCTTTCAAAAGCCAATTACTGCATAAAATAGACGTATTCAAATAAGCCATATTTAGAGTATTTCTATAATTTATGTTTCAATCTTATGTTTATATATAGGAAATGCCATAAAAAACGCCTTGATGAGAGGTGGATTGGCTATGACGACAAGATGAAAAACAATGTTGGTGCTAAGTGTATGCCTGTAACATTGATTTCTATTAAGAAGCTAATATGCGTATAATGTAGCGGATAGATAAGTGATGCATATGGCTATATAAATATGCAATAGCAGCGCTGCCATCGTTCTGCATTTAAAAGAGATAAGGCAGCCAAAGTTAGATAAATGCTATTAGATCAATACTAAAAATGAAATGAAGATCATTATTGAGTTTTCAACCGAGGTGTCAACGTTATGTACTCAAGCAATCCATCTGAACAAGTCAAGCCCACTATCCAAAATCGTCATGCGCTAAACTTGGACAGCTCACAAGCCATTAGAACGGCATTTTTTATCTCAGATGGCACCGCAATTACGGCTGAGACCCTCGGACGCGCTATTTTGAGTCAGTTTGCCTCGGTCCCTTTTGAGACAAGAGTGTTGCCATACGTCGATAGCTTAGAGCGTGCCGATGATGCCGTAGAGCAGATCAACATGGCGTATCAACGTGATGGGTCGTTGCCGTTGGTGTTTGATACGATCGTCAATCCAGAGATTCGTGAAAAAATCAATTCAGCACACAGCTGTAATTTGGATATGTACGAAGGGTTGATTGGCCGCGTTGCAGAAGAGACTGGCGTAGAGCCAGATGGTCATTCAGGTCATGCGCATGATGATGTTGATTCTGAGACATATAAAGAGCGTATCGATGCAGTCCATTTCGCCTTAGACAATGATGATGGCGCACGTACTCGTCATTATAATGCAGCAGATATTATCTTGGTGGGTGTGTCACGCTCTGGTAAGACACCGACGTCACTATATCTTGCGTTACAATTCGGTATTCGCGCCGCCAATTATCCTCTGACCGAAGATGATTTGTACGACAATCAACTACCAAAAGCGCTGCGTGACCATAAAGACAAACTGTTTGGTTTGCTCATTGATACCGATCGCTTGGTAAAAATACGCCAAGAGCGTCGTGCAGGCAGTCGTTACTCAAGTTATCAGCAATGCCAGCAAGAACAGCGTGCGATACAAGGGATTTATATTACGCACGGTATCCCAAGTTTGGATGTATCAGAGATGTCTGTTGAAGAAATCGCCACGCGTATATTACAGATGACAGGTCTTAAACGCCGCATTGGGTAATGGACTATTAATTTTATAATATGTAATCGTCATCAAGTTTGTAAAAAGTATATTCATGTCTTATGGTGAGTACAACTTTACTAAGCTGCTTGGATATTAAAAATATTAACTCGTGCACATAGATATTAATAGAGCAAACAATACATAAAGAGGACATGATGGTAAGTAAGAATATAAGTGACGCAACCAATGATACTGGTAAAGACGTCCATACTGAAGTATCGAATAAATCTAATGGTCGTTCGCCCAATCCTGAGCATACTGAAGGTAAAGACACAAAACAGAAAATCGAGCAGACTCATGAGCAGGTCACTGAAGATATCATGCATTACCCTGATCTCATCAACCCGCTTGATGACACTCGTATTGATATCAAATCTGGATTTACCAAAGATTCTCGTCGACTAAAAAGTGACGATCACGAGTATGAGTATGATGCGGTGGTTTTAGGTGCAGGTCCTGCTGGTGAAGCCGCTGCCATGAAGCTGACCAAATCTGGTAAAAGAGTGGTCGTCGTCGATCCGCGTGATCAAGTAGGAGGTAACTCTACTCACGTCGGTACAATTCCTAGTAAAGCATTGCGCCAATCAGTATTTAACTTAATTAACTTCCGTCGCGACCCGATGTTTACCAAAGCGATGGAGTATAAGCAAGTTCCGCTAAATGAAGTATTGGCTAAGGCGCGTCAAGTAATCCGTCGTCAAGTCAGTACGCATACCCGTTTTTATGAGCGCAACCGTATCGAAGTTATTCAAGGTTGGGCAAGTTTTATTGACGCTCATACGCTGCGCATTGAAGTCGACGACAATGTCTACGAAACTATTACTTTCAATAAGGCCATCATTACTGTCGGTAGTCGTCCTTACCGTCCTGATATTTTAGACTTTAAACATCCACGCGTTTTTGACTCTGACAAAATCTTGCAAATGGATTATGTGGTCAAAAAAATCATCATCTATGGTGCAGGGGTGATTGGCTGTGAGTATGCGTCTATCTTTACGGGTCTTGGCTACAAGGTTGATCTAATCAATAACCAAGATCAGCTGCTCAACTACTTGGACAGCGAAATCAGTGATGCGATCGCGCATGACTTTAGACAGTTCGGTGTGCTTATCCGTAGTAATGAAGAGATTGATCATCTCGAGACTCATGATGATTATGTGGTTCTACATTTAAAAAGCGGTAAAAGAATCAAATCAGATGCCATTCTTTGGTCAAATGGTCGCTCAGGTAATACTGAAGGACTGAATTTAGAAGCCATTGGGCTAAAAGCAAATAGCCGTGGTCAGTTAAAAGTAGATGATACTTACTGTACGGACGTCGACAATATTTATGCTGCTGGTGATGTCATCGGTTGGCCATCATTAGCCTCTGCTGCCTATGATCAAGGTCGCTGTGCTGCTGCCTTTATGGTCGGTGATAGTGATGCCGAGCCAGTATCTAGTGTCCCAACTGGTATCTATACCATTCCTGAAATCTCTTGTATCGGTAAAACAGAGCAGGAGCTAACGGATGAGAAAGTTCCGTATGAAGTGGGTCAAGCGTTCTTCAAACATCTGGCACGTGCCCAAATCATTGGTGAACGCTCGGGCGTATTAAAGATACTGTTCCATCGTGATACGTTAGAGATTTTAGGCATTCATTGCTACGGCAACCACGCTTCAGAGATTATTCATATCGGTCAAGCAGTGATGAAGTGTAAGAGCAATAATACGCTTGAGTATTTTGTCAATACGACTTTTAACTATCCAACGATGGCAGAAGCGTATCGTGTGGCTGCGCTTAACGGCTTGAACCGAGTATTTTAATGTTTAAAAATGACTCAAAGTGAAAGTGTCATATGTATAAAAAAGCGCCTGCTAATATTAGCAGGCGCTTTTTTATGCTCATAGATTTAATTAATGTGAAGATTTATAATTAGGCTTTTTTTTGCGGAATACACTTGCGTAAAAATAGCAATAAAACAAAATAGAGCAACCACAAGCCAGCCAATGCATAAAACCCTATGGCGACTTGAGAGATACTTGCACCCATTTGGTTAAGCTGTACAGAGGTGTTGATCGCAGGGGTAGTTGGTACGATCCAGCGTATTACTTGCAAAACTTGGGGCAACTGGTCGGCTGGCCAAGGGTAGCCGCTTAAGAAGAATATCGGTAGGGAGATAAAGATTAAGATCTGCATACTGCGCTCACGCTGCCGGAACCATAGCCCAAGTACACAGCCGAGCGTTGCGACTGTCGGACAAAACAGTGCTAAAAACAATAGCGTTCCGAGCATATTTTGCCCACGTGGATAATGATGTAGCTCAAACGCCCAACCATAATAAAAACAGCCAATGATAAAGCTTAGCGTGCTCAGCGCTGTGATACGTCCGAGCCAACCGCGTACACTCGCAGCATGACGCCGCTGCTCATACCAAGTGCCAATCAGCATGGCGGTCGCCATCAATAGTGTCTGTTGTAAGATAATGACGGAGACGGCTGGTACGACGTAGGCACCGTAGCCTTCAGTTTGATTATAAAGTGGCATGATTTGTAGTGGTACTGCTTGAGCGCTCCGTGCTGCGGTGGGTGCATAAGCGCCTTTCGCGATATTTTTCTTTACCTTGATCCCCGCTGATACGGTACCAACTGCTTTAGAGAATCCCAGTTGGACGTTCTTATTTAAAATAAAGTAGCCGCCATTGCCGAGGACGCTAACATACGCTTGCTGTCCTGACATGACTTGTTCTTCAAGGCCGCTTGGAATCACCATATAGCCTGCAATTTGGTCGGACCATATGGCTTCTTTGGCCGCTTGTTCATTGATAAAGTGCTCAGTATCTAGATATGGACTGGCACTTGCATAATGGGCGAGCGTGCGCGACAAGTTACTATTGTCATGATCAACAATACCCACTGGTACATGGTTGACCACTTCAGTTGAGTAGGGCCAAGGATAGAAAAACCCATAGATAATCGGGGCGATAATCAACATCAAAAGCACGCCTTTATCCCCAAAAACGTCTTTGAACGTTTGAATAAAGCTTGTCCAAAATGTTTGAGATGCTGGAGCGATGGCTGATTGAGGCTCTTTGCGCTTGAGCTTTGATTGTGCGGACATTAGCGTGCTCCCCAACGTTCAGGATGCGCCAATGCGCGTTTGGTCAATAGGGCTGTCAGTAGCATGGCGATGATAGTGGCAAGCGCCAGACCGTAGACAATAGGTACAGAGATAGCAATAGGCGCTTGCATTTGTAACTGAGCAATATGTAGCTTGAGGTAATGTGTCAGTGGCAATGCATTTGACCAGTATTGCGCGCTATCACTAATCGCAATATAAGGAAAGGTCACACCAGCAAAGGCATAAGAAGGCGCTGAAATAAAACCAGTGGTTGACAAACCCATACGCAGTGAAAAGGAGTTCAAAGTAAAAATAGCACCAAGCCAGAATGACAGTATCATCAAACACAATAGGCCGATATATACTGCGATGATTGACCCAATGCTTATATTTTGGTTCGACGTTACAAGCCACAATACCAAAGCCGACCATAAGCTATAGGCCAATATTGGCCAAAAATACTTACCCAATAGACCGGATAGCAATACTGATATACTCACCGAATTGGGCATTTTTGAGTCTGATGATGGTGCAGTGTTGTTGGTGCTATCTTGTGTGGTGTTTAACGCAGCTGCTTTTTTAGAGGATTTAGCCAAGGCTAAGTCAGGTGTACCTGTACTGATAAAGCGATACCAGTGACCAATATTTTTATCGCGCAGCTCGCGACCAATGGTGGTTGCCCCGACGACCATCGCTAATATATGTAGTAGTGCAGGTATGACGGTCGATGCCAAAAACTGCTGATAATCGGTTGCAGCATTGAACAAACTAATACGCTGGATACTGATAGGCGAGTAAGCAGTCATGGCTTGCGACGGCCCTACGCCTTGCTTTACCAATCGTTTGATCTCTACCCCTGCGGATAAGGTGCTAGCAACTGCTTGGACAGCCGTTTGAATAATGCCAGAGTGCGTACCGTACTGGGCGTTTACTTGTAGGATTAAAGGGGCAGGCTTGTTAGATAAAATGTTACGCGAAAAGTCTTCAGGAATGATGACAACCGCATAAATATCACGTTGCAAGATCGCAGCCTCTGCATCCGCTGGTGAATAATAAAGCTGTCTAACCGTAAGCGTAGGACTGGCTTCTAAGTAACGTACGGTAGTATTGGCGACAGCACTATTGTCCTGATCGATCACCCCAATGGGTAAATCGGTGATCTGAGTCTGTGAAAATATCCACCAAATCAGCAGCACTGTAGCTAGTGGTATCCATACCACCATGCTTAAGTCCCAATGGTTTTTGGCTAAAAAACGGCGCTCATAAGCGGCGCTACGTAAAAAAGCCTCACTTAACTTAGTCAAGTGCATGGCTTACTCTTGGTTCTGATTGATAGGATTAATATGCACAACCACACTCATTCCTGAGCGAATACGAGTATCGGGCGTAGATGGTCGTGCTTTGACCTCAAAGGTACGCACATCAAAGCCATCATCATTGTTGGTCGGTCGCCAAGTGGCAAAATCAGATAAGGTCGATGTCGCATAAACAGTGAATTGCTTGCTATAAGGCTTATCTGCTGATGATAATGCGGGAATAGTACCTGTAAATGTCTGACCAATAGCGAACTGGTTTAAATAAGATTCAGTGACATTGAGCACTACCCATTGGTCATTGGTATCCACCAACGTCAGCAAAGGAACGCCTTGACCGATGACTTCTCCAGCACTAACGATGACATTGTCCACAACACCAGCGATAGGGCTCTTTAGATTGGCCTCTTCTTTTGCTGCCAGTGCCTCATCTAACTGGGCATCGACTTGAGCGACTTGAGCGGTAGCCGCTGATTTGTCTTCACTACGAGCGCCTTCTAATGCCAAATCATATTGCAAACGTGCGGCTTCAGTTTGGTCTTGAGTGGCTAGGTATTGGGCATAAGCCTCATCGCGTTTTTGCCGTGCCATCAATCCTTCTTCATATAGACGATTGACACGCTGATAGGTGTTTTCTGCCAAATCAGACGCGGCTTTATTGGCTTGCCAAGCGGCTTTGGCTTGAGCGATCTCTTGCGGGCGTGCCCCGTTTTCTGCTTTGTCCAATTGACTTTGTGCGATTTGCTTACCAGCACGTGCTTGGTTGATCTTGGCGTTAATCTCAGGCGAATCCATCTCAATGAGTTGTTGACCCACCGTAACCGTATCACCTTCTGTCACCATAATGTTAGCAATGCGGCCTGCTACCTTTGCAGCGATAGAGGTTTGCTGCATTTGCATTTGCCCTTGGAGGGTAATGACTTCTGGTTCATTATGCTGATTGCTTTTATATAAACCGTATGCAATTGCGCCAAGAACACCTAATACAAACAGTACGAGCAATATCTTTTTCATACGAGCAGATTTATCAGCTTTTGCGTTGCCACGACTATAAGCGGGTACAGATTGCTCTGGAACGTCAGACCCACTAGATACATTTTCTACTGGATCGACGGAGGCTTTTGTATCTTGAGAGGTCACTGACTCGTTTGAATCAACTGATTTATTTGAGTTGTCTGATTCGTTTGGAAATTCAGTCATGACGGTGTGATTCCTAAAGCAGCAAAGTTGAGAACAAAGGATTTATGATTAGTACACTCGAACAGCATAAGGTTTGGCATTGTCTATGGCTTCAGAATTAAAAATCGCACCAAAAGCAACGATAAAGGCTGAATAATACAGCCAAAGCATAATGACCACCGCCGCTGATAGCGCCCCAAATTCAGCACTATAGTTGTTGAAGTTTTGCACATAAATCGAAAACAGTACGGACAATATAATCCAAAGAATGGTCGCGAGCGTTGCTCCTGGAACCAGTTTTTTTAGTGCAACGGCATCGCGATTTGGTGCTAGGCTATAGATACTTAAAAAGCTTAAAAAGATAATACCCGCCAATACAGGCCATCTGGCCCACAGTGCAACCGTTTCAGCCACTTGAGGGAAGGGGAAGTAATTCGCTGCTACAGGGATAATAGCAATAGAAGACACCGCTATTATCAAGACGACTACTGCACCAAAGGTCAGGCTCACTGCTCGAATCGTACCTTGTATAAAGCTGCGCTCTTGGGTGATATGAAAAGCGAGATTGACAAGGGCAATTAAAGATTTGATGCCTTTGGAACCAGCATAAAGGGCAAGTAAGGTCGATATGATCAGGCTAAATGTCAGCGTGGATTTGGTATTAGAGACCAACTCGCTCAGGCGCGAATTGAGGACTTCGTACACTGTATCAGGTATAAACGGACGCAAAATGGAGATATGCTCCTGCATCTCAACGGGTGAAAATACGAGACCATAAATCAGCACAAATACCGCCATTGCTGGAAAGATGGATAAAAAACCAAAAAATCCGACACTGGCGCAATGTGCCCAAACATTAGTGGTATTCGCAATAGGCCACGTTTGTAGCAAAGTTTGTAGCCAATTATTTATCGATTTGGACGTTGGTTTTTTCATAAAACAGTGATTCACTATAGTTATAGTATGGTTTATTGAGCGTTATTTTTTGATAGCGTCATGCTGATTTGGTATATATCTTCGCTCATTAGCCTTATAACACTTAAAAGTTGAAACGACGACATAGCGCTTATTCGTATACTTTATAAGCTTTCATATACAATCATCATTCAGTGTACAAAGTCGGCAGCTGGATATCAGCGGCATTAAGATAAGCGTTAAAAGCAAGCGGCGTACCGCAGCTTTGCATGAGTGCGGCCAATGACTGTACATAACTGTTGGCAGCTTGCGCTTGCTCAGTACGTGCTTTGAGCGATTGCGTTTGTGCTTGTACCACATCGACTGTGGTATTCACGCCTTCTTGCAATCCTAAGCGGCGCAATCTTAACACTTCTGCAGCCAAATCAACGTTACTTTGTAGCGCTTGATAGCGTGATTGAGCATTATTAACATCGTGCCAGTTTTTTTCTACCAGCAGTAGCAGGTTGTCGCTGACTTCAATCTCAGAAAGATCTGCCTGACGTATTTGAGCATTGCTTGATGCCAATGACGCGGTTTTATCCAGTCCGCCCCATAGCTTCCAACTGGCAGAGATACCAGCGACCCAGCTTGGGTCTTTTTCGAGCTGACCATAACCATATAGCAAGACTGTCGGCTTGTAGCCAGTATCTGATAATGCATGCAACTGCTGAGCCTGCGCGCGTTTGGCGGCGACCTTTTGTAATCCTGGATGATTATTCAGTGCCAAATCCTGAAAATAGCTAACATCCGGTAGGGGACGGCTAGAGACAAATAATGGCGTCGTCGGCTTAATACGATAATCAGTACGTAGCAATCGCTGTAGCGCAATCATAGCTAAGCGCGCGTCGTTATTGGCATTGACGGATTCGCTTTTGGCATCGGCAAGCGCAGACTGTGCTTCTAGTCTATCGACGCGCGAAATAAAGCCTTCTTCAAACAAGCGTTCTGCCATATGATCCGTTTGCTGCAAGGTATCGTAAGCATCCTCACGTAAGTAAGCGGCAATGATCGCCAATTGGGCCTTAAAATACCGTTCAATTAACGTATTATAGAGCTCGTTTTTATCAAGGATGCTATCGGCAACTGCTTCTTGTGTGCGTGCATCTGAGGCGCCAGTCAATGCGTCCGTACGTCCAGCTGTATAAATAGGCCAGACCACACCAAGACCTGCGCCCGTCGTCGATCCTGAGCGCTTAATATTATAAGAGTCTGGAATTCGCTCACCGACCAACTCCCCAAAGTTTGGTAAATCTGGGAGGTCTTCAATCGGAGGAACCGCGTTATCGACGGTATTATTTACTCCGTTGACGATACCGTTTCTAAGAGACGATAGATCTATATCCTCATCAAGATGGTAAGAACTGGCAGAGACGCGCGCAAATACGAGGGGGTTGTCGATGGTTCTGAGGGCCTCAGTTTGGTATTCGCTGGCAGCGATGGCTGCTTGATTGGACGCTATTTTGGGCGAGACTTGAACCAAAAGCTTTTGCGCTTGTTCTAGGCTTAAAAAGCTAGAGACTTCTAATGGATAGCTATTATCCACGGCTTTGTGTGTGATTGGATCGATAAGGGTGTTTAATGCACTGTGCTCAGCATGAGTCTCTGCTAATGTATGACTAGGTGCCATTGCTGTCTGAGCTGTCTGATTATTAATCTGACCATCGGCATCCACAATTTTTGTCACAGTCACCGGTGTCATGTCATCTGATGATTCTATATTATCTGAGCCCGTGCTCGCATAAGTCACTATAGGGCCGCTCATGAGTGCAACTGTCATCATAGCAGTCGGTAGCGCTGATAAAGTGAATTTCATAAGTCACATAAGCCATTAATTAGAATGTAAGGTATTATAAAATAACGGACAGCATTAATAGATTTTATCGCTCAGAATATAAAGCGGTCATACTATTATAAACGATTTGCTAGTAAGCGAATAAATGATGCTGAAATAAAGTATTTGTACTGAAATATCAGAATGCTTTTTAATAAAGTGCGTGCTAATACGAAAGCGCTAAAAATGTATCATTCAAAATAAGGCGTACACTGTATAGCCACAATGGTGACGGGTCAATGCTCAGTATTCTGCTATTCTCTATTGTGTCATCCCTAGCGGTATGATAGAGGTTTGAGCTGTTTTTTAAATATTCGTTTATAAGTAACATCATAGCGAATAAGACGTCTTAGAGTTAACCAATTTAAATTAACGTGCTGTTATTTCTATCATTAGGGCGTGTTGAACATTCGACCATGGCACTGACAGCGACTATTTTTTAGGCGATTCGATGTTAAAAATAATAAGTTTAGTCATTCTAAGCGCTTATTTTTAACGATGAAGCGGCAAAAAAGAGTCCTGTCCC
>NZ_MRYC01000014.1:0-88019 GCF_001921765.1 Psychrobacter sp. C 20.9 | reverse complement strand
GTCCGATGGTACCGACGTTGACGTGTGGCTTGCTACGTTCAAACTTGGCCTTTGCCATGGGTATTTCCTCTTTTTTTTGGTTCCAAGGCTTAATTCATATAAATATGACAATTAAGAAAATCTTGGTCACCTTAAGATAATTGTTAAAAGGTTACACATACTAATGTGCAGATATTATAAGAAAATTGCGACCAATAACAAGTCTTTTAACAAGTTATTGGCCTATTCTTTAGTGACAATACACAGAGATACTCTATATTGTCACCTTTAGTAAGCTTTATTTACTCGTCATCATCTTTAGAGTTGTACTTAGAGATGATTTCAGCAGCAACTGATTTTGGAATTTCAACGTACTTTTGGAATTCCATTGAGTAAGTTGCACGGCCTTGTGACATAGAGCGCATTTGAGTGGCATAACCAAACATTTCCGCTAATGGTACTTCAGCACGAATCTGTTTAGTGCCACCAGGTAGGTCTTCCATACCCTGTACCAAACCACGACGACGATTAAGATCGCCCATGATGTCGCCCATGTAGTCTTCAGGTGTTTCAACTTCTACTTTCATCACTGGCTCAAGTAGCGCTGGATCAGCTGCTAAGAAACCTTTTCTGAAGGCCATAGAACCTGCCATCTTAAATGACAATTCATCAGAGTCAACGTCATGATAAGAACCATCATACAAGGTTGCTTTTACGCCAACAACTGGGTAGCCAGCAAGTACGCCGTTTTTCATGCGCTCTTGGATACCTTTATCAACAGCACCGTGGAATTCTTTTGGTACTACACCGCCAACAACTTCTTCAGCGAATTCATATTCAGTGTCGCCAGCTGGATCAAGTGGTTCAAGACGTAACCATACGTGACCAAACTTACCACGACCACCTGTTTGACGTACGAATTTGCCTTCTTGTTCAACAGTGTTACGAATCGTCTCACGATAAGCAACCTGAGGTGCACCGATGTTTGCTTCAACGTTGAATTCACGCTTCATACGGTCAACAAGAATCTCTAGATGCAGCTCACCCATACCACTGATAATCGTCTGACCAGATTCTTCGTCAGTGTGTACACGGAACGATGGATCTTCTTTTGCCAAACGGCCAAGCGCGATTGACATTTTTTCTTGGTCAGCTTTGGTCTTTGGCTCAACCGCTAGAGAGATAACTGGATCTGGGAATTCCATACGCTCAAGCGTGATCACGTTGTCTTCGTCACATAGCGTATCACCAGTCGTTACATCTTTCATGCCGACTAGGGCTGCGATATCACCTGTACGAATCTCTGCAAGCTCTTCTTGAGAGTTTGCCATCATCTGTACAATACGGCCAACACGCTCACGCTTCATTTTAACTGGGTTATAAACACTGCTACCCTGCTTCATGACACCAGAATAAACACGTACGAAGGTTAAGTTACCAACGAACTTGTCGTTCATGATTTTGAACGCTAGTGCTGAGAAAGGTGCTTCATCTGATGCTTCACGGCTGCCTTCGCTTTCGTCTTTGTCATCAAGAATACCTTTAATAGCAGGTACGTCAATTGGTGCTGGTAGATACTGGATAACCGCATCTAGCATCTTTTGTACGCCTTTGTTTTTAAAGGCAGTACCACAAAGAAGTGGGATGATTTCGTTATCAATAGTCAACTGACGAATAGCACTGTGGATCTGGTCTACAGTCAATTCACCGTTTTCTAGATATTCGTTCATCAACTCTTCATTGGCTTCAGCAGCGCTTTCTATAAGGTACTCGCGATACTCGTCCGCTTTGTCTTGTAGTTCAGTTGGGATATCACGCTCATCATACTGCATACCTTGAGACGCTTCGTCCCAATAGATAGCTTTCATAGTCACTAGATCAACAACGCCTTCGAAGTCATCTTCTTTCCCAATTGGAATAACCAATGGTACTGGCTTGCCGCCAAGACGAGTTTTGATCTGTTCGATAACACGATAGAAATCAGCACCAACACGATCCATTTTGTTTACAAATGCAAGACGTGGTACTTTGTATTTGTTCGCCTGACGCCATACGGTCTCAGACTGTGGCTGAACGCCGCCTACTGCACAGTAAACCATGCAAGCGCCATCAAGTACACGCATAGAACGTTCAACTTCGATCGTGAAGTCAACGTGACCTGGGGTATCGATGATGTTGATACGGTGTTCGTCAAACTGTTTAGCCATACCTGACCAAAAACAAGTTGTTGCCGCTGAGGTAATAGTAATACCACGCTCTTGTTCTTGCTCCATCCAGTCCATAGTGGCTGCGCCATCATGTACTTCGCCAATTTTGTGGCTAACACCGGTATAGAATAAAACACGCTCTGTAGTGGTTGTCTTACCAGCATCGATGTGCGCTGAGATACCAATATTGCGATAGCGTTTTAGGGGAGTTTTACGAGCCATAGTGTTTTCCTAGGAAAAGTCGTGTATATAATAATGTATTGTGTCTCTACCTCATACTCTATGACAAAGCGTTCAGCTTCGTAATATTACTTACTGATTATTGAGCCTAATACGGACAAAAAAAGAGCAAATACTAAGAATAGTGCGGCATCAAATTTGGGATGCTCTCCAGCAAAAACTGTATTTGTTAAGAGAGACATCTGGATAGATGTCCGCCACCTCAGTCATCAATAAATAACATTTATATATGACCGAATGATGATGGCGGCAATCAATAGAATAAACAACAATGTAAGATTAAATGGCATGAGCCTCTAATCTCAAGCTACTGTTAAAAAGTAGCTTAGAAACGGTAATGAGAGAATGCTTTGTTAGCATCTGCCATGCGGTGAACTTCGTCACGCTTTTTCATAGCAGCGCCTTTGCCATCAGCAGCATCATTCAATTCGCCAGCTAAACGCAAAGCCATTGATTTTTCAGAACGCTTAGCAGCAGCTTCAGCTAACCAACGCATAGCCAAGGCAGTACGACGGGAGGGGCGTACTTCCATTGGTACTTGATAGGTTGCACCGCCAACGCGGCGAGCTTTTACTTCTACCATTGGGCGTACATTTTCAAGCACTTCTTCGAAGAAAGATACTGGATCTTCAACTTTACGCTTCTCACTTACTGTCTCAAGTGCACCGTAAACGATACGCTCAGCAGTAGATTTTTTACCATCACTCATTACATGGTTGATGAATTTTGCAACAGTTTGGCTACCAAACTTAGGATCCGGTAGGATCTCACGGGCAGCAACGACGCGACGTCTTGGCATAATAAATTTCCTTATCTTCAGGAGTGTCTAACATTCACAACATCGACTACTCATCATTAGGGTATAGCAGTGAGTTATCAGTTAGCCTTACTGCATGGTGGTATGTTTTAAGAGCAAATCACTTATATAAAAGTAATATGACTACTGACACCAAACCCATGCACAGTTATTGGGTAGTACAAAAAGCTTTGTTAATAACGTTTAGTTATTAAACTTTAGGCTTCTTAGCACCGTACTTAGAGCGACCTTGCTTACGGTCTTTAACGCCTGCGCAATCTAATGCACCGCGAACAGTGTGATAACGTACACCTGGTAGATCTTTTACACGACCACCACGGATTAGAACAACACTGTGCTCTTGTAGGTTATGACCTTCGCCGCCGATGTAGCTTGATACTTCATAGCCTGAAGTCAAACGTACACGACATACTTTACGCATGGCAGAGTTAGGTTTTTTTGGCGTGGTAGTATATACACGAGTACATACACCGCGACGCTGTGGGCACGCTTCCAACGCAGGAACTTTTGACTTTTCCTTGATGGTTTTGCGACCTTTACGAATCAATTGGTTAGTTGTTGCCATAAGGCATCCTTCTCCCGTTTGGTATAAAACAAAAAAATGGGCCAATGCACCATCTATCTGACAATAATTGCAGATTTCTGGGCACCCATTTTTAGGACAGTGTATTATAAAGAGTTGTTGCTGCTATTTCAACCACTTATGAATGGTTTCGCTTTACAACATTTGATAGATATGCATTCATCCTCGCCTTATATCACTTTATCGTTTTTTCGCCGAAAAACAGCGTCATAAATAAAGTAAACAAGGCAAGCTCAAGCATCATTAAGAAAAGATATTCGAATATAAATGCTACTTGATAGTAACTAAGTGGTGGTATTTATCCTGATTTCAAGTCACTCTACTCAACCGAACCAAGATAAATACCATTGTGCTTATTAATATACAACCTAACTAGCAAATAATATGTCTATTACTTGGCTTTTTTATCAGACGTTTGCTTGTCTGAGTCTTTTTTGCTACTGGTTTCTTCTGTATCGCTATTTTCTTCTGTCTTTTCTGTGTCTTTCTGCGCATCGTTATTACTGGCTTTTTTTACTTCAGCCTCGCTACTACTGTCATCAGTAATGGCACGATTGGCAAGTTTTGCCTCTGGCGCAAAAGTCGCTTTAGCAACGCCAATCACTTCATCAATCAACTGACTGTTATAATGTACGCCGATGGCTACTGCTGTAACGGGAATAAAACGGCGAACCCATAATAGGTTTATTTTGTCCAAATCGATCCCTACTTGGCTAGCAATACTGTCTATTTGCTCAGCATAGTAGTTTACGTTTTGATTTTTTAGACCCAAGTTCTTCAGCTCGCTATGCAACCCGTGGCTCTGAGCATTATCCAGCAAACCTTTACCGATACCCATACCTGCTAGCAATGCTTGTTTTTCTTGCATTTTGCTTAGATCGGCACTTGAGAGCAATTCGTATGCCATTTTCACACCTTGTTTACCTGTGAGCGGCTTATTGTATATAGCTGCAATTTGGTAGACAGTACGTAGAGATACCAATAATAGCCATAAGGTATCAGCAAGTAGACCTGGCAGCCCTGCTAAACCCGTAAGGCCGCCCATTGCTGCAAGTGCACGATTTTGGTTAGCGATGTCAGTTGCAAGTGCATAACGCTCTTCATCATCTAAAGTAGCAATATTGGCAAAGCGATGCTCGTTCGGTAAATCCAATTGACTCCAGTTTGATGCAAGTTTCGCAACTTGAGCAAACGCGCTATCTACTGTCGATTGAAAAAAGCTGTTTGGTACGACTTTTTTGGCATATTTGCCATAAGTAGCAAAACGTGGACCTAATAATTGCTGCGTAGCCTTTAAGGTTTGCTCACGAAATAAGTCTTGTTGATAATCCTCATCGCCTAAATCTACCGCTTTGTATTGGCGCGGTTTGCCTGTTTTGGCATTCATGCTATCAATCATGGAGCCCACGCGCTCTAGGTTGTTGCGTGTGAAAGAGCCAATAGTATTGATACTTTTTGAAAGAGTGCTAGGCTTTGCCATCGTGATGTCCTTAATATGATGATTGGTTTTATTCTAGTATTAGTAATCTTAAGCAATTATTTTAGTCAATCGCTGTAGTCTTTGTCAGTGCGAACAATGTTATCGCTGTCACAAATTTTGTATCTAAAAGTATAACTTAATTTTTGTCTGACTTAACCATAGCCTTTAGCTCACCCATATTGTTTTTCATAAACAGTAAAGCAACTGCTTAAAAAAGGGTTTTATAGCCACTCACTTTCTCATTACCTTGTAGCGATAGAGGCTATTTCGCCATTATTTTACACTTGTCCAAAGATTTTCAACGCTTGATACGTTATCATGTGCCGTAAGTTAGAGCATAATTGTACACTGAATTGATATCGTCTTTAATAGGCTGTAATTATCTTAATTCATGCTATCGTTATCTACATAGACTGTTTTTTCACTATAATACTCAAATTCATTCATCGTTAAACCTCATATATAGATTTACAACGATTATTGCCTGTTAATAGCGGCAAATCGTTACTTACAAGGAATAGAATATGCGTCGCGTCGTTATCACTGGAGCAGGGATTGTCTCTTGTATCGGACATGATTTAGCCACGGTCACTACTGCTCTTAAAGAAGGAAAGTCTGGTATTACGTTTAATGATTCTTATGTTGAGCACGAGTTTAAATCACACGTGAGCGGTAGTATTAATCAATCAGAACTGGATACTAGTGGTATCGATCGTAAACTCAAACGCTTTTTTAGTGATGCCAGTCTGTACGCTTATGTCAGTGCACTAAACGCCATTGAACATTCAGGACTGTCACTTGACACCATCAATAACAATCCACGCGTGGGTGTGGTCGCAAGCTCAGGCGGTGCGTCAACAGAAAACATCGTGAACGCTGTAGATGCCATGCGTGAAAAAGGTCTACGCGGTGTCGGCGCGATGGCTGTACCTAAAACCATGGGCAGCTCAGTATCAGCAGCCCTAGCCACTGGTCTAAAAATCCAAGGTGTCTCCTACTCGCTTGCCTCTGCTTGCGCGACCTCGACTCATTGTATCGGTCATGCCGCTGAGCTTATCCAACTGGGTAAAGCTGATGTAATATTGGCTGGTGGTAGTGAAGCTGAGCATTGGACACAGTCTTGTATGTTTGATGCGATGGGTGCAGTCAGCACGCAATATAACGACACACCAACACTCGCCTCAAGAGCTTATGACAAAGATCGCGATGGTTTTGTGATTGCTGCTGGTGGCGCGATGGTTGTGGTTGAAAGTTTAGAGCATGCTCAAGCACGTGGCGCCAATATCTTGGCTGAAATAGTGGGTTACGGTGCTACCTCTGATGGTGCCGAGATGGTTGCCCCAAGTGGTGAAGGCGCTGTACGCTGTATGCAACAAGCCTTAGCTGAAGCTGGTCTAGAAAGCGTTGATTATATCAATAGCCATGGCACCAGCACACCACTAGGCGATATCACAGAACTTAAGGCGATTGCCAAAGTTTTTGATAACGACGTCAGTAAAGTACCTGCTATCAGCTCAACCAAATCAATGACAGGTCATAGCTTGGGCGCTGTTGGTGCACAAGAGCTGATTTATTGTCTACTAATGCTACAGGACGGGTTTATCGCTCCAAGTATCAACGTTGACAACCTAGATCCTGCAGCTGAAGGTTTCGATATCGTCACTCAAATGCGCGAATCAAACCTTGAAACCTTGATGAGCAATAGCTTCGGCTTTGGTGGTACTAACGCCACGCTCATCATCAAAAAATTCGACGCTTAAATGATGCCTGTACCAAATTCTAATATAACTGGGCAGACAGATTCTGCGCCATCGCCAGCTACCAAAACTAGCTGGCGTTTTGGTGATTTGTCAGCGGCTGAATTAATGCCACAGCTAAGACGCCATTTACTTAACCAAGATGATGCAGCAAATTGGCAATTGGCTTGGTTAAATAATGATGGACGACCAGTAATTGGCTTGCTGCCTAAAGTCAGCTGGTCGGTTTATCCAACTGATCAAAAACCTTCTAAAGATTCAGTCAATACTTATAGAGTGGTTAAAAACTGCCGTGATAACTGCTCTACTCATAGCGAAAATACCATGACAGCCTATATGAGTTATCTAGAATGGCAAAATGAGCTTATTGCTTACAGCAAAGCTTATGAGATTGATAGTAATAGCTCAAATAACGTAAAACCGAAAAGCACAAAACCCTGTTATCATCATGGTCTGATTGGTTTTATCGGTTACGATATCGCTGCTTATGAGTTAAGTCCTGCAGACAGAATCGAATTGGCAAATCAGCCTTGTGCCTCATTAGGGCATTACGATATCTATCTAACACCTGCTGCCAATACTGATACCGGTTGGGAGCTAAAAAGTATTCAAACCAATAGCAGCTCTAATGAAGCTGTCGGCAACAAGTCAAAAGATGAGTTCATAGTTGCTCTGACATCCTACCTAGATGAACTGGATAAAAAGCTGTCCGACAAACATCTCAATCAAGCACAATCTAAGCACACATCACATACTATACCTGTCGTCCTAACGGCACGATGGAGTAAGCGTGATTATCAGCAAGCATTTGATCGTACTCAAGACTATCTACAGCAAGGCGATTGCTATCAAATCAACCTAACGCAAAAGTGGTCTGGCTATCTGCCATATAAAAACGATGCGACTCAACCAACTTCAGCGCTTATCGATTATCTGCCTGCGCTACATCATAATACCAAAGCACCTTTTGCAGGCTATGTGAGCGTTAAGGGCAATGGTGGTGATTACCTAAATAGAAGCGACAGCTTTGTCGCAGACAGCAATCATTTTGAATTGTTAAGCTGCTCACCTGAGTTGTTTTTTACATTCACTAGAGAAATCGACACTGGCAAACACTCTATTCGCACCAAGCCTATCAAGGGAACCATGCCGCGAGGTGTTACTAACGAGCAAGATGATCTGTATAAGCAGCAACTGGTCGATAGCGAAAAAGACCGCGCCGAAAATGTCATGATTGTAGATTTACTGCGTAATGATTTGGGCAAATACGCCAAAATCGGTAGCGTAAAAGTACCGCAACTGTTTGAGATTGAGAGCTTTAGTAACGTGCATCATATGGTCAGCACTATTACTGCTGAGCTAAAAACTGATACTCACCCGTTGGCTGTACTCTTTGGTAGTCTGCCTGCTGGCTCTATCACTGGCACACCAAAAAAACGAGCCGTCGAAATTATCTCTGAGCTAGAGTCTACACCACGCGGTGCTTATTGCGGCACCATGGGTTATATGAATTTTGATGGCAGTGGTCAATGGAATGTACTCATTCGTACATTGCAAGCTGGTGCTTCATTAACTGATGAATTTAATAAAGAAAAACACATAAATCTATGGGCGGGTGGCGGTATTACGGTCGCGTCTGATTGTCATGCTGAATATCAAGAGTGCTTAGATAAGGTAGGCAATCTACTGGCGGTGTTGGCGAAAAAATTATAAATGACTGAAGTACTATTTTGTGCTGGCCTCTAAAGAAAAAAGCCTGCTTAACATTGCGTTAGCAGGCTTTTTTAGTACTTATCTATAGCATCTACTCACAAGCAGGTAAACCATTAATCAGCCGTCATGCTAGTCTCTGTATGCAGCTCTTTTAGCGCATTAATCAAACGCTCATGCTGATCTGAGGTGCCAATAGTAATACGTAAATACTCATTAATGCGCGGCTTATCAAAATGGCGAACGATAATCCCTTGACCGCGCAATGTACTCGCCACAGCACTTGCATTACCCTCTTTTGGACGGGCAAAGATGAAATTTGCATGCGAGGGCAGTACCTTGTAGCCCAGCGTCGTCAACTCTTCGGTCAATGACGTACGCAAATCAATGACTTGCTGACGAGTCTGCTCAAAGTAATCTACATCTAGCACACTTGCCGTCGCACCAGCTTGCGCTAGCTTATCAAGCGGATAGCTGTTAAAGCTATTTTTCATACGCGTCAATGCTTCAATCAACGAAGCACTACCAAAGGCCATCCCAACACGTAAACCAGCAAGTGACCGTGATTTTGAAAAGGTCTGCGTCACGATAACGTTGTCACACTCATTGATTAAGCTGACCGCTGAGACTTGCGAGCCTGTACTGTCTGCATCAGCCTGCGCAAAATCAATATATGCCTCGTCAATTACAATCACCGCATTGGAATGCTCGCTGGCTAGCTTACGGATATCAGCAAGTGATAGGAGTAAACCTGTTGGCGCATTTGGGTTGGCAATAATAATGCCGCTACAAGGCTGACGATAAGCATCAGGGTCAATACTAAAGTCCTCCTCTAGTGGTATCTTGACAAGATGCACACCAAAAGTCTGTGCATAGACAGGATAAAAGCTGTAGCCAATATCAGGTGATAAAAGCGGACGCTCTTTTAGGAAGAAACTGGCGAATATAAGCGCCAATACTTCATCTGAGCCATTACCGACAAACACTTGGCTGACATCAAGGTCATATGCTTGTGCCAATGCAGCACGCAGGTCATTAGACTCAGGTGCCGGATATAAACGCAGCTCTTGCGCTTGCTGGGTAAGTACTTTAGCGATTGCCTCCCCTACTTTTGGTGAGGGCGGAAAGGGGTTTTCATTGGTGTTCAGTTTGCATAAATTGTCGTGCTGTGGCTGCTCACCCGGCACATAAGGTGACAAGTTGCGTGCTTTAGATGACCAAAGTCTGGTATCTATCTTTGACTCACTCATAAATTATCCTACTAATTAGCCATACAGACTATTAAAAATATCTATCAAAAGTAAAAATGAAGACGCTCAAAATAACTTACTGATAACGATAACGGGCTGAGCGCGCATGGGCTTCTAGGTCCTCACGTTGCGCTAGAATATCAGCCGTCTCAGCCAATGGCTTGCTGCCGGATTCACTGCAATAAATAATTGATGATTTCTTCTGAAAGTCATAGACACCTAAAGGTGAAGAAAAGCGCGCAGTACCAGAGGTTGGCAATACATGGTTCGGTCCTGCACAGTAATCGCCAATCGCCTCAGGCGTGTGACGACCCATAAAGATAGCACCCGCATGACGAATATCCTCTAGCAATGCATCAGGGTTATCAACGGATAACTCCAAATGCTCAGGGGCAATACGATTAATCAGTGCCATACCCTCGCTACGATCTTTCACTAAGATAAGTGCACCACGATTTTGCAGCGAGTCACGCGCGATATCTGCTTTTGGCAGCTCAGCGAGTGCTCTTTCTATCTCTAACTCGACTTCTTTTAACTGCTCTTCACTGGTCGTCACAAAGATAGCTTGAGCGATACGGTCGTGCTCTGCTTGCGACAACAAATCCATCGCGAGCCAATCAGCTCGATCTTGCGCTTCACCCTCTGCATATACCAACACTTCTGAGGGGCCTGCAATCATATCAATGCCGACTTGTCCAAATACTGCGCGTTTGGCTGCCGCGACATACTTATTCCCCGGCCCTGTGATTTTATCCACCGCTGGAATGGTTTCGGTACCGTAGGCTAAAGCTGCTACCGCCTGTGCGCCGCCAATGGTAAAGACACGATCAACTTGAGCCAAATGTGCTGCTGCTAATACCAATGGATTGAGCACGCCTTTAGGTGCTGGCACGACCATGATGACTTCAGCGACGCCAGCCACTTTGGCAGGGATGGCATTCATCAGTACTGATGATGGATAAGATGCCAAACCACCCGGCACATAAATGCCAACGCGATCAAGTGGTGTGACTTTTTGACCTAAGCGATTGCCTAGCTCATCTTCATATTGCCACGTTTCTTGCACTTGGCGCTCATGAAAGGTCTGTACCCGAGTAGCTGCTGTGGTCAATGCCGTTTTTACATTCTCATCCAGATTGGCAAATGCATCGGCAAGTGCTTCTTTAGACAGCTCTAACTCTTGCATCGTTGTCGCTGGATGCTGATCGAATTGCTGAGTTAATGCCAATACGACGCTATCACCATCCGCACGTACTTGTGCGATGATATCGTCAACGGTATGCAATAATTCAGCATCATTGACGGTTTCAAAGGCAAGCAGTTGTGTCAATTGATTGTCAAAATCGGCATCTTGGGTACTTAACTGGCGCATGACCTAATCCTATATCTGAGCATGAAATACGGCTGAAAATAAACGGTGTGAATATAACTAAAGTATGCTTATTATTCACAAATATGGCGACTTACTGGCTGTCTTCTTGTCTAAATTTTACGGTGATTTTATTTTTTCGCAAGCTAAGACAATAAAACCAGTTTAGCACGCTATATCACTCATAGCCTGCTAAACTGGTTTAAAAATTCGTATACCTATGCTTTATATTACCAATGATTGACACCGGTTTACTAGGCATTGGCAATACTGTTTTTAAAGCTATCTAAAATGGGTTCTAGTAACGCAAATTTGCGCTTATAGCTGACTTGATTGACGATAAGACGTGATGACACATCACAAATATGATCGCGCGCTTCAAGTCCATTCGCGCGTAGGGTATTACCCGTATCAACCACATCGACAATCAAATCGCCCAAGCCCACCAATGGTGCCAGCTCCATCGAGCCATATAGTTTGATAACATCAACTTGCTGACCTTGGCTCGCAAAATACGCGCGCGCTACATTGACATATTTGGTCGCGATACGCAGACGACGATTGGGCAGTGGTGCATCTCTTACGCCAGCGGTCATCAATTTGCATTGAGCGATTTTTAAATCAAGCAATTCATACACGTGGTTCGCGCCATGCTCAAGCAGCACATCTTTACCCGCTACACCAAAATCAGCCGCGCCGTGTTCGACGTAGGTCGGTACGTCGCTTGCACGCAAAATTAATACACGTACATTTGGGTTTGAGGTTGGAAAAATAAGTTTGCGCGAGGCTTCAGGGTCTTCTAAAAGATCAACACCCGCTGCACGTAGCAGTGGCATCGTCTCTTCTAAAATACGGCCTTTTGATAACGCCAACGTTAGACCTGAAAACGCATCGTTTACTTCGTTTAGTAGACCGTCGGCTGGTGCAGGTTTGCTTGTCTCAGTCATAATGACATCGTGTCCATGTGCAGTTAGTTTCCCCATTCAAGGGAAGTTTTAATGTATAACGTAATTCATGTATAAACTACGGTTGACCTATCAGTATTAGCCGTTAGTATTGACACGCTGGATATTAACACCAAGGCTACGCAGCTTGTCTTCGACATGCTCATAACCACGGTCAATATGATAAATGCGGTCAATCAAGCTCTCGCCTTCTGCCGTTGCAGCCGCCATCACCAGTGACATAGAAGCACGTAAATCTGTTGCCATAACTGGTGCCGCCGTAAAGTTCTCGACACCTCTGATCACCGCAGTATGTCCATCCACTTGGATAGATGCCCCTAAACGATTAAGTTCAGGTACGTGCATATAGCGGTTTTCAAAGATATTTTCGATAATGGTACTGGTCCCATCAGCCAGACAGCAAATCGCCATCAACTGAGCTTGCATGTCTGTTGGAAAACCTGGATGTGGCTGAGTCCGAATATCCACTGGCTTTGGACGACCTTTCATCTGCGCGCGAATCCAATCATCACCTGTGGTGATCACTGCACCCATCGCTTCAAACTTCTCAAGCACTGGGTACAATAAAGAGGCTGTAGTTTTTTTGGTCAACACATCCCCTTGAGTCATCAAGGCACCAGCAAGATATGAGCCTGTCTCAATACGATCCGGTACCACTGAATACTCACAACCCTGTAGACGCTCTACCCCTTCAATGGTCATCGTCGAAGTACCGATGCCGCTGATTTTGGCGCCCATCGCAACCAGCATATTGGCTAAATCGACTACTTCTGGCTCCAATGCACAGTTAGCCAAAACGGTCGTGCCTTTAGCCAATGCCGCTGCCATGATGACGTTTTCCGTACCGCCAACTGTCACCATATCAAATGAGAAGTGGCAACCAATCAGCTTACCACCTTTAGGCGCTTGCGCTTTCACGTAACCGTTCTCTACGCTGATTACCGCACCCATTGCTTCAAACGCTTTTAGATGCTGATCAACAGGGCGCGACCCAATCGCACAACCACCTGGTAACGACACTTCAGCTTCGCCAAAACGGGCCAGTAACGGCCCTAATACCAAAATTGACGCGCGCATGGTTTTTACCAAATCATACGGCGCATAAAAGTTATCAATAGTTTTGGTATCACAAGTGACCGTATCATCTTGTTTTTGGATATTAATACCCATACCACTGATCAACTCAATCAATGTTCGTACGTCTTTTAATGACGGTACATTGTGCAATGTCGTTGGCGTCTCAGCCAATATCATCGCGGCAAGCAATGGCAAGGCGGCATTTTTGGCGCCTGAAATAGTAACTTCCCCTTCGATACGACTACTACCAGTGATTAAAAATTGATCCATAAAGGTGACAACCTAGCGATGAGTATAGAAAATGGTGAAAACGAGCAGTAAAGAATCCTTATGTCTGTTAAACGAACTCTTCGATTGCCAGTTAGATAGATAGCTATATAATTAGCCTTTTGATTGAGCGTCCCACTCAGCAGGCGTTAGCGCTTGAATATTGAGGGCATGAATATCGCCACTCGCAATCTTATCATTAACCAGCGCATAAATGGCTTGCTGACGTTGAACGGCGCGTTTGCCTTCAAAGCTTGCATCAACCACGCGCACGTCAAATTTATTGCCTTGATTGGCAGCTTGGATAAAAGCGTCTGGGAAGTGAGTCTGTAAAAATGCGATCAAATCGTCAGCGTTCATGCTCATAAAATAGTCTGCCTTAACGTTTAGAATAGGGTATAGATTTAAAGTGATGACATTATAACAAGAGTTTGCCTATCTTACAGTACTGTCTTGCTCAAGTGTATTTGAGGACTGAAACCGTATCGAAAAATAAGCAGTCAAAAGCCCATGATATGAATAACAACAAGCTATTTGAGCATTGTGTCTAGATACGTCACTACTTGCGCACGCACATTATTGACCCAACGTAGCGGCGGTGCCATTGCTCCAATGATAGTTGCGTGACTCGCGCCTTCGATCTCACCAGTCTGCACCGTTACCCCTGCCTCTTTCAATGCTTGCGTCATTTTGAGTGCATTGGTTGGATGCACCACTTTATCTTTTTCTGCGGTTAATAACAAATATGGTGGCTGTGCCCCTTTGATCTGACGATCAGGCATGACTTGATCAGGTGTGGCATCCGAGGGAAAAGCTGACGCACTATCGAATTTACGAAAGTCATAACTGTAAGGCCCTGCAATACCGATAACCGTCGCAACGTCTGTCGGCTTAATACCATAAGGCGCTAAAAAGTCTTCGTTGGCGACGGCTGCGACTGCATTAAACGCGCCAGCAGAGTGTCCCATGACAGCAACACGTGACGGATCAGAATGCAGGCTGGCCGCATTCTCGATACTCCAAGCAATCGCTTGGGCCGTATCATTGACATAATCAGGGTAGACATGCTCGGGCACCTTACGATAATTAATCACTGCGGTGACATAGCCTGCCTGCGCTAAGCTTTGACCGACAAAAGCATACTGCTCTTTATTGCCGCTCTCCCAAGAACCGCCATGCACGAATACCACCATAGGGTAGTCATTATTGATAGCGCTTTGGGCTTTCATTGCCTGTGCCAAGGGCTTTGGATAGTAAATATCTAAATCTTGCAAAGGCTCATCACCGTATAAGATATCTTTACTTACCCCTACACCGCCACTAGAAGTAATGCCATTGACAAAGCCTAGCGGTGATAATGCCTGTGCACTTTGCGTCGCAAATGCAATACCACCTAATGCTAGAACTGCCGCCCCTGTGAATCTCAGCGTGCGTACTTTTTTACCAGTGTAAGAGCCGATGCTATTCATAGCATCTCTATTAATATCTTCACTCTGTTGTATACGGTTTTTTGAAACCTTCATTGCCAGTATCCTATTATATTTATTAATCAATAATGAGTAGCGTTATAGCAGCTATACTGTTTCGTTAATTGGTCAACGATATACTTTCACTTGAAAATATAAGTGACCAATATGCTGCTTCTGCTACTTTTCACTATTGATATAGTACTCACTGGCTGAGGATTTCTCGTGCTCTTACTGTTATATCTATTTAGGCTTATTGTGATTAATATCAAAAAAAGCTACTAGCATCCTATGATGTGACGGGTATCACATATAGCTAAGTAGCTATTATACAAGCTCTTATTTATCGTCAATCATTGCTTGGTAGACTCAGCTTGGCAAACTCAGTAGTTTTACTGATTTTGATAAAGATCGATATATGGGCTTGATGATGGTTGCGTCGTAGTAGCCTCTTCTTCCGTTATTACTATCGGCGTTGCGGTACTGACAGCAGTATCTTGGACAGCTGGTGCGACCGCCGGATTGGCTAGGTTATTCTCGTACATAATATCATCATCGTTTATCTTTACACCTCTATCATCGACAACTGTCGTCAGCAGTACCAGCTCGGTCACCCCAACAGTGCTGTTCGCAACATCAATTAAGTTACTTTGTTGGGTGGGTGTCATGCGGCCCATAATATAGACCACGCCATTGTTGGTGACTGCTTTGATTTGTGAGGTTTTGACGCCATCACTGGCGGCTATTTTTGCCAGTAGTTTTGAGGTGATATAACCATCATGAACCGTTGAGCTATAGCCTTTTGAAGCACTTACTTCCATCTCGTTGTAGACACGGCGTACATCTGGCATGGAGCTAACGACCTTTTCTACTTCTGCTTTGAGCGCTTCAGACGGTACTTCCCCTGTGAGCAGCACTTCGCTATTGAAGCTATCGATACCCATACGGCTGGTCTGCTGCAAGTCTTCTTTTAGCCCATACACGTTGATTTTGGCAGTATGCTCGATACTACGATCTAGTAGACGCTGCGGAATGGTGCGCTCAGTCATTGGCACACCGTAAGTTCCTTCTGTACTGTTGGTCAGATAGTTGGTGGCACAGCCTGTACTGACCACACAAGCAGCAAGCATAATGCCCGTCGTAATACAGCGTGATGAACCAAAAATAGCAGTGCGCAAATGCATCCGTGTCATTGTTTACCTCTTAGAGCATGGTGGTGACGGTGTTATAAATTCAATGAATTGAGTCAATTTTTATCTAGCAGTGATAAGACAAATTTTGTTAACAGCTACTTTACTTAATTTTGGCCAGCAGCGGTTAGGTTTTTGGTAACGAGTATTGCGCGCTAGATTCAGTCAGCCGCGCGAGTCATCCAGTATTGACGTTATATATTTACTACCATGCACTGGCTACAAAGGCACCTTTAAGCCATTCCGGCTCATCGCTCAACGGATTCTCTTTTGAGCTGAGCTTACCCGCCGTATTATAAGCAATGACATCAAAGCGGCAGTCATAATGAGCGTACTCAGGATGCTGCTGCAAAAAACATTGCGCCGCTTTAATCACTTTACGCTGCTTGCTTGTCGTCACGCTGAGTGCTGCATCGCCATAGACTGACCGCTTGCGTTGACGAACTTCGATAAATACTAGCGTTGACCATGCGGGTCCTGCTTCCATCATAATCAGATCTAGCTCGCCTATTTTTGGCTGTTGCCAGTTTTGCGCCACCAACCGTAACCCTTGTGCTTGTAAATACTCACACGCCTGCTGTTCAAACAGGCTGCCTTGGCGTTGTTTCGGTGAGGTTAAGATCAAGGGTTTGTGATTCGCCATAAGGTTAATTCGTCTGCTTAACATTTGAGAATTATCATAGCACAACATGCTAAACTAGCCACTTCTGCGCGTTATGCTCTCAAAATCTATCGATTTATTCACTCACTATTTGACTGAAAAATCATAGATAACGACTGGATATAATGGCGCACTATTATTGTTAATAACCCGAGGTTTTCATGTCTACCCCTACTGCGATGCCAGCTTGTCTCTATATCGTTGCCACGCCGATTGGCAACTTGACCGACATGACGCCACACGCGATTGCTGTTTTAAAGCAGGTCGCGATCATTGCCTGTGAAGATACTCGCACTTCAGGTAAGCTGTTGTCGCACTTTGGTATTGATACTAAAGGAAGTAAAACGGATGAGGCCAAAAGCTCAGAGACCCATCATGCCACAAGTAGTGTAGAAGATGATGAGGCCACAACGAAGCAAAAAGGTCATAACAAGCTATGGGCTTATCACGAACACAATAGCGCTATTCAAACGCCTAAAATCATTGAAATGATTGAGCAAGGTCATTCGGTTGCCTTGATTAGTGACGCTGGTACGCCACTGGTCAGTGACCCAGGTTATCAATTGGTACAGGCTGCACATGAAGCTGGCGTGACCGTATCTCCTATCGTTGGGGCTTCTGCTGCTATTGGCGCATTGTCAGTGGCAGGGTTGCCATCAGATCGATTTAGCTTTATTGGGTTTTTACCAGCCAAAACTCACGGCCGTCAAAAACAACTGAACGATTTGATCGCACGTACCGAAACTCTGATATTTTATGAAGCGCCGCATCGCATAGTATCTAGCCTGGAAGATATGGCGACGATATTTGGTGCAGGCCGTGCAGTGACTTTTTGTCGTGAATTGACCAAAACATTTGAAACCGTACATAAAAGCACCCTTGGCGAGCTGGTCGAGTTTGTCAAAGCAGATGACAATCAGCAACGCGGTGAGATCGTCGTGGTCGTCGCTGGCGCCGGTGTGGCAAAGGATACTGACGACATCAGTACTCATGATAAATTGCTACAGCGTTTGCTAGAGGATCTATCGGTCAAAAAAGCAGCCGCGCTGGCCTCTGATATCACTGGTGTAAAAAAGAATGCACTTTATCAGCGTCTACTAGAGCTGCAAGCTGACTAGTTTTTAACAATAAAAAAGATAACTGTTTATAAATTAATTGAAGAGAGGTAAGCAATGTACGATGTAATGGCGATAGGTAATGCGTTGGTTGATCACGAGTATGTGCTGTCAGATGCGGCACTAGAAGAGACCGAGCTGACCAAAGGTAATATGACACTAGCAGAGTTTGAGGAGCAGCAGCAACTACTGGCTTACTTTAAGTTGGCTGAGATTGAGCCATCAAAACAAGCCGGCGGTGGCTCAGCAGCCAATACAATGTTTACCTTTGCTAGCCTCGGCGGCAAGCCGTTTTATGCTTGCCGCGTCGGTGATGACGATCAAGGGGCGTTTTACCTCAGAGACTTGCACGAAGCAGGCGTCGCAACCTCAGACAAATCTATCCATGAAGGCGGCGTGACCGGCTCCTGTGTGGTGGCTGTCACCGAAGATGGCGAGCGTACCATGCAGACCTATCTTGGCACCTCAAGCGAAATCGCAGCTGACAATGTTGATTTCGATGCGTTGACGCAAGCAGACTGGCTATATTTAGAAGGCTATTTGGCCATGTCTGAAAGCATACAACCAGCAATGACGCAACTGCGCCAACAAGCCGGTATTCATAATGCAAAAATTGCCGTGAGTTTTGCGGATCCTGCTGTAGTGAAATTTGCCAAAGACGGCCTGCTTAACATGCTCGGCAATAAAGTCGCCGTGATATTCTGTAATAGCGAAGAAGCCAAGCTATTCACCGATAAAAAACAAGTTAAAGCCGCTGCCCGTGCCCTGCTTGAGCATTGCCAAACAGCGGTCGTCACTGATGGTGCCAACGGTGCGGTCATTGCCCACAAACCTGATGACGAATCGGAGATTGAAGTTTACGACGTGGCAACGCCAGCAGTAACGAGTGTCATCGATACCAACGGCGCAGGTGATAACTACGCGGGTGCCTTCTTGTATGCGCTATCGCAGCATTATAGCTTGCCAGAGTGTGGACGTCTTGCCAGCGAAATATCGTCACAAGTCATCCAGCAGTTTGGACCACGTCTTGCCTCGCAGGATTACCGAGATATCGCTCAGCGTGTCCTATCTGCTTAAATGCTGAATATGTATATTTAACGCAAATAAAAAGCCCATATCAAGTCGATATGGGCTTTTTTGTTTATAGATTATAATCACTCAAATAATTTTCCTAAATGAGCACGCTTTTATATTAAGCAGTAGCTAATGCTTGCGCAAGATCGGCTTTGATGTCTTCAATATGCTCGATACCAATAGACAAACGTACCATATCTTCACTGACGCCAGCTTGCTCAAGCTCCTGCCCATTTAACTGGCGATGCGTCGTCGAGGCAGGATGACAGGCCAATGACTTGGCATCACCGATATTCACCAAGCGCGTAATCAGCTGTAGCGCATCGATAAAGCGCGACCCTGCCTCCAAACCGCCTTTTACGCCAAAGGTCAAAATAGCAGAAGGCGTGCCTTTCATGTACTTTTGGGCAAGCTCATGCTCAGGATGGTCAGACAGGCCTGCATATTTTACCCAAGCGACCTTGTCATGGTCACGTAAGTATTCTGCAACCGCTTGTGCGTTCTGTACATGACGCTCCATCCGTAGACTCAGCGTCTGCATCCCTTGCAAGATACTAAACGCATTAAGCGGACTAAGCGCCGCGCCCGTATTGCGTAGCGGTGCGACACGAGCACGCGCGATAAAGGCAGGCGCGCCTACGTCTTTGACAAAATTCACCCCATGATAACTGGCATCTGGCGTGTTCAGTAATGGGAAACGCTCAGGATAATCGCCCCACGCAAACGTACCACTATCGATAATCGCACCACCAATCGACGTCCCCGTACCGCTCATATACTTAGTCAATGAATGCACCACAATGTCCGCACCAAACTCAAACGGACGGCATAGCGCAGGCGTGGCAACGGTATTGTCAATCACGACAGGCACACCGTACTCGTGAGCAATATCACTGAGCGCCTGAATATCTACGATATTACCTAGTGGGTTACCGATACTCTCGGCAAAGACCATTTTAGTCTTATCATCGATTAAAACACGAATGGCTTCTGGGTTTTTGTGGTCAAAAAAGCGCACCTCGATACCTTGACGCGGCAATGCATGCGCAAACAAATTGTAAGTACCGCCATATAGCGTCGATACGGCGACGATATTGTCACCTGCTTCACAAATGGTCTGGATCGCATAAGTGATAGCAGCCATACCAGAGGCGACCGCAAGCGCACCGATACCACCTTCAAGCGCAGCAACGCGCTCTTCTAGCACCGCATTGGTCGGGTTCATAATACGCGTATAGATATTGCCCGCGACCTTTAGATCAAACAGATCAGCACCATGCTGAGTGTTATCAAACGCATAGGAGCTGGTATGGTAGATAGGTACGGCGACGGATTTGGTGGTCGGCTCCACGCTATAGCCAGCATGAATCGCCAAGGTCTCAAGACGCTGGTTGTTCTTTAATTCTTGGGCTGCTTGTTCATCACTCATCGTACATTCCTTTGTATGGATCAAATGTATTGATCAAAAATTACTGATTCAAGAGTTGGCGTTTAAAAACTATCTCAAAAAGCTGTCTGCTAAATCATAGCAATAAAAAAAGCTGAGTTCATCATAACTCAGCTTCTTTATTAAAAGAATAGCAAAATACTAATTGTTTAATGACAAACATGCATAAGCGTTTTTATAACCGCTATGCTGCTTTTATTGGTTTTTTGCATTTATTTATAATAAGCATTTTCTGTGCGCGTATGGTCGGTATCATCAACCACTTGCGTCAGTTCTGGTATTTGCTGCTTAAGCTGTACTTCAACGCCTTGACGCAGTGTCATATCAACAGCTGAACAGCCTTGGCAACCACCGCCAAATTTCAAGACGGCGGTCAGGCCAATACCTTCTTCTTCAATCAATTCAAGCAACTGTACATCGCCACCATGTGCTGCCAAGCCAGGGTTAATCTCTGACTGCAAGACATAGTTAATACGCTCTTCGACGCTCGCGTCAGCACCTACTTTGGGTACTTTAGAGTTTGGCGCGCGGAAGGTCAGCTGACCACCAAAACGATCTTTATTGTAATCGATAACCGCATCTTCTAGATAAGGCACCGAGGCCGCTTCGATAAAGGCTGAAAAATCATCATAGGTTAAACACAAATCAGCGCTGTCTTCTTCGCCTGGTTGGTTGTAAGCCATGCAGCACTCTGCGCGCGGCGTGCCTGGATGCTCAACGAAGATACGCACACCGATACCATCAGTATCTTGCTTGGCTAACAAGTCTGCCAAATAGCCTTGAGCAGACTCAGTGATGGTGATATTGCTTTTTGCTTCAACTTGCTCAGTATCTAATGCTGACTCATAGTCAGCGGCTTGATTTTGCTCACTCATAATGTTTCCTATGCATTGTGACACAAGCGCAATATCTATTATGGCGACCGTGTCGTGAATTTGAATTTTTCAAAATTTTTATGGCTTATATCAGTTTGCAAGCCATCAGTGCTTGAGGTTTATTATTGTAATGCACTGGCAGCAATAGTCATAAAATTTAATCCGTCTATAATGGCCATTATACCTGAATCAAGGAGTAATTCCGACCGCGCTACTGTGAATTGAACCGTGACCGCTGCAAATGGTTGTCATTGGTTTTTTCAATGGCACTACAAGTCAGTAGATTAGGCATTGTTTATATAATGACTGATAAGCTACCCTCTATATAAAGACAGCTGCATTATTTATCAAGCAGACTAAATACAAATAATGCCTACTAAGGATACACCCCTAAACATCTTTCCACTTGTCAGAAAGTCACAGGCTGTGTCAGTATTAGCGTCATTAATTTTTTATCAATAAAAATAAGTTGTAGGAAATTGGCGTCTATGAGTGAATTATCAGAGCAAGCTTCAGATAAGAAAAACCCCGATCAGAAAAACAGCACACACTACCGCTATTTGGTTTTTATCGGGCGTTTCCAGCCATTTCATTGTGGGCACAAGGCAGTCATTGACGAAGCGCTCAAACGCTCTGATGAAGTGATTATGCTGATTGGTTCGGCCAATCTACCACGCAGCTTACGTAATCCGTTTAGCGTCGCTGAACGTGCTGCGATGATCAAGGGCGCTTACTCAGCAGAAGACGCCGCTCGTATCCATTGCGTCGGTCTAGACGATGCACTATACAACGATACGCGCTGGCTACAATACGTCCAAGCAGGTGTAAAATCAGTCACGGGTGATTTGCAAACAGATATTGGCTTGATTGGTCACTCAAAAGACAGCTCATCATATTACTTATCACTGTTCCCTAACTGGGCATCGGTCTCAGTGCCTAATTATCATAATCTATCAGCCACGCCTATTCGCGACAGCTATCTGATGGGCGCTACGCCAACGCCTGAGCGCACGCCTGAGTCAACGCGCAGCGTCCTCGATGCATTCAAAAAAACGGACGACTATCATCAACTGCATGAAGAAGCGGACTTTATTGATAAATACAAAAGACAGTGGCAATCTGCCCCCTATCCACCAACCTTCATGACGGCTGATGCGTTGATTGTACAGTCGGGGCACATCTTACTAGTCGAGCGACGTAGTATGCCGGGACGCGGATTGTGGGCATTACCGGGTGGTTTTTTAAACCCAAAAGAGACGCTATTTGATGCGTGTATTCGCGAGCTGCGTGAAGAGACACGCCTGAAAGTGCCTGAGCCCGTATTGCGCGGTTCTTGCCACAGTCAGCATACCTTTGATGACCCGTATCGTTCAGCACGCGGACGCACCATTACCCAAGCCTTTTACTTCCAGCTAAAAAACGACCCAAAAGGGTTGCCAAAAGTAAAAGGCGGTGATGATGCGACCAAAGCATTTTGGCTACCATTGGCAGAGCTTGATGCCAAAATGATGTTTGAGGATCATTATGCGATTATTACCAAAATGGTTGGGTTGTAGTTTTTCGTTATTAAACGGATGATCAGGTCATGGTCAAATCAACCCTCACTGATATCTACACAATGTATTTTTTAACTTTTTATACCAGTGCCGATAGACGGCAATGGTTAACCGCCGCCACTGTTCTTTCAAAGCAGCTGCGGCAGCTCAAAGCAGAGGAGTTCTGTGATGTACACCAGTAATTTAAATAATTTAATCTTAAATAGTGACAGCTATAAAACCTCACATTGGGTGCAATATCCAAGTGGTAGTGAGTATCTGTCCAGCTACATTGAAGCGCGCAAAGGCGACTATGATGTGGTGTTCTTTGGTCTGCAGGCCTTTATCAAAGAGTACCTAAGCACCCCTATCACGCATCAAGATATCGACGAAGCCGAAAAAGTGGTTAAAGCGCATGGCTTAACCTTTAATCGTGCGGGCTGGGAGCACTTGATTGAAAAACACAACGGCTATTTGCCACTGCGTATTCAAGCCGTTCCTGAGGGCAGCATCGCTCCGGCATCAAATGTAGTCTGCCAAGTCATCAACACTGATCCTGAGTTTTATTGGCTACCAAGTTATATCGAAACAGCGCTATTACGCGCGATTTGGTATCCGTCAACGGTCGCTAGTGTCTCTCGCTATTGCAAAGAGATTATCCGTCAAGCGCTAGAAAAGTCAGCGGACAATACAGAGTCGCTACCTTTTCGCTTACATGACTTTGGCGCGCGCGGTGCGTCGAGTCAGGAAACGGTTGCCCTTGGCAGCTTGGCGCATTTGGTCAACTTTGCTGGTACCGATTCAATGACAGCACTTATTGCGGCCAGTCGCTGGTATCAGATGGGTGATGACATGCCTGCCTTCTCTATCCCAGCGGCGGAGCACAGCACAATGACGGCTTGGGGACGTGATGATGAGAAAGCGGCTTTTCACAATATGATTGAGCAGTTCGGCGGCGAAGATAAAGCTTTTTCAGTTGTGTCTGACAGTTACGACCTATGGAATGCGATCGATAATATCTGGGGCGACGCCTTAAAAGATGAGGTCGAAAATATGGGTGGCACTTTGGTCATTCGACCAGACAGTGGCGAGCCGACTAAAGTCGTCCGTGAAGCGCTAGAGCGTTTGGCGGTGAAGTTTGGTACAACTGTCAATAGCAAAGGCTACAAAGTGCTGCCTAATTATGTGCGCATCATCCAAGGCGATGGCATCAGCGCACAAAGCTTAAGCAAAATTATTGACGTGATAATCAAAGCAGGCTTTAGCATAGAAAACGTGACATTTGGTATGGGCGGTGGTTTATTGCAACAAGTCAACCGTGACACCATGAGCTGGGCGATGAAATCGAGCGCTATCTGTATCGATGGCACATGGAAAGATATTTATAAAGACCCTATCACCAGCCGCTCAAAACGATCGAAAAAAGGACGATTGGCACTGGTACAAGATGGCAATGGCCAGATCAAAACCATAAAAGAGCAAGCATTGGGTAGGCCATCAGACAACCTATTACGCGATGTCTATGTTGATGGTCAATTATTGATTGAGGACAGTCTCACGATTATTAGGGAACGTGCAGGATGGTAGATACTAATAAACTAACATCTATCGCAAAAGATGTATTATTTGCGCCTGTTTATCTTTATCAGGGTCGTAAAATCAAGCGTGAAACCGTTCGTTTGCCGGAGCCAAACGGCGAAAGACATGGTATGGTTGAGCTATCAAAAGCAGATGATGGACTGTCATCTAAAAGCCAAGAGACGTTCAATTTGATGGTCGTGGGCGACTCAGCAGCAGCAGGTGTTGGCAGTCAGACTCAGCAAGAGGCACTGGTTGGTAAGCTGATTCCGATATTGGAACAGAATGCCGTTATTCGATCGAACTTTGCACAGCTCAATTGGTCATTACAAGCGACGACTGGTCATACTAGCTTTGATATTTTGCGCAGATTATATGTCCTCCCTACTCCTGACCAACCTATCGATGTGATGCTGCTGAGCGTTGGGGTCAACGATACGACGTCCAATGTCTCTGTGCATCAATGGCAGCAGCAAATTGAAGATACCATTGATATTGCGCAGCGTAAATTTGGCGTACGCGAGTTGATTTTTTTGAGCTTACCACCGATGGCGCAGATGCCTGCCATCCCCTCTCCGCTCAACAACTTCGTTGGGGCAAAGGCCTCAATACTTGATGAGATATTGCAAAAAGTCTGCGCTGCTCATGACGGTGTCAACTATATGGCAACTGACTTTGCACGCATGATATCAGAGCATGGCAATGGTCAGCCTATTGATATTGCCGTGATGTTCGCCAGTGATGGCTTTCATCCGAGTAGCCTAATGTACGGTTATTGGGCACAGCAGATCGTAGAGAACATGACCCAACTGTTAGACTCACCCACCGCTCAGACAGATTGCTAAAAACACGCAAGTATTGATCTATCGACACAAAAAAACCGCTGAATCATCAGCGGTTTTTTATTACTTAGCAAAACACATTTACACCATAGGTATAAATTATTCAGCAGCGTCAGCAGCTTTCTTGCTACGGCCACCAAATGCACCAAAGCGTTTGTTGAAGCTTGCAACACGGCCTTCAGTAGAGGTTTTACGTTGCTCACCAGTATAGAATGGATGCGACGCACTTGAGATATCAAGTGGGTAGTATGGGTATTCTTTACCTTCGTATTCACGAGTCGCTTTAGTCTTAGCCGTTGAACGAGTCAAAAAGAACACGTCAGCATTGGTGTCATGGAACAAAACTTCTTGGTAATCAGGATGGATATCTTTACGCATAATAAACTCTCTAGGTCCGATGTATGTATGGCAATTTGCGTCAACATCATGAGCGGTGTCTCAAGCAAACGAAAACATACGTAACTGAGGCACTAAGGACATTATAAGTATGGCAACTGCGTCACTGGCTTATTCCAGCACAAAGCACCACTCTTCTGCTCACTTAGCCTTTCCCCAGCGGGAAAATTAAACCGCGATTTTAACGGTTTTTGTCACCCAACGCAAGCCGCAGTTGTGATATAGATATGTGATAAGTTGTCACCAATACACAAATAGTGTTGAGATGTACGAGTTAACCCAGTACAATACTTTGGTTAGTTTAATTAATCAATTATATAGATATCTGTAGTTAAGCTAACGAGCTTTAGCTTTTCTTTGCCATTTATCTATCGAACATTTATGCGATATGGCTAGTCAGTTTTCTACAAAAAATATCGCACTCTTTGTTCATCGGTAAGCACAACTTCCCTAACACTAAATAAGGACTATTCAATGATAGACACTACCATCAAAACCACTACTAAGGCACTATTAATCAGCTCAGCACTTGCTATCACGACTATGGCAAGCGCTGCTCTACCAACTCAGTGGCAACTAGATAATTCACATACTCGTGTCGGTTTCTCTGTTGAGCATATGGGATTTTCTACGGTTATGGGGCACTTTAGTGATGTCGACGGCACTGTACAGTTCGATCTAAAAAACCCAAATCAAACTCAATTTAACTTTGTTGTAGATACAGACAGTATTGATACTGGTTGGGAAGCCCGTGACAAGCATCTGAAAACCGACGAGTTTTTCAATGTTGAGAAGTACCCTACCATGAGCTTTAAATCCACTCAGGTTAACTTTATCAATCCACAACAAGCAAAAGTCACTGGCGACTTTACTTTACTTGGTCAAACCAAACCATTAACACTTAACCTAACGCTAAAGAAAATCGATAACAGTCCTTTGACCAAAGAACCTGTGGTTGGCTTCCGTGCAACAGGTAACATCGATCGTACAGCGTATGGCATGGATGCATACTCGCAAGGCGTTACCACCAATGTGCCTATTCAGATAGATGGTGAGTTGGTAGAGAAAAAGTCAAAATAGACGTCATTCGCTATTAATCGCTTTTACTAGCAACAACAAAAAAGCAGCCTCCATAATAGGGCTGCTTTTTTTGTCCAACAATAGCGTTATAAGATACTATTTGGTTGGGATAACATGCCAAACGTCAAATTTGTCATCACCATCTTTATCGCCCATTTTTGTATCATTAGCATAGAAGTATAATGGTTTACCATTCATCGCCCATTGATACTTACCATCTTCACGCTTGAACGCCGCAAACTGACCAGAAGGTTTTGCATTGCTTGGTGCTTGGAAGATTGGCCAAACAACCTGACAGGCGGCGCCGCAGTCTGACTTATTCATCGAATCTTTGTCATACGTATAAAGCGTCATGTGATTCGTTGCATCTACCAATACGCCATTTTTGCTAGCGATAGGGGCCGTATTGTTATTGGTTGCTTGGACTTCGTGCGTGCCTGACATGTCATTTCCAACAACACTTTTTAGCGTCGTACAACCGGTCAGTGCTAATACGCCAGTTAGTGCAGATAACATCATGATATTTTTCATAGCAACTTCCTTGTCATTTTGATAATTGTAATAATAAATTTTATGAGCCGTTTTTATTTTTTGATGTGAAAGCGATAAAAACAAAGCTTTGATCTCATTTGAGCGAAATAAATATAACATACAGTTTTTGGCGATAATGGCCGTCAATATACAAACTTACAAAAGTGGCTGAATCTTACAAAATGCTTAAACACAGACCTTTTTGGCTACAGAAAGCTGACCTTATCCCCATTCTCCAGATGTTGCACTCGACCTCGCCTATTAGAAACTGCCCAAGGCCACCTCACCTCGTTGACAAAACTCATGCATCTACTTACGTATTTGTCATCATATCGTCTGTAGTTCTTCGTAAAATGAACTTATAGAAATGAAGTATTACTACACAATGGAAAATCCCTCTGTTGTGGCTTATAAATAAATATTGAACTTAGCGGCCTTCGCACGCATATCAATAGTTACAAGACATTTAACGATTACACCGAGCATGGCCTGATGCAAATGCTACTAAGGATATAATGACGACAATGACTCAGTCTTCTAATAAAAATCACGCTCATTCTGTCAAACAAGATGATTCTTCTAAGGTGCTGTCTTATGGAGATTATCAAAACTTGCCCGCCAAACGTCCTACTAAACGCGTCGGTATTTTGGGCGGCGGTACTGCAGGCTCGACGATTGCTATTCGCCTTGCCGCATTAGGACTTGAGACTTACTTGTTTGAGAAGAAAAAATCACTCATTGATGGTCCACCAATGTGTCACTTGCATGCTGGCGGCAACTTGTACCGCGAGATACCTGATGAAGATTGCGTGGCACTCCTCAAGCAATGTATTGATATATTACGTCTCTATCCTTATACCATCGATGTTCGTCCTACTGTATTTGCGGTACCGACACGCGATGAAGGACTGCCTGAAGACTTACTACCGCGTTTGGATATTTTGACAGCGGCGTATCAAGATCTGATTGAGCAAGATGCCAACAATAAAGTACTTGGCGAACCTGAAAATTACTATCAGCTCTATAGTCATGAGCAGTTGCTTGAGTTGTCTGAGCGTGAGCAAGTTGAAGTACCAAGTACGGTTGATGAGTGGATGATACCAGTGGCCAAATACTTAGACTTAAATAAAGTAAAATTCCCACTGATTGTCGTACAAGAGTACGGCTGGAATATCTTTCGCTTGGCGGCTTCTGCGCAGTTGGCGCTTGAAGAATATGACCACGCCCATGTCTTTACTGACACCACAGTACAAAAAGTAGTCCCTGTGGATTGTGAAAACTGCGCCAATGCCGATCACCATGTTACCAAATGGCGCATTGACTATCAGCAAGCAAACGACTCTCAAGCTGAATCTATCGAAGTCGATTATTTGGTCAATGCTTGCGGTTTTCGCACTGGTGTCATCGATGACATGGTCGGTGTTGAAGTCACGCGCATGGTCGAGTTTAAATCCTCTTATGTCACCCATTGGGGCGATGCAGGTGGACAGATTCCAGAGATTATCGTCTACGGTCAACGAGGTACGCCCGAAGGCATGGCACAGTTAACCCCCTATCCGGGTGGGTATTTTCAGATACATGGCATGAGTAAAGCCATTACTTTATTTGATGATGGTCTGGTCGCATCTAGCTCAGACAGCGCTCAGCCTAAACTACCACAGCAATACGTACACTATATCGAGGATGGCTGGGACAAAGCGCCGCTACAAGCGCGTAGCCAGCAGGCGATTGAATATGTGGCTGAGTTTGTACCGACATTCAATAGTGCACGCACTGTTGGCAATGCGCTATATGGTGGGCAGCAAATTCCTGGAGAAGATGATACGTTGCGAGTGGCTGACGTAAGCTTGTATTCTAATATACGTTACGCTCGTGCAGAAAATGTCAAAGCATCTTCAACCTTGATCGCTGCTGATCAGATAGTGAATGAGCTGACGACGCTCGGATTGATACAGAACGATACGCCAATGAATCGTAGCCGCTACGCACACGAATGGTCGTACTTGACACATAACGATGGTCTGGCTGTTGATAAGGTTGCACGTGTACTCGCTGAGCAGCGTGGATTTCCAATAGCAATGGCAGATGTCAATCATAGTATTCGTGAAGCAGCACTGGATGATCTCTCACCCGCTGGTGTATAGCAAGTATTAGTCATTTCTAGCGTTTACGGTTAACTTTATGAATATAAAACTGACTATAAAAAAGGAGCGGACAACCAATAATCGGTTATCTGCTCCTTTTTTACGTGATTGCTTTTAATTGCTCGATTTTATAAAGCTTAGCTGTTGCTACCAGCCATTTTTTCTGTATCCACATGATCATTGATGGTCACGACGGTCTGTAGCATCTCGATTGCCTCGTTGATGGTATTGCACACCACCAAACGATCTAAATCTTGCTGCTTCATAAACCCTTGCTCGGTGGTATATTTTAGATGCTCAATCATACGGTCATAAAAACCATTGATATTGAGAATAATCATTGGCTTTTCATGTTGATACAGCTGACGCCATGTGGCGATTTCCATAATTTCTTCTAGTGTGCCCAGTCCGCCCGGCAAGGTAATAAAGGCATCAGCATACTCTGCCATAACGGTCTTACGCGTGTGCATGGTATCGGTCAAATGCAAGCGAGTCAGCTGCTCATGAGCGATTTCGTGCTTGAGCATAAAGGTTGGAATGACGCCTACCGCCTCAGCACCGCCTTTGATGACCTCATCTGCGACCGCGCCCATGAGACCAATGCTAGCACCGCCATATACCAGTCCCATACCGTTATCTGCCAACGCACTGCCAAGCTCGCGTGCTGCCTGCTCATACACATCATTGTTGCCCAATCGTGAACCGCAATATACGGCCACTAGCGGCATCGTTAGTGTTGATTTATCCACGGCTTTTTCTATATTGGTGATGTCTTTGCTCGTGATTACATCATAAGTATCATCGTTGATTTTCATTTGCATATAGTTTCCTTAATTTATCGATCATTTTTTATTGAGTGTTTGTTATTAGTAAAGGTCAAATACCACACGTTTCATTTATAGTGTTATGCACGCCATTTATAGAATGAGTTCAACCAAGTCATACAAAACTTGAAAGTCATATTTGAGTACCTGTCTCGCTAGTATTTATCTTAACATAAGCAATGCTACCACATAGTCACAACGATTTATCACTACGCAACAACTACATTTTAAAGATGGGAATTGATGACTCATCGCAGTTTAATAATCACTATCTACTCATAAAAAACATGAAGGTATCACGATGGATAATCACAACGCTGTTTCTGCCGCAGAGTATGCAGAAAGTATTATTAACAATCCTTTGATTAGTCCTAATATTGCTGATGGCGCAACCAATATCGACACGTACTCGTTGAGCATCATGACCGATCGCAATCAGGCATTGGCAGCCACTGTCTATCGCCCTAAAGAGGGAACGACAACAGCGATTATGATCGCGCCCGCCACCGGTATCAAACGCCATTTTTACCATAGTTTTGCCCTATATTTAGCAGAGAGCGGCTTTGGCGTACTGACTTTTGATAATGAAGGGATTGGTGAGTCGCTTTCGACCAATCTGGCAAAGTGTGATGCTTCGCTCATAAGTTGGGGGCGACACGATATGCCTGCCGTGCTTGATGCGCTGCAAGATGAGTTTCCCGAGGCGTCTTATCACCTTATCGGTCATAGTGCAGGTGGGCAGCTTATCGGTTTGATACCAAACTATCAGGCGATTACGTCCGTATTCAATGTCGCGTGCTCTTCAGGCCGTATCAAAAACATGGGCATGCCTTATAAGCTCAAAGCCATGGGATTTATGGATGCGTTTATCCCTTTCACCAATTTAACACTAGGCTATACGCCTTCAGACAAGATTGGCATGGGCGAGCCACTACCGCGCGGCGTGGCTCGTCAATGGCGTGAATGGTGTAATGGCGCAGGCTATATCAAGACTGCTTTTGGTAAAAGTATACACACCCATTTTTACGATGCACTCAGCATGCCAGCATTGTGGCTTGGCTTTAGCGATGATGATATTGCCAATAGCGAAAACATGGATGACATGATACGCGTATTTACCAACATGGCCGTCGAAAAGCGGTTTTTAAATCCTGAAGATTTCGGATTAAATCATATCGGTCACATGCGCTACTTTAGCAGTAAAACCAATGCTAAAGCGCCAGAGCTGTGGCAAATGGCAGTAGATTGGTTTAGTAAAGGTGAATAGCGTTGTTCATCCATCAGTATAAGAGGCCGTCGCGACTGATATCATTTATTTGTATCAATACACAAAGTCGGTAAATGCACTTTTATTACTTAGCATTGTTTGTTTTTTCTGCTTCTATCCGCTTCTTTAGGGCAGAATACAGTGACGGCTGCATATTATGAATATTGCTTATCATCCATTTAACATAGCTGATAGGCACCTCTTTGATTGGCTTACCTTTATGCTTGCCAAATGGCATCTTGCTCACAGGCGTCGCTTTATTTGAGATAGCATGTGCCGCTGCAAAATCGGTCGGCGCAATCTCTAAACGCTCGCAGCAGGCTTGATAAAGTAGATAACACATCCGTGCATCCCCTAGCGCATCATGAGCGGCAATCGTCATCGTGCTCGCCTCGCCCTTACCCAATAATTGCTCGATACACTTAGACTGACCATAAGCGCGCCACTCTGGAAAGGCAGCACGCGCGAGGCTCACAGTACAAATCAGCTTAGCAGAAGGGCTGCCAATCACTCGCCAATCAAAGCGTACATTATGACCAATCAAATACTCTGGCAGCTCAAACTGATCCAACTCAAAACGCTCAAGACCAGCCACGTCAGCATCAGTAATACCATGCACCTTGATGACGGCAGGGGATATAGAGCGGCCGCTATTGAAGTACTTCATCCATTCAAATCCAGTTGCCACGTTGATCGTCGCCACTTGAATGGGTCTCGGATCACGGCCTTGATCGGTTTCAGTATCGATGACAAGCGCTGTTTCAGTCATAGTAGCCGTATCTGTCATGTCAGCGGTGTTCAAAGCATCATTCATAAAAAATTAACCATCCATAGCACCATCATCGCTCAACCGAAGCGTTAAGTAGATAAAGTTATATTTGCTGTGCTTGTATTTAACCCCACCTGTATTTATGGGGATAAAAGCCATAGATAACAATGCTATACATACCTTAGCAGATAGGGCTTTTATAATATTAGCTCATATAATATAAAACAGATAAGAGACATCAATGCTAGCAGATGGAAAAAGCCAACCACCGAAGCCTTCTTTTGTCAGTCGTGTACTCGGCGTACTGATTAAGGCGGTTGTATTGCTAGGGTTTTTATTTGTCTTTGATAAGCTGCTACCCAGCATTAGCGAGCAGACCCAATCATTTGTGGTCGCCAAGTGGCAACAGCTGAGTCTATTACAGCAAAAGCTGCCTACAGAAAACAGTCTCCCCAGTCCACTGCCAGAGAAAAACCTGACGGACACTTGGGGTGCGGCACGCAGTCAAGGGCGCTCACATGAAGGCATCGATATCTTTGCAGAACGTGGCACGCCGATACAGTCAACCACGCAGGGAATTGTGAGTAAGGTTGGTGAGAATAACTTGGGTGGGCGCGTGGTCGTCGTGGTAGGGCCTGGCGGTGCTGGTCATTATTACGCGCATCTAGAAGACTATGCCGATATTGCGCCCAATGATTGGGTCAATCAGGGCGATATTATCGGCTATGTGGGTGATAGCGGTAACGCAAAAGGGACACCGCCACATGTACATTACGGTATTTATATCAATGGCAGTGCCGTCAACCCTTACCCGCTTTTGCAAAAAGACTAGGTATAATAAATTAGGCATGCTAAATAAATCCGCATGACGAGTCTAAACAATATGGAACAAGGCCTTTACTAATTTGTCGCAGCCGATCTCACATACGCGGCTGGAAATACCACGCTAAATGTCGACCCCTCTCCCTCTATTGAGTCAATCTGCAACTGCGCCTCGTGCTGATGCAAAACGTGCTTCACGATAGCCAGCCCTAATCCTGTACCGCCTGTGGCACGACTACGCCCTTTATCAATACGATAAAAGCGCTCCGTCAAACGCGCAATATGCTCTGGTGCGATACCAAGTCCATCGTCCTCAACGGCAAATCGGCACCCATCCGATGTCTGCGTCCAGCTGATGGTAATATTACCGCCTTTTGGTGTATATTTAATCGCATTGATGACTAGGTTGGACAAGGCGCTAATCAAGTACACCTCCGACCCATATAACCCATCATAAGTATCTATGTGCAAATGAATGGTGTGCTTGTACGCTTGGTTATATGCCTGTGCATCATCATAGATATTGGTGAGGAGTTTGGTCATATCGACATCATTAAACTCATGCGTCTCTTCGATTTCAATCTTGGAGAGCAGTAATAAGTCATTTACGATTCGATTCATACGGGCTGTTTGCTGGGTCATCAGCTCAAAACCGCGACGCCACTGTGGCGGCATATCTGGCTGGTCAGAGAAGTTCTCCAAATAGCCCATCATTACTGTCAGCGGTGTGCGTAGCTCATGAGAGACATTCGCCACGAAGTCTTGGCGCATTTGCTCCAAATGCTGTACGCGGGTCACATCATAAATAAACAATAGCTTCTCGTCACCAAAAGGCGTGAGCTCAAATTTTAGATAACGACTGGGATCGCGCCACGATTCTATATGGACACCATCATTCGGCAGGGTGGTGTTTTGATAGTACTGGCGAAACTCGGGCACAATGATAAAGTCAAACACACTTTGGCCTTTGTCAGCTGGCTGCAGTGACAAGAGATCCTGCGCCGCCTGATTCCACCACTCTAACCCATCATCTTCATTCAGTAAGATGACCGCATCTCGCAATGCTCGCAGCGCACTTCTGATTTTCTCGAGTTGCTCCGCTGCATTTTGGCTAGCGATTTGTGCTGGCGCATCTTGCTGGTCATTATTATAGTTATGGTCTTTTTTCTTTTTTGCTGGCGCTATCTTGTTCATTTCTTATCCTTACCACTATCCGCTATTTTATTTATTGTTATGGTGGCATTATTCATACAAGATCAAGTTATCAAAAATCAACTTTTATAAGATTAGCTTGGCTCAATAAGACTAGAGAACCGATAGCCTGTACCGCGCACCGTTTGTATCAATGTATCACAATCATAAGGGCGCAATAGTTTACGTAGACGCTTGATATGTACATCAATGGTTCGATCTTCGATATAAACGTTACCGCCCCAAACCTGATCGAGCAGCTGCGTTCTTGTGTAAGCGCGCTCTGGGTGACTCATAAAAAATGCTAATAAGCGATATTCTGTTGGGCCGACCTCGATGACTTTTCCTGCGGCTGTCACGCGCTGGCTTTTGGTATCGAGACTCAGCTGACCAATTTCGATAGGCTTGTCGCTACTCATCGCGCTACTACGGCGCAAGACCGCTTTGATTCTGGAAATCAGCTCGCGCGTCGAAAAAGGCTTGGTCATGTAATCATCTGCACCTGCATCGAGGCCGTGAACCTTGCTGTCTTCTTCGCTTTTGGCCGTTAGCATAATGACGGGTATCTCAGAGAGCATCTCATCGCTTTTGAGCATACGACAAAAATCAACACCGCTCTTGTCTCCGGGCAACATCCAATCTAATAATATTAATGACGGTCTATGATCGACCACTTGCTGATGCGCTTCTGATACGTCAGCCGCTTGTAGGCTATCAAACCCAGCCATTTCTAGCGTCATCACAACCATTTCACGAATCGCAGGTTCATCTTCAACAATCAAAATTTTCTCATTATACATAGGACATTCTCGGTGTTAGCGGACAAAATCTGGCATATAAAAAGGCGATAAATACACACCAGTCTCTATCTATTAAACGGATTAATTATGACAGCCTGATGACACTCTGGTGTCAGATCTCCAATAGAAAATTAAGTGGTCCATCATTGACGCTTTCAACTTGCATATCAGCGCCAAACTGACCAGTGGCTACATTTGAATACTGGGTTTTGGCATAGTCGATGAGTTGCTCGAACAGCGCTTGTGCCGCATCAGGTGCCATCGCGCCACCAAAGTCAGGGCGGCGACCTTTATCCGTTTTTGCCATCAGCGTAAATTGTGACACTAATAACAATCCGCCGCCGACTTGCTGGACGTTTTTATCCAGTTTACCAAATTTGGCAGGGTCGTCGTCATTTTCAAAAATACGATAGGTCAATATTTTGTCAATCATTCGCTTGGCGGCGGCGAAATCATCATCATGACCCAACCCAATATAGGCCAATATCCCATGATCAATTTTGCCAACACAATGCTCATCGATAGTGACGCTGGCACGGCTCACTCGTTGTATCAGTGCTTTCATTTACGACCTTCTTTATTTATAAATGGCTTACAGTTTATGGTCAGACAATAATACGCTGTCCATGATAAAATATGGCCATTAACTTGCCTATGCAATAATGACATCACATCCTATTTTGGTAGCCTTATTATGAATGTATTTACCACCTTACAACAGCTGGTACCGCAGCAAAAGCTCAGTAAAGTCGCTGGACGTTTGGCCGCCAGTCGTCATCCTTATGTCAAACGCACCTTTATCCGTGGTTTTGCCAAAGCTTATAATATCAGCCTAGATGAGTATGAGCGCCAGAGCCTCAACGCTTACGAGAGTTTTAATGACTTTTTTACCCGTGAGCTAAAAGAAGATGCTCGCACCATCGATACCACCGCAAACGGCATCGTTAGTCCTGCTGACGGTATCATCTCTCAGCTTGGGCAAATTAAAGATCATAAAATGCTACAAGCCAAAGGTCGTCACTATGACGTTGGCCAATTGCTGGCTGATAGCGAAGATGGCCGTTATTTTGCCGATGGTAGTTTTGCGACAATCTACCTAGCCCCTAGCAATTACCACCGTGTTCATATGCCGTTTGCCGGTACGCTGACCAAGACTCGCTATGTTCCTGGTACGCTGTTTTCGGTCAACAATACCACGGCAGCTAATGTGCCGGACTTGTTTGCACGTAATGAGCGTTTGGTCTGCATGTTTGATACCAAGTATGGCAAAGCGGCCGTTGTCATGGTAGGCGCTATGATTGTCGCTGGTATCGAAACCGTCGCCACTGGCAAAATTACCCGCACGGATGATATACAAGAAGCGGATCACGATATGCAGTTTGCGGCAGGCGAAGAGCTTGGTCGTTTTTATTTAGGATCAACGGCTATCGTAGTGTTGCCAAAAGCAGCAAAAGCCGACTGGCAAGAGACCATGAAAGCCAATAGTTTTGTAAAAATGGGTCAATTACTGGGTGTCACGAAACCGTAATTTATCTCTAATATAATAAAAAATAAAAGCCCAATGAAGCATAGATCGCAATGCTCAACTGGGCTTTTCTATGCCTAGCGTTTTTATAGATTTACGCGTCGATCAACCATCCTTGCTGGGTCGCATAGTCAATATTGTGTGATAGCCATTTATGAATAGGAGCAAAGCTGTCTTGAATAAACGCATGTGCACCTGCGACTTGACTACGTGTCACTCCAAGCTCACGCCACGTTTTGCCTTCAGTATTGAGATTGAGTAAAAATGGCAGTAAGCGATCGACCACTTTGAGTAGCGCAGTCTCTTTGCTACTACCCGTTTCTTGCTCCTCCCAAACCTCACTCAAAGCCTCGATGCCGTTACCACGCTCTGCTTGCAATCGGGCGATGCCAACGCGTTCCTCAATATGTGCCTCGCTACGACTATTTGCAAACAAGAATGTATCACCAGCGTCGATCTCACCCAAATCATGTACCAGTGCCATCTTTAGCAATTGTTCATGATTGACATCCAGCTCAAACAACTCAGCGATCGACCAGCATGCCATTGCTAAGTGCCAAGAATGTTCGGCAGAGTTTTCTCTGCGATCGGTCTCAGTCACGTAACTACGGCGATTCACGCGTTTGAGCGCATCTAGCTCTAGTAAGAAATGAGTGACATCCTCTATGTCGATAGTTGTAGCAGATTTTTGATCGGTCAATGACGTCAGTGTGTTTGAGGACATATTTCTCTCTGATTTTTTGATAATTTTACACACTACGGTGTGGCTAACAACAAAATAGCGCTGATGTTATCAAGCGCTATCTCTTATAAGTCATTGGGTCAAATGACTGAGCACCCTATTATATAACCATCTACTTAATCAAATTTAGAATGGTTTTGAAGGCAGGGTCTTCACTGCTACGGCACAACTCAAACAAAATGGTTTCTACTGTCGAGATTATCCCACCTGCACGGCGAATACGGCGAATGGCTTGTTTTTTATCGTATGGAAAACGCGAGCCAACGGCATCGCCAATAATGACCGGTTGCATACCATTATCTAGCAAATCAAGCGCGGTCTGTAGCACACAGACGTGTGCCTCAACTCCGATAAGCAATACGGTACTACGGTTTTGCTGCGCTAAATGATGCCATGTGTCATTGTTATCGCAGGCACTAAATGTGACTTTTTCAAAGCTCTTTGCATTGTCGCCCTCCAGCACATCACGAAGCTCTGGCAAGCTATCGCCCAATCCTTTTTTATACTGCTCGTTGAGCATGATGGGGATACCAAGCGCTTGCAGTCCTTTGATTATGGTCACTGTTTTTTTGACGATATTTTCGTGATCATAAATGTACGGCGTGAGGCGTTCTTGTACATCGATAATCATCGCTTGGGTGTTTTCACGAGCAATTCGGTAAGTACGATCAGCAATCATCGTAGACATAATACACTCCTTGTACGGCTGATATTTATTATTAAAAGCTATTTTAAAACGACCATCATCAGAATTTTCATTAATAATAGTCTTAGCTCAGCTCACCCTTATTTAGTCACAGTTTCTTGAATGCGTCAATGGAGATAATTTTCATACGTACCTGTGTGCTCTTTACTACGCCAAGCATTAACTCGCTCATTATATTCACAAAAAACCCCCAGCCATCACGGCTAGGGGTCATTATTAGAATATTTTTAATCAACAAATGTTACAAACTGGTTGCCGATTTTAAAATTAAACCCGCTCAATAATAGTGGCGATACCTTGACCCAGACCGATACACATCGTCGCGAGACCGATCTCGGTATCTGACTGCTCCATTGCATTGAGCAATGTCACTGTGATACGAGCACCTGAACATCCTAGTGGATGACCTAGAGCAATCGCGCCACCGTTGATGTTAACGATATCTTGCTTATCAGATAAATTTAGACCTTTTAATACCGATAGACCTTGAGCAGCAAAGGCTTCGTTTAGCTCGATGGTTTGCATGTCACCGATACTCATGCCAGCACGTTTCAGTGCTTTGTTGGTAGCAGGTACAGGACCATAGCCCATGATGGCTGCGTCACAACCAGCAACGGCCATACTACGGATACGGGCGCGCGGCTTGAGACCTAGATCTTTCGCTTTTTGAGCACTCATGACCAGCATCGCTGATGCACCGTCAGATAGTGCAGATGACGTTGCCGCTGTGACGGTACCGCCTTTTGGATCAAACGCTGGACGTAGTTTTTGCATTTGCTCCATGGTTGCATCTGGACGGATGACTTCATCCACGGTACATAGTTGCAAGCGACCATCAGCATCATGACCTTCGATACCGATGATTTCATTGTCAAAACGACCTTCGGTGGTCGCAGCCCATGCACGGCGATGTGACTCAAGACCAAAAGCATCTTGCTCTTCACGCGTAATGCCATTCATACGGCCTAGCATCTCAGCGGTCAAGCCCATCATATTTGAGGCTTTTGCATAGTGCTTAGAAGCGGCAGGGTTTAGATCAATACCATGCATCATGCCGACGTGACCCATGTGCTCAACGCCGCCAATGATAAACACATCACCTTGGTTGGTCATGATTTGTGCAGCTGCGGTATGTAGTGCCTGCATAGATGAGCCGCACAGACGGTTAACCGTTTGTCCACCAGCAGTCTTTGGAATACCTGCCAATAGGCCAATGTTACGACCGATGTTCATGCCTTGCTCTAAGGTCTGGTTGACACAGCCCCAGATAATATCTTCGATGTCATTGGTATCGAAGTCGTTACGTTCTACTAGCGCGCGTACCAGTTCAGCGGATATGGTATCCGCACGTACATGACGGAACATACCGTTTTTGGTTTTACCCATTGCCGAGCGCACGCCATCTACGATGACCACATCTTTTGGACTTAAAGTTGTCATACTATCTTCCTTTTCAATTTTTATTGTCAGTGTAGGTGGTTCACGCCAGCGTTATGATGGGATTCTCTTTCGCAAAGCATTGTGTGTTATACGCGCTGCGATTCAATGCCATGTATCACGCTGTCGTAAACCAGCTAAAACCGTACGTCCGTCATCAAAGTCTATCAACACATCCATGATTGTCTTTGTGTTGGCGGACGCACCACACTTATCCTAATACGGTATGTTCATTACTCGACTGAGTAAAAAGTCTCGCCTGCGGCTGCCATATCGCGAATCTTCTGCGGGGCTTCATAGGCTTTGCCAAGATGAGCGTACTTTTCACATAGTGCCAAATAGTTATCTAGACCCATTTGGTCGACATAACGGCAAGGGCCACCGCGGAATGGCGGGAAACCGACACCCATAATCATTGCCATGTCGGCCTCGGCAGGCGTGCTCACGATGTTGTCTTCTAGGCAGCGAACGGTTTCGTTGCAGAAAGCCAGCATAGTGCGGTCGATGATCGCTTGATCGTCGAATTCTTGCTTCTCACTGTCAGTCGTGGCTTTTAGTAACTCGTAAGTGGCTTCATCGGCAACTTTCTTTGGCTTACCGCGCTTGTCAGTTTCATACTTATAGAAACCTACGCCGTTTTTCTGACCGAGACGCTCATTCTCATATAGATGCTGGATCGCGCCTTTATAGTCTGGTTTCATGCGATCTGGGAAACCATCCGCCATCACTTCTGCGCCATGTACACCTGTATCTAGACCGACCACGTCGATTAGGTATGCAGGGCCCATTGGCCAGCCAAATTTTTCCATGACTTTATCAACATGAGCAAAGTCAGCACCTTGCTTGAGCAATAAATCAAACGCGCCAAAGTATGGGAACAAGACACGGTTGACCAAGAAACCTGGGCAGTCATTGACCACAACTGGCACTTTACCCATTTTTGAGGCGAGTGCTACGGTAGTCGCGATGGCTTCTTCAGAAGATTTTTCACCGCGAATCACTTCGACCAGTGGCATGCGATGTACTGGGTTAAAGAAATGCATACCGACGAAGTTTTCTGGACGCTCAAGCGCTTCCGCTAGGAACGTAATAGAGATAGTCGAGGTATTTGACGCTAGGATGCAATCGTCTTTTACTAACCCTTCTACTTCTTTTAGAACTGCACGCTTCACATTTGGATTTTCTACGACCGCTTCGATAACGATATCAGTCTCGCTAAAGTCACCATAGTTCAAAGTAGGACGGATGCGGCTTAAGGTTTCACCCATTTTCGCTGGGGTCATCTTCTTACGTTCAACCATTTTACCAAGCAGTTTGCTGGCTTCGCCCATACCAAGATCTAATTGCTCAGACTTGATATCTTTCATGATAATTGGCAAGCCTTTGCTGGCCGCTTGATACGCGATACCGCCACCCATGATACCAGCGCCTAGCACAGCGGCTTCATTGATATCATGTGCAAGCTTGCTGTGTTTTTTGGCCAGTTTTTTGACTAACTGATCGTTTAAGAATAGACCAACCAAGCTCTCTGCTTGTGGCGTTTTGGCCGCTTTGGCAAAGCCAGCAGCTTCAACTTCGATTGCTTTGTCACGTGGTAGGTTGACGTGCTTTTCAATCGCTTCAATAGCAAGAGCTGGTGCTGGGTACTGCTTAGGATTGGCTTTAGCGAAAATAGCACCTTTGGCACTATTAAATGCCATAGCTTGCTCAAGCTGGTTTAGCTTAACAGGAGCCAGTTTTTCTTCACGTTTTGCTTGCCAATCAAGCTCACCTGAGATACATTTTTTGACCAAATCAATGGCTGCATCTTGCAAGTCGTCAGCTGGTACGGTTGCATCAACCAAGCCGAGTTTTAGCGCATCAAGTGGTTTTTTGGGTGTGCCAGTGGCGATAAGCTCAAGCGCGTTATCGATACCAATGATACGCGTACTACGAACCGTACCACCGAAGCCTGGGAAGATACCTAGCTGAGTTTCTGGTAGACCGATAATCGCTTTGTCACTCATGACGCGGTATTCACAAACCAAGGTCATTTCACAGCCGCCGCCCATTGCCGCGCCATTGATGGCAGCCACTTTCGGGAATGGCAAATCTTCAAAACGATTGAAAGCGTCATTGACATGAACGACCCAATCTTTGATCTCGCTTTCTGACTTTTTGAAAGAAGCCACAAACTCTGTGATATCAGCCCCAGCGATAAACACGCCTTTGCCTGAAGTGACGATAAGACCTTTGACGTCGTCCGCTTTTTCTAAAGCAGTAACGGCTTCACCAAACTGCTTGTTGGTTTCGGCATCAAATTTGTTCACGCTCTCATTTTCGGCGTTGTAGTGCATGTTGGCGATGCCATCTTCTAGCATTGTCACCGTGATGCGATTTCCTTGGTATACCATTTGAAACTCCTTTCTATATAACGAAAGCTACGTTTTGAATTAAAATAAATAGCCAGTTACTGTTAGTAAAATGGGTAATAGCACTGTGCGCCGCCTTCAAGACAAACATCATCATGACGACAAACCACTAGTGGGCGCACAGTGAAGATGTCTTTATTATCCAGCGCTCATGATTTGATACTTATTTTGACGTCTCTTGTACCCCATCACACGGCGCTTCATTTATATGTTGCAAATACCGCTATTAAAATACTGACTGAGACATGGTCTAACACTGAAAATTGCTGAATTAATACGCTCAGTAAAAACCCATTACAGTCAACATCAGACCATTTTCACGTCAATTAGTGTAGGGGATTATGCCCCCAACTGTCACAAGCTAATGCCATACTCGCAAGTCACTCTTAAATCACCTGTAGGCATTTACCTTATGCGCAAAGTGTTTTAGTGAATACTTGTATACTGAGCTGCTATTTTGAATGTATTCGGTCTTGCTCGTCTTTACGGTCTACCACCTCAAGGGTGATAAACCGTTGGTGTAGCCCAATTAATATAACTTACTTAGCTTGCGCTTTTATCAAAACATATTCAACCAGCAAGTGACATCAGCGATGCGTAACCAAGACTTGTTGTAAGATTACGATTGTACTGCCTCGTTTTTGGATAAATCAGAGCTATAAAATGCAAAAAACAAACGATTGATACCGTGTCTCACACGAGCAATATGGCCTATCATGCTACACTAATACCGTTTTTACCTTGTCCTTAATAAGTTTTCATTGTATCCCTGATAAATGGTTGGATTATGACGGTTTCCCTTACTTCTAGCGCTACCTCTTCTGGCTTTGCCCCTTTTAACGCTGTCTCTTTTCAAAGCACTGAGCAATTTCATGGTGCTGTGCGCGCGCAACTGGCAAAAGATATTGAGGTCTTATTTGCTTATGCCAAGCTGCCTAGTCCACTGGTAGATGCCTGTCGTTATGTCATGACTGGACAAGGTAAATTGGTGCGCCCATTGATGGTTGCCAGTGCTTTTGCCAGTATTAATAGCGGTAATAGTGAACGTACAGACGAGCGCAATGACGACATCGACATGCTCAATGCTGATCTAGACTCATTGCTAGAAAATGACTCAGACTATGATATGTCGCGCCGTGCTGCATTGGCCGTAGAGCTACTACATACCTATTCGTTGGTGCATGATGATTTGCCATGTATGGATGATGACGAGCTGCGCCGTGGGCAACCGACTGCTCATATTGCCTTTGATGAAGCGACGGCACTGCTAGCAGGAGATGTATTGCAGACGCTCGCGTTTGAAGTATTGACCGCGGAAATGCCAACCTTTGCGCCATTCGATGCGCATATTGCAAGTCAGCTATTGGCCATATTTGCCCCGCGCGCTAGACGCATGGTGTCAGGTCAAATGCTGGATCTCAATGCCGAAGCCAGTACTGATATTGTGCAAAACGATTTAGAAGCCATCCATCGTGACAAGACAGGTGCACTGATTGAAGCGGCCATGCTCATGGGCGGCGTCTGTGCTGGCGCAACGGCTCCACAGCGTATGGCATTGCAAGAGTGCGCCCAATATATCGGTCTTGCCTTTCAAGTACAAGACGATGTATTGGACGTCACGATGACGACTGATACACTTGGTAAGCCTGCGGGTAGCGATGAAAAATTGGACAAATCTACCTATGTAAAACTGATGGGCGTCGATGACGCGACCAGCTATGCGCAATCGCTATTTAACGATGGACGCGCGGCTATTTCTCATGAACTAAATAGTCGTGAGCTTAGCGACAATGAAGATAACATTGGCAAAAATAATGACGCGCTACTGGCGTTGATTGAATGGCTGTGGTCACGTAAGAAATAGCTAGTGAATAGCCGCTGAATAAAAACAGCTCAGAAAGTTTTATCACCTCAAACGGCAGTGAGTGGTCAACATGGATAGTAACCCTACCCCGCGTATTTATCTTGGCACTGGTGGCTATAGCGACACGGATTTGCTCGGTACGCTGTACCCACAAGGCACCAAAAAGACCGACTTTTTACGTGAATACGCCAAACAATACGGTGCAGTCGAAATCAATAGCACCTTCTATGCGCCCATCGGGCAAAAAGCCTTTGCGGGGATGATTGATAAAGCTTACACACAAGCTAATAGCCAGTTAAAATTTGCCGTTAAACTACACCAAGATTTTACTCATGCACGTAAAGGCACTGCTGAGCACGCCGAGGCATTTTTAAATGCACTATCCCCACTTATTGAAGCAGATGCGTTAGCGCCGTTACTGCTCCAGTTCCCACATGGCTTTGACCGTACTCGCGAGCATCGTCTGTACTTGGCAGAACTTGTCAGCTGGTTTAAGGACTATCCGCTCGCCATCGAGTTTCGTCATAACGGCTGGCACACCCCGCAAGTGGTCGATAGCTTTGCACAGCAAGGGCTGATTTGGTGCAGTGTCGATTATCCCAAAGTCAGCGGGCTGCCGCCTGCGCGCCTGATATTTACCGAACGTACGGGCTATCTGCGAATGCATGGCAATAATTTGGGCTGGTGGGATGCGATGAGCGCGGCTGATCGTCATGATTATCGTTATAGTGAGGCTGAGATGCAGGACTGGGCGCAAGCGATTGCCAATCAGCGCCAGCATTTTGATGTGCTATATATCTTTTTTCAAAATACCGTGAAAGCGCACGCGTACTATAATATTGCGATGCTGCGTGAGGCGCTAATAGCGCATAACTTTGACGTACTGTAGTTAACCTAAACCCTAATTTAATAAGAGCGCTATGGATTCACTCAGTCAAATCGTCTTAGGTGCGAGCGTCCAAGGGGCAGTACTTGGCAAATATCAGGGTCGCAAAGCCTACCTATACGGGGCGATACTGGGCACGCTACCTGACTTGGATGTGCTTATCAGCTACCCCGATCCCATCAGTGACATGACCTACCATCGCAGATTTAGTCATTCATTACTCGTCCTGACCGCAGTAGGTATCATAGGTGCGTGGATGCTTAGTCGCTATCACCACTGGCGCGATATGCCGCTACCCTATTCAACGCGGCGCTTAGCACTCGCCATGACGTTGGTGTTGACCACCCATCCTATCTTGGACAGCTTTACCGTCTACGGCACGCAGCTATTTTGGCCACTGCAAGAACCTTTGCAGATGACCCCAATCAGTATTGCCTCCGTCTTTATCATTGACCCGCTCTATACCTTACCGCTACTGATAGCGGTAATCGTGGGCGTGATAAAAGGGTGCAAACTTGCGGTATTTAAAGCAGGAATGCTGATCAACTGTCAACGCCTTGCGGTTTGGATGCTGCTAATCAGTAGCAGTTATTTATTATTGGGCTTAGGATTAAAATACCACGCCCAATCCAAAGCGGAGCAAACTTTGGCAGTGGCTAATATCAATACCACACGCATCAAAACCATGCCTGTTCTGCCGACGTTACTCATGTGGCGTACCGTTGCCGAAGATAATGAGCATAGACTGATCGAGATACGCGGTAGTGCCTTAGACAGCCGCTTGCCTGAATATCGCTATCTGACGCAGTACGACAACGCGCAGACGCTACGGGCAAACCTGCCAGCGCAAAGCCGACCTTATGCCCAGCGTATTGACTGGTTCTCTGGTGATTGGACAGGGTATCGCGTCCAAATGCTACCCGCCACTTCTACTAATGCCGATGCAGCCGAACAGCTGGTCGTTGATGATTTGCGTATGATGGCAGGTGACACGGCGTTCTTTAGTTTTGTATTAGCGGATAAAACCAATGACAATGCGCAGTGGCAAGCCATCACACCGATAGACGCCCCTGTTATCACGGTAGATAGTGAACCTACACCGTCACGCTTTGAGCTGATTCAGCAAGGCTTTAAACGGGTGTTTGATGAGTTGATGTTAGATGGGAATAATAGCTGGAAACTGGTTGAATAAAGTTGGTTATTGGTGGTGACAGGGATTGGGTTTTGGGGTAAAGTCAGTTTAAATACTCCTTATAATATTGCGATGTTATGGGGAGTTTTGACCTTAAAATCTTATGAATCTAGTGATTCTAAACTATATCTATTAAAGGAAAGCTATATGAGCCCAGATATATTTATTGAGGATTTTGAGCTAACTGAAAATACTGAGGAGTTACATGCTATTCTAGGGCGTTCACTCATTATTTCTACGAGATTTGACAACTTGTGCGATGTCGCTGCAAAACTTTTGAAATTTCCGATAAGATTCGCATCTCTTCTATCTGAAGATGATTACAAAAAGTTTATTAAATCAATATTCGAGAAGTTCTCAAATCTCAATAACAATATTAATTCATTATCCATTGGGCAGAAAGAAAAAGATATGCTTCACATAGCACGCAAAGCTCGTAATGAAGTAGTTCATAGTCTTTCAATTGGCATGACAGGTTGTTTGGATATCAAAATTGACGAGTGTGATGTTAAGACTCATATTCCATCGTTAATAGCTCAAATTGCAGCTGGAGATTATCTAATTTCAGCCATATTATCTATTTTAAACAAAGAACCTTTACCGAATTATACAGAAAGTCAATACAAGAGAAAAGTTGTCGAATGGGTTCTTGGAAATTAATCAACTGAAAAAAGATGCCTCTCATCGTCCTTCTTTCAAATTAAATCTTGAGTCGTTAAATATTACACCTTATAGTATACCGTCATTCCACTGCCGTAATAACGGCCTAACTGCTTACATAGCATTATACGTGGGTGCAGACTTCATATACCAACCCGCACTGACAAACAACAACACCGCCAGCACCGCACCAAAGATTTCTACCGCAAACAGCATCTGCCCTATCGGTTCTGCCGAACGTGGAAAGATATTGGCAATGTCCGCCGCATACACCGCAAAAAACTCCACCGCGAGTAGCAGCAGTATCTTGCCGCGCATCGCATGACCGTCAATTCCCGTGAATAGCTGCCAAATGCTCAGCAGCCCAAGGGTCATCAAAAACACATTAAATAGCGTCATTACCATCGGTGAGTAGTCAGGAAACGCCCGCATCCCTACCAAGTTGCTAAATATCATAAAGCATAGATTAATGACCGACAGTGTCAAAATAGCAAGTACAGCAATGCGCGCTTTGTTCACGAGCTCCCTCCGTGTTAATTCCATTTTTTATTGAAAATCATTATAGCGCTGCTGAACATTTTTTTGCTGATAAAGGTTCGCTGGCGATCAATTACTTTCTGTAATGCATCGATAAAGTGTTCTAAAAATAACCGCAATTTTATCTCGCCCACAAAAAAAAGAGCACCAAACGGCGCTCTTTTTTTTATATCAAAACTTAAGCGTCAAGATTACTCTTCAACGCCTGCGTCTTGACCTTTATATTTTGCGTTTGCGTAGTCCCAGTTCACGAGCTTGTCTAAGAACGTATCAACATAGTCAGGACGACGGTTACGGTAATCTACATAGTACGCGTGTTCCCATACATCACAAGTCAATACAGCGACTTGGTCGTGTGCCAATGGGGTATCAGCGTTAGCAGTTTTGGCGATTGATAGTTTGCCACCCACTTTATCAGCGACTAGCCATGCCCAACCTGAACCGAACTGAGTCAATGCTGCATTTTTGAACTCTTCACGGAACTTGTCATAGCTACCGAAATCTTCTTCGATTTTTGCTTTTAGGTCGCCAGTAGGTTCGCCGCCGCCGTTGGTTGGCGTCATGCAGTTCCAGTAGAACGTGTGGTTCCATACTTGGGCTGCTTGGTTGAACATACCTTGCTTGCTGTCATCTTTAGCAGTCGCTTTGATGATTTCTGGTAAGGTTTTGTCTTCTAAACCAGAACCTGGTAGTAGCTCATTTAACTTGTTTACGTAAGCAGCATGATGCTTGTCATGATGATATTCTAGCGTCTCGGCACTGATATGTGGCTCTAGCGCGTCTTTTGCATATGGGAGATCTGGTAAAGTAATATTTGACATAATTATTTTATCCTTGCTTATTTGGCCACTCATACTACTGTCTCTCTAAATACAGACATACCTAAAATAGATACGCCTTAAGAATAGAAACACTTGGTATCGAGCTAAATTGGCTGAGTTTATTGTTTGAAGTGAATGTTATCGCTTAATACACGTGATTGCTTAACACTGTATCACGTATTATTATGAATCCAAAATTAACCTAGCTGTTATTGTTCTTCCAAAAGCCAAGTGTTTGACTCTATAGACTTTTATTAACTTAATATTCACAAGCTATAAGATATATTTCACTGTAGCTTGGTCACTATTATAACAACAGCCCCTAATAATATCAGTTACCAAATGTTATAGCTCGTATATTCTGCATCGTCACTGGTTATTTATTCAACGATGACCTTTTACCTCGTCAAACCCTATGCCATCAGTACTAACATCGTTATCGAGGTCGATCTTTATAGCATCTATAAAAATACCAAAAGTTAAAGCTCGGCTAATTCATTCATATTTTTTCTATAACGGAACGACCCTATGAGCACTACCGATACCGTACAACTCGCTCCCCAATCAACCTCTGATAACCAGTGGGTGCTGGCCAGCAATAACAAAGGCAAACTGGCTGAGTTTAAACGGCTATTTGCCGAAGCGAACTTGGACGTGACGATTGTCCCGCAAGGTCAGCTCGATATCGACGATGCGATAGAGGATGGGCTCAGCTTTGTCGAAAACGCCATTATCAAAGCACGCCATGCCAGCCGTATCAGCGGGTTACCGGCGATTGCTGATGACTCAGGACTGTGCGTGCCTGCACTCGGTAATGCACCAGGCATCTACTCGGCGCGTTATGCGGGTGAACACGGCAATGATAGTAAAAACAACGCCAAGCTCATTGCTGACTTGCAGCCATTACGCACGACCCAGCCTGACACACCGATTGAGGGTATGTTCGTTTGCGTGCTGGCTATGGTGCGTCATGCAGATGACCCATTACCGATTATCGCTCAAGGATTATGGCACGGTGAGATCTTAGACACACCGCATGGCGACGGCGGTTTTGGCTATGATCCATTGTTTTGGTTACCTAATCTACAAGCCAGTGCGGCAAGCCTAAGTGCGGCTGATAAAAATCGTCTCAGTCATCGGGGGCAGGCTATTCAGCAATTATTGGCACAACTGCCTTTATAGGTTCTCTTATAAAAACTTTATAGGTTCTCTTATAAAAACTTTATAGGTTCTCTTGTAAAATAAGTGCGCTTGTAATCGCAAAAAACCTTAGAAACCCTGCCGTCAAAGAGATAATTTTTACTTTAATAAGCAGATAGATTATACTGTTCTACTTTTAAAATTTTGTTGAAGGCCGTTATTTGCCTGTATAATTCACCAAAAAGCGTTATTATGCGGTGCATTAACGGTTTATAACTGATATTTGGTAACCCTGACAACTTCGACAGTGTCACCCTTTAGTATCAGCGGCGATTGCTACTGGTGCTGATTTTGAAGTGGCGGGCTTATCATTATCCCCTATTTATTCCAGCGGCAACCGTCGTACACGCCCGTAATTTGAGGCACGGTTTGTCTATTACCATTTAACCCTAAGTACTATCTCATTAATCAAACGTACTACTTAATCCTAAAGGTGTAATGAACATGGCTACAGATTTACAAGTCACAACCAACAAGCTATCTAATAAAGAGACTCAGCTCACGGTTAAAGTACCCGTTGAAAAAATTCAAAACAAAGTAGAAGGCCGCATCAGCCAAGTGGCGAAAACCGCCAAAATCGACGGTTTCCGTAAAGGCAAAGTGCCAATGTCGCACATCCGCTCACAGTACGGTGCGGGCATCCAGCAAGAAGTGATCAACGATGTGATCCGTGATACGGTCTTTGAAGCGATCAAATCTGAAGACATCCGCGCGGTTGGCATGCCAAACATCGACGACGTCAAACTTGAAGACGATTTCTTGGTGTATCAAGCCACCGTTGAGATCTTCCCAGAAATCGACGTACAAGGTATCGATGAAATCGAAGTTGAGCGTCACACGGCACAAGTAAGTGACGAAGACGTTGACACCATGATCGAAAACCTACAAAAGCAACGTGAAGAATTCGTTGAGAAAAAGGGCATGGCGGCGAAAGACAACCAAGTGACTTTTGACTTTGAAGGCTCTATCGACGGCGAAAAATTCGAAGGCGGTTCTGCTGAAGACTTCAAACTAGTGATCGGTAGCAACCAGATGATTCCAGGTTTTGAAGCGGGTATCAAAGGCATGAAAGCGGGCGAAGAAAAAATTATCGACGTCACTTTCCCAGAAGATTACCAAGCTGAGAACCTAGCTGGTAAAGAAGCACAGTTCAAAATCAATGTAAAATTGGTTGAAAAATCTAAGTTACCTGAAATCGATGATGCTTTCCTAGAGCTATTTGGCGTAAAAGAAGGCGGCATTGAGAAACTAAAAGAAGACGTACGCAAAAACATGGAAAGAGAAATCAAAAACGCTGCGCGTAGCCAAGTTAAGCAAGCGACTTTTGATGCATTGCTAGAAAAGAACGAGTTTGACGTACCAAGCGCCATGCTAGAGCAAGAAATCGAGCGTCAACGCAACATGATGATGCAACGTTTTTCTCAGCAGTTCGGTGCGAGCGCTGATAGCTTCGATAAAGACATGCTGCCAAATGAGCTGTTTGAAGAGCAAGCGCTACGTGCAGCCCGTCTTGGTATCATCGTTGCCCGTGTTATCGACACCAAAGGTCTAGAAGTAGATCAAGAGCGTGTTGAAACCTTCATCAAAGAAGCGGCTGAAAACTACGAAGATCCAGCGGAAGTAATCGAGTACTACACCAATGACAAGCAGCAACGCGCTAACATTGAGTCTGTGGTACTAGAAGACCAAGTAGTAGATTACTTGATCAGCCAAGGCAAAGTGACTGACAAAGAAGTCAGCTACCAAGATTTGCTAGCGGCTCAGCAACAACAGCAGCAAGGTATGTAATCTAGACTGAGCGCTGTATGCTGTTAAACCATAACACCACACAGCACTCTTGTTCTACATATCAAAAAATACGGCCCCGATCATCGATCGGGGCCGTATTTTTTTGTGCACGCTCAATGGCTTTTTTGATTAACCAATCGCTAGCATGGTCGTTACGCAATACGTATCAGCTAAGACTACGCTCAAAGTCTTGCAATAATACACCCTATACTAGAGCAGGTACAAACACCGCACCCAGTCCAAGTACGACCAGACCACGCTGTAACCATAAGTTATCACCTAGGCGCTGCTTTAGCTGCTGGCTGACCAGCGTACCAACTGCATATAGCGCCAGCATCGTCACTAGCATCCCTGCATAAAATCCTAGCTGACCACTTACGCCAGCATTCGCTGGTACTTCAAGGGCATGTGCCAATCCGTGAAAGACCGCCAAACCACCAAAACCAAACAACGATAGTTGCTGGATGCTTGGCGTATGCGCTGGCTGCGTACGCGCTGAAAAAGCTTCTTGTCGACTCTTATCACTCATCAAAATCAGAGCCAATACGACCACTGATAGCGATATGGCAATCTCAATCCATCCAGATGATGCCGCAAACCCAACACCGCCAACCAACACCCCAATAGTGCCCAAAACGGCCCCTAGTGATAATCCAGCTGTCAGTGACATCATACCTAGGCGCTGCTTTTGTAGTCCATAAAACAACATGCCCATCCCTACTGCCAAAAACAGATGATCAAGACCCGTCACTGGATGCAGCAATCCTGCTTGCAATGTGCCCAAAAACGAGGGCGCTTGTATAGTAGCCGAGTGAAGATGACCAGAATGTGCCTGCGCCAACGACGGTACCATCGTAAAGGTTGCAAGCGTCATTGAAGCCGCTGCTATTTTTCGAGAAGATAAAGCCTTTGAAAAACGGGCTTTATGACTGTGATGCTCTTTTGTATGTTGTGTCATGGGGTTGACTCCTTATGATGAATATTTTAATGATTGATGAGGGGCTATTGGTTAAGCGAGCATACCGTGCTCTTTGATAAAGGCAATAATTTCATCCAGACCATCACCGGTTTTCATATTGCTAAAGACAAAAGGCTTATCGCCACGCATTTTTTTAGCATCGCGCTCCATCACCTCAAGCGATGCGCCAACCATTGGGGCAAGATCGGTTTTATTGATGATTAATAAATCTGACTTGGTGATACCAGGGCCCCCTTTACGAGGTATCTTATCACCCGCTGAGACGTCAATGACATATAAGGTCAGATCAGACAGCTCTGGGCTAAAGGTCGCGGCAAGATTGTCACCACCCGACTCAATGATAATCAATTCTAGGCCCTCAAAGGTTTCTTGCAACTCGGCAATGGTCGTCAGGTTGATCGACGCATCTTCACGAATCGCAGTATGCGGACAGCCGCCCGTTTCTACGCCGCGAATACGTTCAGCGGGCATCGCATTATTGCGTGTCAAAAACTGCGAATCTTCTTTGGTATAAATATCATTGGTGACAACTGCCATATTGATCGTATCACGCAAGTTTTGACACAGTTTTAGGGTCAAAGCGGTCTTACCACTGCCGACTGGCCCGCCGATGCCGAGGCGTAAGCACGATAAGGCAGAAGACAGTTTCTGGCTATCACTATCAGTTTGTATGTCTGATGCAACATTAGAATTTTTTGATTTGAGCGGAGTTAGAGACATATTAATTTCCTGAAACAGTTTGTATATTAATAAGTATAAATAAAAATGAAGGTAAAATTATGAGCGGAACAACCGACTGTATTGCTCCTCATGCATACTTGAGAGAATCGCCAAATTGGGCAAGCTATTAGTAATATTGATCCTGTCATAGAGGTCTTCGCACAGCTTTTGACAACCCTGATGTTCACTCATATTGAGCGTGTCGGTCGCGTTTGATGACGTGATTACATCCTCAAAGGCTTGCTGTATGCTATCGCTCAGCGCTTCAACTTCAGAGCCAAGATCACTTTGCAGCTGCCACAAGATACGCTGACCCGCCATTTGCCCGAGTGGTACGGTTTTGACAGCAGCGAGCACCATATTTTCCAATTGAGCAAATCCATAGGTGGTCATCGACTGCATGAGTGGCAGCTGCCAATGCTGGGCAATGTGAGCAAAAAGTGGTAAATAACCATCATCAGGTATCTCAGCAGGTATACCAAGATTCAGTACCTCGTTGAGCCAAGATACCATCGCCTGCGCTAGCTGCTGCGACTCTAGTATAAACTCTTTACTCTCAAGGCCTGCATGATAATCATGTGCCAGATTTGCTACTAGCACCTCATTACCTTGATCAAGCGCACACATGATAAGTGCCAATATAGGTAGCTCGTAGCCAATGACAGCCAGCGCAAGATAGTCTTGCATAAAGGTAAGCGTACTGGCTTCATCAGAGATAATGCCTGACTCAATCGCTGACTCTACGCCTTGTGAGTAGGTATAGCTACCAATCGGCAAGTTACTAGAGGCCAGCATCAACATTTGCCCAAGTTGGACAGACTGATGGGACTGAGTACTGCCATCAATCCTCATTTGAGCGACCTATAGACGCATTATGATGGCTGTGGCTGTCATCATGGTTATGACTGTGATTGTGGTTGTTGTCATGGTCATCATCATGGCTATGCGCGTCATTATGCGAATGCGTATGAGCGTGAGAATGGCTATGCGAATGCCCGTGTCCTGTCTGATAAGCACCCGTTTCAGGCTCAAACGGCACTGATGCAGGCTCAGTATGCAGCCCAAGATTTTCTAGCATTTGTGCCAGTACATGATCGTTTTCAAAATACAGCGCGTACCCTGCTGCACTGTGCTCAAACATCAACGGCACATGGCGATTGCCCAAATGATATGCGCCTTTCATTAATAAAAAATCATCGGCTGCCGTCACTTTGGTCACCGCTTGGGGCTTGGCGATGACTTGCATCAACTCCCCTGCGGCATTGGTGAGGACGTCATCTCCTTTTAAGACACCAGTACGCGGCAAATCGATACCGACCGCCTCCCCTGAAACTGTCACAGCTCGAAATCGCGAATGCTGACGAGTATCAAAGTCCAAAAGCAGATAGTCATCCGCTTGGCGCTGGGCAGTCAATTGCGCTTGTTGGATATCACTTAAGGTAGGGAGACGGGTATTAAATATTTTCATAAATATAATGCTCTGTTTACTGTGGCTCAAACGATTGAATAATAGTATTGATAATAAAAGTGCCCAAAATGGCAGTCAGCAATCAATGGGAAGATCACGCCAAAACCAGCTCTCTATAAGCCTGTGACACGCTTTTTAAGACAGCCTTTGGTCATGTGTCTTTAAATCTTAAAATAAAAATCAGAATAAAAAATAACGCTGTGCCATGGGCAGTACCTCAGCAGGCTCACAGGTAAGTGTCTTACCATCGGCACGTACTTCGTAGGTCTCAGGATTGATGTCCATATCTGGGCAGTAGCTGTTGAGGCGCATATCGCTTTTGCGAATCTCACGTATCCCATGGACAGGCTGAATGACTTTGGTCAATCCAAGCTGCTTATCGACTTGTTTGTCTATCGCGGCTTGCGACATAAAGGTGATGCTGGTTTGAGCAACCGATTTGGGATACGACGCAAACATAGGACGATAATGCACAGGCTGAGGGGTGGGAATAGAGGCGTTGATATCGCCCATCGGTACCGCAGCGATCAGGCCACCTTTGATGATGCATTCAGGTTTTACCCCAAAAAACTTGGGCGACCACAGCACCATATCCGCCCATTTACCCACTTCAATGGAGCCGACCATATCGCTAATACCATGCGTAATCGCAGGATTTATCGTATATTTTGCGATATAGCGTTTGATGCGAAAGTTATCATTGTCCGCGCTTTGATCGTAGTCGGTCAGAGTAATATGCTGCGCTTGATGCTCTGTTTGTGCTGTCGCATCTGGAGCCAGATGACCACGCTGAACTTTCATTTTGTGCGCCGTCTGCCATGTGCGAATGACCACTTCACCCACGCGCCCCATCGCTTGTGAATCGCTACTCATCATCGAGATAGCACCCAAATCGTGCAATATGTCTTCAGCCGCGATGGTTTCTTGACGAATACGGCTTTCGGCAAATGCTACGTCCTCTGCGATAGCTGGACTTAGATGATGACAAACCATGAGCATATCGAGATGCTCGTCAATAGTATTGACGGTATAAGGCCTAGTAGGATTGGTGGAAGATGGCAGCACATGCGACTCGCCAATGGCCTTTAGAATATCAGGCGCATGGCCACCACCTGCCCCTTCAGTATGAAAGGTATGAATACAGCGGTTTTTAAATGCGCCTAGTGTACTCTCAAGATAGCCACTTTCATTTAACGTGTCAGTATGAATCGCAACTTGCACATCATAATCGTCAGCAACGCTCAGACAATTATCGATGGCTTGCGGCGTCGTACCCCAATCTTCATGTAGCTTGAGTCCGACGGCACCCGCTTCGATTTGCTCAGCAATTGGGGTGGGCACACTCACATTGCCTTTACCCAATAGCCCAATATTCATAGGGATACTATCGGTAGATTGTAGCATTGAGGCAATATGATATGCCCCCGGCGTACAAGTAGTCGCGAGCGTACCTTGGGCAGGGCCTGTGCCACCGCCTAGCATCGTGGTCACCCCCGACATCAGCGCCGTCTCACACTGCTGAGGCGCGATAAAGTGAATATGACTATCGACGCCGCCTGCGGTGAGGATTTTGCCTTCACCAGCGATGATTTCGGTCGCGCTGCCAATCGGAATATCGATGGCAGGCTGGATATCAGGATTACCCGCTTTACCAATCGCGCTGATACGGCCATTTTTGATACCGATATCGGCTTTATAGATACCCGTATAATCTACAACCAGCGCATTGGTAATCACGGTATCTGCAACCTCAGCCCCCAGCAGTTGCCCTTGACCCATACCATCACGGATGACTTTGCCGCCGCCAAACTTAACTTCCTCACCCTTGATCTCGGTAGTATGGCTAGTACCTTCATCACTTTGTGACGTATTCGCTTGGTCAACAGCAGTATCTTTATGGCTGGTCAAATCAGCCTCAACCTGTAGCCAAAGCTCAGTGTCGGCAAGACGCACTTTATCCCCTGTTGTCGGACCAAAATGCTCTGCATAAATCTGCCGACTCACCCGCTTTTGCGAAGTAGCCAGTTGCTTTTCATCGGTCTTATCTGGTTGAACCGCGCCCATGACACGACCTGCAAAGCCATATACTTCCTGCTTACCCGCATAAGCCACCAATTCTACCTCTCGCGACTGCCCCGGCTCAAAACGAACTGCCGTGCCAGAGATAATATTTAGGCGATACCCACGGGTCTGCTCTCTATCAAAGCTCAGCGCATCATTGACTTCATAAAAGTGATAATGCGAGCCGATTTGGATCGGTCTATCGCCAGTATTACTCACACTGATGGTCTGTACTTGTCGTCCTTGGTTTAGGATAATGTCACCATCTTGGATGTTATATTCGCCTGCTTGCATGGGAGCCGCCTTATTTTGGAGTGATCATTTAGTGATAGACAGAACTATACGATGGGATTGTGTACCGTGACCAATTTGGTACCATCAGGGAAGGTCGCCTCGATTTGCACTTCATCGACCATCTCTGCCACCCCTTCCATGACATCATCGGCAGACAGGTAAGTAGCCCCTTCACTCATTAATTCAGCCACTCTTTTGCCATCTCTAGCCCCTTCCATCAGCAACATACTGATATAAGCGATGGCTTCGGGGTAATTGAGCTTAACACCGCGGTTTTTGCGGCGCTCAGCCACCATGCCAGCGGTAAATAGCATGAGCTTGTCTTTTTCTGTTGGCGTCAGATGCATGGCAAATCCTTATTTTATTTATTATAAAAGTTATAGCAGATTATCAGGTCGTGTGGCTTAGCTATGAAAAACCGTAGACTTAGGTGTCCCAAATACGCGGACGGCAAGGCTCAAGCTGCCACCAATGATGTCGCAAGACTTCTCTGATTTGATAAAAGGCTTCAAAACAGCCGCGCACATCTGAGCCGATATACCGAATATTCACGGCCTGTCCGTTATGAGTACAATAGACATGTAATTCAGCCTCAGCAATGATATGGCGTAATGCGACGATGGTACTGTCTAAATAGCGAGCTAGGGCTTGCTTCATCGTTGCTAAGGCTGTCTCGTCTGATTGTGCGGGAGAGGCAGGCAGTGCAGCGTTGTCATGTACATCGCTCAAACTTGGCACTGCCCAAAACGATCCATAAATATGCTGATCTGCTAGTCCTAGGCTCGATGTAAACCAGCGACTTTGGGCAGCCTGTTTGACCCGATCAGTAACGATAATTTTGCCGTCTCGATAGATATTCAATCCAGTATGATAACGCCCTTGCAGGAACTGCTCATCATATGCTTGCCGTCCAAATACGCTAATCTCCCAAGTCAGCAAGCTAGATGAGTCAGCTAAATCAAAACGGCTCACTGCATGCATATTGGCTTCGTTATAAATAATACTCTCTTGTGGTAGCCATTCTAAGCGAACATGTGCGGCGAGTTTGGCTTGCAGATGTTGGCTTGCATAGGCAGCTATCTTGTTTTGGCTCATACTTTGGTGCGTGTCGTTGTCGTCCGACCGAGCTTTATGTTTTTGGCTGACACTGTCATTACCATACCACTTGCCCGCCCCTGGTGTGGTGATAACAGCATGGCTGCCATTGTCTAAATGCAACTCTATCGTCAGCGTATCACCGCCTGCGATACCTGCTGGCGGATATAACATCAATATATGGCAAATGCCTTGCTGCACACGTGGCTCAGGATATAGGGCACGCTGTACCATAAGCGCGCCCGTGTGCTTACGATGAGATAGCCGCGTCTTAGCGGTAGCACCCGCAATTTTGGCAGTATCTGTGCGCTTAACAGTGTCAAAACTCAATGTTAAAGAAGAAGCCCAACTCATTTTATATACTCATTTGCTCATTTTACTCATTAAATACAATCTAGTAATCTGGCTCCTGACCAAAAAGTCAGTTAATTTCACTGTCTATACAAGCATTATGCCAACTCATATGCAAACACTCTTACATACAGTCCACCATCACACCCAACATAATGATTTTACTTTGGTTTTGACTGTATATTTTTTCTTACTAACATGACAAAGCTGGTTTAGTTATTTTTTAATCAGCCTTTTACCACTGGTACTTGAGAAGTAAGTGGTTATTTGCACCAAAATATGGCATTTTTTAATAATGTGCACCATTTTTTAGCATTTAGACTTAGGCAGTCAACACAACAATTTATGCTACTCTTTCTATTTATAAGTAAATGCGTTCAATGATTGATTTGATAATGAACCATTTGCACAATTGAACAGTAAGATAGGTAGATGAACGGTAAGATAGGTAGATTGCAAGGCAGTTAATCAGGTATTCTATGTTAAAAAGTATGGTGAGACACTGCTCTATGATATCTATATCAGGATAAGCTTCCGTAGCATGTACCTAATTTGCGGATATTTGGGTCAGTATCTATCTTTTGTATTCTTTTTAGATTTGTAAAAAGCACAAATAAATAGGATGCTCACTTTTTCACCTATTTTATGCACAAACGGGTTTTATAGGCTTGAATAGTGGACGTAGTCCCCCTATAAACTACCCATTAGCACAAAACATACCAGACAATAAAACCATTTTAACTGTTTTTTATTTTATCCCTTTATCGATAGGACTTTTCTATGACAGATTATGAACGCATCACTGCTAACCCACATTTTGATATGCTGATGAGTGCGCACAAAGAAGTACAAACCACCCAAGCGGCGCTAGTACCAATGGTGGTTGAGCAGTCTTCACGCGGTGAACGCTCGTTTGATATTTTTTCACGCCTATTGCGTGAGCGTGTGATCTTTTTGACAGGTCAAGTCGAAGACCATATGGCCAATCTAATCGTCGCACAGCTGCTATTTCTAGAAGCTGAAAACCCTGACAAAGACATTCATTTGTATATCAATTCACCAGGCGGCTCAGTAAGTGCAGGCTTGGCAATCTTTGATACCATGAACTTTATCAAACCTGAAGTATCCACCATCTGTATGGGCGGTGCTTATAGCATGGGCTCATTCTTGTTGGCCGCGGGTCAAAAAGGCAAGCGCTACTCACTCGCCAATGCTCGCGTGATGATTCACCAGCCATCAGGCGGCGCGCAAGGTCAAGCGACGGACATCGAGATCAATGCCCGTGAGATTCTAAAAACTCGTGCACGCTTGAACCAGATCCTATCTGAGCGTACTGGTCAGCCACTCGAAAAAATCGAAAAAGACGTCGAGCGCGATTTTTGGTTAGATGCTGAGGAAGCCAAAGAATACGGTTTGGTTGACGAAGTATTAGAGCGCCGCCCTGATTCTTTATAATCAAAGCATAAGCGCTATGCCTCTCAATTGAGAGTGCCATCATAAGAATAGTTATAGTCTATTTGTATGGTAAATCAATATGCCGCTCATACCTGATAGATCGTAAGCAGGTATGAGCGTTCAACCAATACAACCATCGATATGTCGCAAATAGACTAACCAGTTTTAAACTTTAGGAGCGCCTTTTATGGCAGAAGATAATACCCCGCATTGCTCGTTTTGCGGTAAAGCCAAAAGCGATGTCCAGCAGCTGATTGCCGCTGACGATGCCAATATCTGTAATGAATGTATCGAGTTATGTACTGATCTAATCGCAGATAGCGCGGAATACAGTGATGACGACAGCGAAATAGATACCTCTTGGGTCAATAAAAAACTCCCTACCCCAAAAGAACTACGTGCCAAGCTTGACGAATATGTCATCGGTCAGGACGCTGCCAAAAAAGCACTGTCTGTCGCTGTCTACAATCATTACAAACGTCTAAAAGTTAGCCAAACACTCGCCAACGACAGCAAAAAAGCCAAAATTGGCGCTGATGATGCGATGGTAGAATTGGCAAAAAGCAATATCTTGCTCATTGGTCCGACTGGTTCTGGTAAGACATTGCTAGCGCAAACCTTGGCTCGTCTGCTTGACGTGCCATTTGCAATGGCCGATGCTACCACCTTAACCGAAGCAGGTTATGTCGGTGAAGACGTTGAGAATATCGTGCAAAAGCTACTACAAGCGTCTGACTATGATGTGGCCAAAGCGGAACAAGGGATCATCTATATTGATGAAATCGACAAAATCAGTAAAAAAGGCGACAACCCATCGATCACGCGTGACGTGTCGGGCGAAGGCGTGCAGCAAGCGCTACTCAAGCTGATCGAAGGCACCGTTGCTGCGATTCCACCGCACGGTGGTCGTAAGCACCCTCAGCAAGAGCTGATCCAAGTCGATACCAGTAACATCCTAATCATCGTCGGCGGCGCGTTTGCAGGACTTGATAAAGTCATTCAGCAACGTACCGAAAAAGGTGGTATCGGCTTTAACGCGGATGTCAGCTCAAAAGACGACAGTCGTCGTAGCTCAGACTTGCTACAAGAAGTTGAGCCAGAAGATTTGATCAAGTTTGGTTTGATTCCTGAGCTGATCGGTCGTCTGCCTGTGCTGGCAGCGCTCAAAGAGCTTGATGAAGAAGCCTTGGTACAAATCCTTACCGAACCTAAGAACGCACTGGTTAAACAGTACAAGTACTTGTTCGATATGGAAGGCGCTGAGATCAGCTTTACAGATGAAGCACTTGATGCCATCGCCAAAAAAGCTATGGAGCGTAAAACTGGCGCGCGCGGTCTACGTTCTATCGTAGAAAACGCTTTGCTTGAGACCATGTATGAGCTACCTTCTATGGAAAATGCCAAGACCGTGATGGTTGATGCAGAAGTCATCAATGAAGGTAAAATACCTAAAATTGCTTAATGCATAATGAGACTTAGATGGCTCATTATTAATAATGAAGTATTCAAAAAAGCGTCTGGCTCTATGAGTCAGACGCTTTTTTTGTGGCTACTCATCCCCTAAACCTCTTCTCAATGATGCAACTAACCTTGATAACGTCAGATTCTTAGCGCCTTAGCACTCTAGAAGTAACCGCATAATGAAATGACAGCAGCGTTTATCAATCGCATGTAAGCCTATGACAAATCATGCTAATGTAAATAGCAACGATGTATACCCATCATGAATAATACAAAGGACTGTTTATTATGCTTAACAATATAACCACGATGGCGTCCTCATTACGCCAGCACCTGCCCTTTTATACACCCAGCGAACAAGATAATGATATTGCACCTTATTACCAAAACCATGTCGCCGCTATCACTGGCGCAGGTTCTGGGATGGGACGCGAGCTTGCGCTTCACTTAGCAAAAATGGGCTGTCATGTGGCGCTATCAGACATCAATGTAGAACAACTGGCACGAACCAAAGAGATGCTGGTTGGTTATGATGTTAAGGTCACCATGACTGTACTTGATGTCTCAGACAATGACGCTATGCAAGCGTGGGCGGATAGCGTGATGCGCGACCATGGCAAAGTCAATTTCATCTTTAACAATGCAGGCGTGGCCTTCTCTTCGACGATAGAGGGCGCTAGTATTGAAGAGCTTGAGTGGGTAATGGATATCAATTTTTGGGGCGTGGTTTATGGCACCAAAGCGTTTTTACCACTCATCAAAAACAGTGTCAAACAAAGCAGCGAGGTGACGAGTGATAATCAGGACGATCAACCCCGCCAGTTTAAAGAACATGGTCATGTTATCAATATTTCCAGCCTGTTTGGTTTGACCGCTCAGCCTTCATATTCTGCTTATAATGCCAGTAAATTTGCGGTACGCGGCTTTACAGAAAGCCTGCGTCAAGAGCTTAACATTCAAAACTGCGGTGTATCAGCGACCTGTATCCATCCAGGCGGTATCAAAACCAATATTGCCAATAGCGCACGTGGCAATGATAGTACCAGTACGGTCGGTATGCCTACTGGTGATAAAGCCATTAGAAGCTTCAATAAACTGTTGAAATTTGATGCCAGCGAAGCAGCTTGGATTATTTTACATGCCGCTGCGACCAATCAGCAGCGCTGCTTAATTGGGAATGATGCCAAAATGGTTGATGCCATTCAGCGGGTATTCCCATCACATTATAGTGAAGTTATAAACGACATCACTCAGTTATCGCGTAAACTAAAACCAAGACGCAATAACAAGCGTAGTGATAAAACAAGTACCGCACCATAACTAACTGACGCTCCTTAAATAAAAAAGCCCTACTGTTTTTGAACAGCAGGGCTTTTTTGTTGTATGGTCACGAATACAAATTTTTAACCGTTTTTAGGGCAGCTTCATATCACCGGCGACTAGCCAGCCCATACGGCGCATGATGTAAGCGACCAAACCTGCAATCACTGCAGGCAATACAAACATCAGAAGGACAATCGCTGTCCATAATTGGGTCGTACTCATGATTTCTTGTGATGCTTCAATAACGCCGAACACACCAACCAGACCAGCGGTACCCATGCCCGCCCCTGTCGCCGTACAAGCCAAGCCAAATCCGACAGTCGCGATAGGGCCAACGATCGCGCTCGCAATAACGGCAGGCAGCAAAACGATAGGTTTTTTTAGCACATTAGGGATTTGCAGCATGCTGGTTCCCAATCCTTGAGATATCACGCCACTGAATCCATTATCCTTAAAACTGGCCACGGCAAAACCAATCATATGCGCGGCACAGCCAACAACTGCGGCACCGCCCGCCAAACCACCAAGGCCAATCGCAATACAAATGGCAGCGCTCGACGTTGGTAGCGTCAATAAGATACCAACGACGACTGCAATCACGATACTCATCAGCAATGGCTGTAGCTCAGTTGCCGCGTGAATCCCTTGTCCAATCGCATTAACTGCCGCAACAACAGGCGGATTGAGCAGCGCACAGACCAATAGCGCGATACCACACACTGCTAAGGGCACTAATAAAATATCGAGCTTGGTCTTGCCCGCGATCCACTTACCAGCACGATAAGCGAATACAGACGTCAGATAAGCGCCGATTGGGTTGCCTGGCAGTGCTACAAAGGTCGCAGGGCCACCCTCTTGCGGTATGAATAGCGTTCCTGCCATTAGTGCTTCAGAATGCGCACCCAACATACCTGCTACAAGGCAGCTAAGCATGACGAGTGTTGGCGCTTTTAAATAATAAGCGATACCCACCCCGATGCCTGCTCCCATTAATATTGAAGCAAGCTTACCGACAGCAACCAATGCTGGCAAACCCAACCAGCCACCGATTTGCGAGATAATCAAGCCAGCAATTAGTGTGACAAATAGCCCTAAAGCCATACCAGTAAAAGCATCGATAAAGTATTTTTGAAAAAATGCTTTGATAACGCCTGCTTGCGGTGTTACTGAGTTAGATACGGTCATAGCCATACTCTTAATAAACGTTTAATAGGATAAAACAATTAGAAAGCATTTGATAAAATCAAGAGATAAAAAAAGCGTCATGACGACGCTTTCTTTCTTATTTATAAATACAGTTACTCAAGATGATTGAATATAAACCTAGCGACGCTGTTCAACGATAATAGAGTCTATACCATTGTTCTGTAGGCGCTGCTGTGCTGTTGTCACTGCCTGACGGTTATTTAACGGACGCGAGATTACCTGATAGATAGGTAAGCCATTGCCTGTCGTATTTTTGACTACTCTGGCATCCACGCCTGCCATCAATACTTGGGCGCGGCGACGATCTGCTTCATCTGCATCACTAAAGCTATTGATCTGCAAAATATAGGTCGCAGCAGGTTTGGCCGCTTGAATACTTGCCGTACCTGCTCCTGCATTGTTGCTACGGGTCGCAGAGTTACTGGTGTTAGCAGGTGGCGTGCCATCATAAGTTGCGTCCTCTTCAACAACAACAATATCGTCGCCCGCAGCAGTATTACTACCGCCACTGGTCTCGCCTGCAGGACTTTCCGCATTACCAAAGCTACCAGCATTATCTATACCATTAGCTGCCGTACTATCCGGCTGGGTCACGACGACATCCGGCTCAAACGCGCCAATATCTCCTATCTGATCGTTATCAATCTCAGCGATATCTTCATCAGGAATGGTTGCCATCTCTTGATTGGGCAAAATATCGTAGAATTCATAATCGCCATTATCGGTATCAGTATCTACGCGCGGCTGCACCTGCCTGTCAGGATCGTTCTCGGCGCTACCATCAGCGGGACTAAAGTTGAATAATGGTGAAAGGTAGATAAATACCCCGATCATAAGGGTCAATACTGCCCCAACAAACATCCACAATAAGCCCGATACGCTACTTGATTTGCGCTTTTCTGTTGCGCCTTTCGGTTTTTTGGCTAGCATGGATCTCGTTCTCCCTACTGAATTTAACGGTCATCATCGAATTAATGCTATTGGCTGTCTATACTCATGTCACATGTTAGAAAATGACTACATAGCAGAAGGTGCTGACAAGCCGAGCAAACCAAGGCCGTTCGCCAAGACCTGTCTAACTGCTTTGGACAAGCGCAAACGTGCTTGCATCAATGCCATCTCATCTGGGCTTGGTGTTTCACCTGTCGTGAGACTCACAGGCAAAATGCGATTGGTGTCATACCAACCGTGGAACAATGCAGCAAGCTCTTTTAAGTAGTTAGTCAAGACATGCGGCTCGTAGCCAGTCGCTGCACGTAATAGTGTCGCTGGATAACCAGCTAACAGTTTAATCAACTCGTCTTCATTGGGCGCATTAAGCAAATCTTGATGTGCCAAACCAACAGCATCATCTACTGCCAAATCGTAGGTTGCCAGTTTTTCTAATACACGGCAAACACGCGCATGCGCATACTGAATATAATACACTTGATTGTCTTTGCTTTGTGATTTGGCAAGCTCTAAATCAAAGTCAATGTGTACTTCAGGCTTACGCGCGACGTAGTAAAAACGCGCCGCATCATTGCCAACTTCTGCGCGCAAATCACGCAAGGTGACGAACTGACCTGAACGCGAGGACATTTGTACTTTTTCACTGCCGCGCCACAATGCCACAAACTGTACCAATACAACATCAAGGCGTTCTGCATCGATTCCCAACGCAAGCAGCGCCGCTTTTACTCGTGGCACATAACCATGGTGGTCGGCGCCCCACACGTTAATCACTTTATCAAAGCCGCGATCAAACTTGTTTTTATGATAAGCAATGTCCGAGGCAAAATACGTCGACTGACCATTAGCACGGCGAACCACGCGGTCTTTTTCATCACCAAAATCGGTCGATTTGAACCAGATGTTGCCGTCTTTTTCGTACAAGTAGCCTTTGTCATCGAGTGTTTGTAGGACAGGCTCAATCTCGCTATCAATCGATCTTTCACTGAACCAGCACTCGTAGCTCACACCAAAGTCGTTTAAATCGTCTTTGATATCGGCCAAAATACTGCTCAATGCCGCATTCAAAAATAGCGCGTAGCTATCGCCAAGCAAGGCTTTGCTACCCGCAATCAAACCATCAATATGCGCTTCTTTATCACCAGACACTAAGGTTTTCTCACCGTCAGCATTGATCTCAAACTTTGCGTCTTCTGGTACGTCTTTGGCAACATCGGCAAAACGATGAACGTAGCTGTCACCATGCTGCGTTTTTAATGTCTGTGCGATATCGCGAACGTAGTCGCCTTGGTAGCCGTTGACTGGGAAAGTGACCGTTTCGCCATTCAATTCTAAATAACGCAAATAGGTACTGGTCGCCAAAATATCCATCTGACGACCCGCATCATTAACATAATACTCACGTGTGACGTCGTAACCAATGGCTTCTAGCAAGTTTGATACGCTCATACCAAACGCCGCACCACGTCCGTGACCGACATGCAGACTTGAGGTCGGATTGGCAGAGACAAACTCGACTTGTACCTTTTGACCATCAAGCTGATTACTCAGACCAAAACGATCTTGTAAGGTAAAGATATCGTCTAGTACCGAAAACTTAGCTTCCGAGTTTAAAAATACGTTAATAAATCCAGGACCGGCAATTTCTACTTGGCGAATGTCTTGATTCTCAGGCAGCGCGCTGACGATTTTTTCAGCGAGTTGACGCGGATTTGCCTTGGCCGCTTTGGCCGCCGTCAGTGCGATATTGCTGGCAAAATCGCCGTGGCTTAAATCTTTCGTACGCGTGATTTGACTGTTATTCTGCCAGTCGCTTGGTAGCGTACCATCTGCTTGTAAGGTTTGAATGGCATCATTGAATAGGGATGCAAGCGTATCAATTTGGGCTTGTGACATAGGGATTTGAACTCAATTAAATAAACAACAAAAACGGTGCGAATGCGAGCAATCGATAACTGCTTATTATAGTGCCGACCGACATTGCAGGGATAAAATAATGCAAAAAGATAAGTAATCTGTAAATATAACAATCTTTGCGCTTTATTGCACCATTTGCGCCAAAATTAGCCCTAAAATCTTACCGTTATGACAACTAATATTGATAATTGGGATTAATATAAATTTTGTTCGCTCGTTTGCTGATGCTTAGTAAAATAAATCTGGTATAAATAATATAAAATCAATGAGCGAATGACTTTGTCAATTGTAGCGTTCCTGTTGCCCGATACTGAGCAGTCGTTTATACGCAACCGCTTACACGTTATAATGATGGTTTATATTGCGCGTCTATGACGCTTTTACGCCATAGAAGACGCGTTATTACCCTATAGGATTACGCTATGTTTGCTATTGCTGCCAGTACGGTCACCAGTTGGGGCTTGTACGTCTTACTGCCGATATTCATCGCTTTCTTATTCTTTATCATGTGGGATATCTCTAAAACTTCTGATGCTGGGCGCGCAGGTACCTTTTGGATCTTTTTGGCCCTTGGCGCAGGCTCTGTTGGTTTCATCCTTAAAATAGTCATGGAAGTCGCTTTCAAAAAATGGCTGATATAATCAGCCATTTTTCGCCATTAAATCCCAAATATTTCTTATTGGGCCTTACCATTACTGTCTATGACTTTACTCACATAGGTGGGTAGATCCCATGCCCCACCAGCAAAACCGCGACACAATCCTGTGCTCGCCTCTGCGCTCTTAACGAACGTTTTACCATTCCACGTCCATGTCGCACTATTCCAGCAATCACCGATGCCGCGGTCTTTGTTAGCGGCGTGGATATCACCTGCATCATACTCATTACCTGCTGTCGTAATAAGCATAGGATTGCTAGGCTTGTCGTTATTAATGAGCCAATAACCCGTACTTGAGTTGTAAGGGCCTGACCAGCAGATATGCGCGGCTAACGTATGCGCTTTATCTACTGGTATAAAGTCCCAGCCAAGCATAGTAGAACCATACTCTGACATCCGTTGATACGCTTCGGTTTTTGGATTGACCAGCTCACAATCACCCATTGTATTTCCAGATCCGATGAGCTGCTTGGAGTCAATGTCGACCCAGTTATTTATATTTTGCTGAAAGTATTTAAGTTTTGATGGGGCGAGCGTCTTTTTATCTTTTGCCGAATACGCAAATGCCTTATTGATGGTGGGAATTGGCAATGCCGCTTTCGGCGTTTGTTGATTACGCTGGTTTTTGCTAATCAATGCTATCGACGTCCCTACTCGGCCCTGCACATCATCGAGCTTGAGCAATACTGATGATATCCCTTTGTCGCTGATACGCCAGCGATTGTTACCCGCTCTGACTTCTATTTTGTTCGTGATACGAGCCTTATCGATAATTGCTTGTGTTTGCTTAGCAGATAGATCATATAATGCAGCGTCACTTCCAGTGGGCTGCAATGTCCCATAGTTTTTATTATTTAACCACAGCTCAGCCTTATCTTTGGATACTTTTGATGCCAACTGAATTTGTGCCTTTGGCAGCGCTACTTTTGGCGATACGGTGAATAGCACTGAAGCAGGCTTATCTATTGAGCCGTCACTTGAGTAGCCTGCCACTCGGCAAGTACGCGTATTATCACAAACCACTTGCCAGTCGTCTTGTACAAAGCCCCAGCCTTCAGATGGGGTGCCGTATCCTGCGAGAGCAGGTAGCGATAGCAAGCTGATGGTAGCTACAATAAAAGTCTTTGATGTCTTCATAATGCTTTCCTTACGTTAGCTACCACCATCAATGCTACTTTTTCGCAATCAAAGTCGCACGCATAGGAGCAGGATATCCTTCGATGGTCTTAGTTGAGTCATTAGGATCTAAGAAGTCTGTTAACGAATGATAGGTCATCCATTCGGTTTTTCGTTGTTCCTCCGTTGAGGTGACAGCCACATCGACACAACGCACTTCTGAGAAACCTGCTTTTTCTAGCCAGCCTATCAATGCGGCGACCGATGGTAAAAAATACACGTTATTCATCTGCGCGTAGCGGTCGTGCGGTACTAGGACTGTATTGGCATCGCCTTCGATAACTAACGTCTCAAGCACTAGCTCACCGCCTTTGACCAACTGCCCTTTCAACTGTTGTAAATGCTCGAACGGTGACTGGCGATGATAGAGCACACCCATGCTAAATACAGTGTCAAACAATTGGCTATGCTCGGGCAAGGCCTCGAGCGGCACAGGAATATAATGCGTACGGTAACGGCCTGTATTATGAGTATGAGCATCCGCGCTACCGACAAAATGCCGAATCGCCATAAACTGATGATAAAACAAGCAAGACGGATCAATGATAATGACCGTGTCTGCGCCAGCGCCTGCCATCCGCCAGCCGTGATAACCAGAGCCGCCGCCTACGTCTAATACGCGCCGACCATCAAGCCTGCTCAAATGCGGTGCAACCCGTTGCCACTTCCAATCACTGTGCCACTCGGTATCAATCTTAATACCTGATTCATCATTACCAATCTGAAACGGCCCTTTACGCCACGGCATCAGCTGCTTTAATAACGCGGTCGTTTGTTTATGCTGAGACTGATTCAGACTTGCCTCAATCGTCAACGTATCACTATTTAAATCGACGTGATTGACCGTCAAATGTGGCAATCGCGCTACTGATGCTTGGTAAGCTGGTGCATGCGCGTAGTTGGCTTTGTCTTTGATCGCATTTAACCATGTTGGTAAGCGCGTCAGCCATTCATAAGCGCTTGGATACTGCTCTGCCAGTTCTAATAGGGTTAAATATAGTTCGCGTTCGGCGTGCGTGATGGTGTTGTTGAGCATAGAAGCAGATTACCGTAATGATTAAGAAATAACTGTGTTAAAAGTAAGGATTATTTAAACGCCACAATAGAGACAAAGTTTAAAAACTGAAACCACGTCAGATGACGCTTAAAGCCAACGTGATCTAACCGTGCATGATGCTCATCTAGCGTATCGGTAATTAGCACGTTTTCTAGCGCATTACGCTTACCACTGATTTCCATCTCGGTATAGCCATTGGCGCGCTTAAAGTCATAATAACGCTCAACCAACCACGCATCGTATTGCTCATCCAAGGCATGGGTTTTTTCGGTTAATACCAGTATGCCGCCTTCGCTCAAGGCCGCATAAATCTTCTCTAATACTGCGACTCTATCGGCTGCTGGCAAAAACTGTAGCGTTAAATTTAAAATAACCATGTCGCATGGCTCAAGCTCAACGTCACGAATATCTGCAGTAATGACTTCGATATCATGCTCAGGATAGTTGTCACTCAATAACGTCGTGGCTTCAGTCGTCATCGCAGGCGAAATATCAATGGCTTTGATCTGCAAATCTTGCGGGTCAAACTCGCCCGCCAGCGTCATACTGGCTGCACCCAATGAACAGCCCAAATCATACACGCGGCTCACGCGCTGACCGCTGCCCTTTTGCTGGCGATACTTGCAATGGCGACGCGCAAAGATAGGGAGCATCGCCAATACCTGACCGTAACCTGGGACACTACGGCGAATCATATCAGGGAAACACGCCACCACTTGCTCATCAAAAGAAAAACGCGCCGCTTTGTCCAGCGGTGTGGTAAATAGCGTATCATGCTGGATGGCTGGGGCAGTATCGGGCGTTGGCTGGCTCATGGTCACACTCATTATTCAAATAAAATGATGGGCAAACCGCACCGTTTTTATCAGCGCTGCGGTCATACCACACGTAGCAAAAGCCCATTATAACATTACTGTTTGTTACTTATCGCCACCAGATGGCCTGCTAAGCTAAATGACAATGCTAAATAGCGTGTGCCCAATAAAAAACAGTCAGGCAGATCGCTATTGGCTTAACCTCTATATTTATAAAAATAGGAAAAATTATGCAAACAATCGTATTAGGCGGTGGCTGCTTTTGGTGCACCGAGTCTGTCTTTTTATCCGTAAAAGGCGTGCAGTCTGTCGTATCTGGCTACATGGGCGGCGATGCAGTATCAGCCAATTATGAAGCCGTATGCGGTGGTGATACTGGACACGTCGAAGTCATCAAAGTCGAGTTTGATGACTCTGTCGTACCGTTAGAAGTGATCCTCGATGTATTCTTTGCCACCCATGATCCCACCACGATGGATCGTCAAGGCAATGACGTTGGTAGTCAGTATCGCAGCGTGGTCTTTTATACCGAAGAAGATCAAAAACCAACGGTTGATCGTACCATTAATAAGCTGCGTGATATGGGCATCAATGTTGTCACAGAAGTACACCCGGCTGTTGAGTTTTATCAAGCGGAAGAGGCGCATCAAGACTTCTTTAACAGAAATCCAGGACAAGCGTATTGCAACTTTGCCATACCGCCCAAGCTTGCCAAACTGCGTAAAGAATTTAGTCAATATATGGTAAGCTAAACGCTAGTGTGAATAGTATATTATTCATTCAAAAGATCATTAGCATGATACTCGATATTAGCCAAATGCTTATAAAATAGGTGTTTGGCTTTTTATTGTGTTCAGCATTTTCAAATAAGACGTTATTATAAAGATATCAACAAATACCTATAGATAGGCGTAAATTATGAATCCCGAATTTTGGCACAAACGCTGGCAAGAAAAGCGCATTGGTTTTAATCAGTCAGCTGTTAATCCATTATTAACTGAGTATATTGATCACTTAGATTTAGCAGTCGGTAGCCGTATCTTTGTTCCTCTTTGCGGCAAATCTATCGATATGGTTTGGCTCGCGGCACAAGGGTATGATGTGGTGGGCGTTGAGTTGGTCGAGACAGCCGTACAAGAATTCTTTGCTGAACAAAATATCCAACCTATTGTCTCTCAGCATGTAGAAAATCCAGATATTAAATGCTACCAAGGTCAGCTGGTAGATGGTGATGAGCAGCGAACTATTACACTCTGGGCCGCTGATATCTTTGCCTTGACCTCTACAGATTTAGGTACTATCGATGCGATATATGATAAAGCAGCTTTGATTGCTCTGCCAGCTGATATGCGTCCCGACTATAGCAAACAGATACGACAGCTTAGTGGTAATGTTGATAAAATTGAGCATATTGATAGCTATAATAATAAGGCCGCGCCGCAACTATTGATCACGCTAGAATATGATCAAAACAAAAAAGATGGGCCGCCGTTCTCTATCAATCATGAGCAAGTGCAGCAGTATTATGGCAGTCACTATCAGATCTGTAAGCTAGCAAGCGAACCTTCTTCTATAGGGTCTGCACCTAATCTAAAAGTCACAGAGCATATTTGGCTATTGAAATAAGCAACAAAGAATTGGTTTGCGCAGCAATGAGTTAGTACTCAATCACAAAGAAGAAGCGCAATGAAAATATTCGTTGGTCTGATAAGTTTGATTGCTGTCTTACTGGTCGTGCTCGCAGGGCCACTCTATCAATTTGGCATGATCGGTTTAGCGAATGCGTTTACAGGGTTTAAATTTGGGGTATTTACTGGTATTGCGGCATTAATACTATTAACCATACAGCTATTGTTTAAACGAAACACGGCGAGTATTGGTAGCGCGTTAATCTCGGCAGTGCTTGCCATCACTGCCATTGCTATCCCTTTAAGCATGATGAATACCGCCAAAAACGTACCGCCCATCCATGATATTTCTACCGACTTGATGAACCCACCTGCATTTGTGGCGATTGCCCTACTACGCGCTGATGCACCCAATCCAGTCGCTTACGATGGTATCGAGACCGCAGAGCAACAGCGTATCGGTTATCCTGAATTAAAGACATTACGCTATGACCAAACGCAACCTGAATTGGTTGCGGCAAGCACACAAGCCATTGAGAACTTGGGCTGGAAGCTGGTCAATATTGATGCAGATAAAGACATTATAGAAGCGACGGACACCACTGCTTGTTTCGGTTTTAAAGACGATATCGTCGTACTTGTCACGGATAGCGAGAATGAACGTTTAGTCGATATACGTAGTAAGTCGCGGATTGGTGGTAGCGATTTGGGTAAAAATGCGGCGCGGATTCATGGCTTTATTAAAGAGTTGGATAATTTGCTAGCTAAGTAGATAGGTTCTATTTGCTAAAAAATCTCTGAAATTTAAATGCTGTCTGACACTTTGAACTTTTAGCTCAACAAAATACTCTCCCAACCTCACGCGAACGTCAGCTTATAGTAACTGAGTGCTGCGATACCTTTTCTTTACTGTTTAGATTGGTTACTCTACGTTAATATCGTTTTTTACCTTTTGCTTTTTTCTCTCAATAATCACTTTGATGTTTATAGGATATTTTCATGCGTTTGACTCCTTTTTCTACCTTGTCATTGCTTAGTGTTGCAGTTGGCATTAGCCTTGCGAGCACTGCCCAAGCAGCTCAGCCGCCCGCTCCAGATCTGTCCAATAGTGAATTTCAGCAATGCTTGGATGGCCTAAAAAATTCGAGCAAGTTTCGCGGTGTCAGTAGCTATACCTTTAACAACTATCGTCCAAGCCAGCCTGATCCTAGTGTCATTCAGTCACTCAACTATCAGCCAGAGTTTCAAAAAGATGTCTGGGATTATCTATCCGCGCTAGTAGACAAAGAGCGTGTCGAAGATGGTATCCGTGCCAAGCGCCAGTGGCGTGACACGCTGCGCCAAATCGAATCGCGCTATGGCGTAAAAGCGGAGCATGTGCTTGGCGTGTGGGGCGTAGAGTCTAACTTTGGTCAGACGCTGGGCAAAAAGCCATTGTTTGAATCTTTGGCGACGTTGTCTTGTTTTGATCGTCGTCAAAGCTACTTTCAAGGTGAGTATGCCAATGCCCTAAAAATCGTACAAAATGGCGATATCGCACCTAATGACATGACGGGATCGTGGGCAGGTGCATTTGGACAAACGCAGTTTATGCCTAGTACCTTTTTGGAGTTGGCAGTGGACGGTGATGGTGATGGACGTCGTGACCTCGTAAATAGTGTGCCTGATGCGCTCGCCTCTACTGCAAATTTCTTGGACAAACGTGGTTATCGCACGGGTGAGCCTTGGGGTTATGAAGTCAAACTACCTGATGGATTTTGGGCGGCTTCCAACCGTAAAGACAAAAAATCTATCAGCCATTGGCGCAATCAAGGTCTAACGCTGGCTAACGGCAGTCCGCTGCCTTATGACTTGAGTCGTGCGGGTTTATTGCTACCAGCTGGTGTCGATGGTCCTGCGTTTTTGGTCGGTAAAAACTTTGATACGTTCTACTCGTATAATGCTTCAGAAAACTATGCCTTGGCGATCGCCCATTTATCAGATTTGATTACTCGCGAAGACAGTAGCAAAACAGACTTTATCACCGCTTGGCCAACAGACGATCCTGGTATCAGTCGTCAACAAGCAAAAGATATTCAGCAAGCCTTAATAAATGCAGGCTATGATATTGGTAGTGTTGATGGCATCATTGGGGACAACACGCGCACGGCTATCCAGCAATATCAGACCAGTCGTGGCATTTTCCCAGCAGATGGACGCGCAGGCCAAAAGTTCTATCGTGCTATCGTTGGTAATGCAGCACCAAGTCAAGGGCAGTACGGTCAGCCAGCAAATAGCCGACCTTTGAACCCTGCGCCTGCTGATCGTATGGGGCAGCTAATTGAGCAGCAGACCACTACGCCTAATAGCTATTCTTCTCAACCATCGATAAGTCCTTCAACTTCTACTAATACGCGCTATCGCCGTGTTGCTAGTGCCGATGGTACGATCAAGCTAGTTCGCATTGACGAAGGCTCGTGATAGGATAAAGTCTCTATAATTTTATTCATAAAAAAGCCACGCTACTCATAGCGTGGCTTTTTTAGGTCTTATATTTATGGACATTGTGTATCTATGATAACCGTGTCCAAAAAGTGCTTATACAATAGGTGGCGGATTTGGCTTACCGTTGTCACCGTCCCAGTTTTCACGAGCGTTATCGTCTAGATCAGCAGCCGTTTTTGGCTCCCACTTGCCATTTTCTTTCCAAGTCGCATCACCCCAGTCTTCATCTTCTGCTTTTCTATCCAAATCCTTGTAAGCTTGGCTAGGGTCGATGCCGCGACGTTTCATATCTGCCACTTGTTCTTCTAGTGTATGAAATTGATCAGCGTCATGCATATTTTTCTCTAGACCATCAAGCTCTCTTAATAACTCGTCATTTTTAGCGTTACTCATTGTGTGCTCTCCTTAATCGGTCAATATTGTAGTACGTTTTATGCATTTTTAATTTTAATACCAGTTTTAATATAAATAAGATCAGTATCTGATGGTTCTTATTATCACGAGTCTTGAGTCGATTCACAACCATTGCCGCGTATGCTTTGTATTACAAAACGTAGCCATGGTCACCGTGAGCATTTCTGCAGAGAATTTTTGATGATATTAAAGGGTAGCAGTCATGAGGATGGATCTTATTCAGACGTTTGAGAATCTTCATTTTCTAGTAGGTTTTTTGCATAAAAAGTAAGCTTCCAAAGCTCTTGTGACAAACGTGTACCGTAGGTCGTCAATTGTATCCAGTTGGCGCTTACTAGCTGACGTTGTAGGTTATTGAGATCATCTTGAGAGATTTGGCAGCGTGAGACAGCGTGAACGTTTGGCATATCGTTTTTGATATCTATCTCAGCTTTTGGGGAGATCAGACGATTAATGGCATTTTGTAGCCCGTAGCTCGAAAATGTAGACGGTATTTTCATTAAGGTGATTAATACTTCTTGCCAAGATAATATTACTTCTCTGGTAACATCCTTCAAGTTACCACCTTCATAAGCTTGAGCACTATATTGCACATCAAACGTTTGTGTCAATACAATTGGTTTGCTAACATTGTCAGCCGCAAAACTCTCATCAACAGAACGTTCTTTCTTGGTATTAGTATTAGTATTAGTATTAGTATTAGTATTAGTATTAGTATTAGTATTAGTATTAGTATTAGTATTGGTATTGGTATTGGTGTTGGTATTTTTATTCTTAGATAAGAGATCAGCAAGTCTTTCGGCGACCGTTTGTCGACTAAATTTAATCATCTCCTCAGTCGCTCTCACCCAGCCACCTCTCACTTTATGACTGGCTACTGCGCTGTAGTAGGCTTGTACGAGTAACGCTTCGATATCGTCCTCTGTATCATAGTAATAAATCTGATTGTCTTGCCTAGAGACGAGTTTAATCAGTTCTTGTAATTGGCGACTGACACCCGTCTCTTGGTAGTGATTTTTGATGAAAATCAGTAGGGGCTTGGCTTTAGCTTTGGCATTCAGGTAACTCAAATGCATTTGGCTCACGCCTGTCTTTTGTACGGCTCCGTAACTGTCTCCAATGATCATCAATGCATAATCACAAGAATCAATACATTGTCGACCATATAGCGAAGCTTTTGGCAGCTTGCTAGACACGTCATAAGTCAAAAACGCCCGTACTTGAAAAAATATCGCTACGCTGTCCAACACCAATAATTGATCGTTGTCAGCACATATAACATGAATATGATAGCGGCGATGTGGCACGATTACCTCTGAGCTTAGGTTGCGGCATAAAAGAAAATAAAACGAAATAGAGCAAAAATATCTTGTTTTGTATCAACTCGCACAGTCTTGCAAAAATACATTCGACGTATTTTAACCACATCCATGCTGCAATAAAGGTTTTTGCATAAATATCTTTGCTAACCATTACTCAGAATAGTATTGCAGTATAGTCTCTTGACCAAGTAAACGCTCAATCAAAGCGCTTAGTCTATCACTATATTTGGTAGCATGGAAAGTTAATGGCAGTCTGATATCAACATTTGTCTTATTAATCGCACTCAAATTCTGAGTACTTGTCTCATTATAAAGAGTGGCTGACATCTGATTTGCGATCAATAGCTGCTTGACTCGCTCAGCGATGGCTTGCCCAGAGTCAACCACCTGTATGGCCAACTGCTGCTGCGCAATTTCTTCTAATAAAAACGATTTAAAAAATGGATAATGTGTACAGCCGAGCACTAGCTGGTCAATACCCTCGTTAGCAAATGCCCGTAGCTGTTGGCGTAGACGCCGAGCCGTCTCATCCTCAACTGGCATGCCAGCCTCTACCCAAGGCACCAGTTGTGGATCAAAATACTTGGTAACCACTGTGCTATTAGGATTGGCAAAACTGGCAATGACATCATTGAGTAATGACCCATTTAAAGTGGCTTTGGTAGCCAATACCGCCACATGTCCACTTTTACTTGCCAATACAGCAGGCTTTAAAGCAGGTACCAAACCCACGATAGGTAATTGCGGATAACATTTTCTTGCTGTATCTAGGGCATAAGCTGATGCGCTATTACAAGCGATCACAATCAGCTTACAGCCTTGCTTATGCAGCCATTCAACGGCTTTTAGCGTGAGCGACTCGATATCATCGCTCTCGCGGTTGCCATAAGGGACATTTAAGGTATCAGCGTAATATATATAGCGCTCATTAGGTAGTTGCTGGGCTAAATGCAAATAAACCGATAAGCCGCCAATCCCCGAATCGAATAGTCCTATCGGAGCACGTTGGGCATCATCAATGCTGATTGCATCGATAATCATTGCATTCATGCCAGCATTGTTAATAGAAGTGTTTGACAGCACATGACTATCCAAAATATTTGTGTGTTCTATATTTGCCTGACTTGTTGTCATCTGATTTGCAGCACTCGCCATCGTTACTTCACCGCCATTTTTAGATACATATCATCATCTCTATATTATCTCTGATTTCTACTCAATCAGAGATATCTGCGTTTCTTGTATTATGACATCTCCACTGATGAAATGGATTTTATTGTCATAATCTATAAATGCTGCTGTTGATGTATTAACGTTTAATGGTCTGGCATAGTCATAGAGTAAGACTTCCCACCGCTTTGTAAGGTCAACATCGTCTTACCATCATGCTCTGTTAGTTCACCAATCTCCGTCAAATGATAAAAGGTATTTCGTCCAATCAGCGCGTTCAGACCATTTCTTACTGGCATATAAGGGCGTACTTGCGACTCATCTATACGGTCTGCGGCATTATCAGGCTGATATGCTTTTAATATAATAGGATGCTCATTATCCAAGCGCACCACGTCACCGGTGGTGGTCACAAACTCCAACCAGCTCACCTCATTTTCTTTTACGATACCGACATCATTGATCAGCAATGGCACATCTTCTACTTGAATACGAATTTTTTGCACAGGAGTTTTCAAAAAATATTCGTTTACACCGTCGTTCTCTTCTTTCCACAAAATAGTTGCAAAGAGATTGACGAGTGACTGTCTGGTCATTTTCCCACCCTCATGCCACCATTCCCCATTTGCTTTGATAATTAAGTCCATATCAGCGATATCTTCAGGATGCCATTTTTCGAGTGGCGGTATTGCGCGCCCTTCACGTGCCCCAGCTGTAGACTTAAGATAGTGACTTAGCGCATCCATGTTATTCAAACCAGAGCCCTTGCCAACTGGAGCTTCTACGTTATTTTCACGATTGCTATTAGCATGATTATTGTCATTATTCATCGCTCAATCCTTTATTTAGTATTCAAAGTTTGGCAAATCTATTATTACTATAAATTTTTGTTTCAGGTATGATGAAACTTTATCGCCCAAATACCTTCATTGCCTTGATATAACCTTAACACCGTTGCTCATAAATGCGTATCGTGTTTGTAGGACTTTTCTTTTATAATGAGTAACGATTTTTTATTGAAATGGTCAAGTGGGTTTTGTATTGATGACACATTTTTATCGGGCAGCCATATGTCTGAGTGACGTTAGCACCGCAAGTCTATTATTCAGTTGTTAAGCTAATGATGCCCTGAGATAAGCCACTAAAAGTTTAGGAGTAGGTATGCAAGAGCAAGACAATCAAACGCCAGTTATTGATAGTAATACTGTGAACGCTGACGCACCAGTAGCAACAGAGACCGCAACACTAGATAAAGTAGAACCAGTGGTAGAGCCTGTGGCAGCAGAACCTGAGATCGAACGTGAATCAATGGAATTTGATGTCATTATCGTGGGCGGCGGTCCTGCAGGTCTCTCTGCTGCTATTCGTTTACGTCAGCTCGCTATTGAAGCCGGTAACGATGAATTTATGGTGTGTGTGGTCGAAAAAGGCTCCGAGTTTGGTGCCCATACCTTATCAGGTGCAGTCATCGAACCACGTGCCTTGAATGAGCTGATTCCAGACTGGAAAGACAAAGGCGCACCGCTTAACGTACCAGCGACGGAAGATCGGTTTTATTATTTAAACTCTGCCACACGTTCAACTCAAGTACCGCACTCATTGATTCCAGGCCCAATGCATAATGACGGTAACTACATTGTCTCATTAGGCAATGTGGTTCGTTGGTTGGCTGTACAGGCAGAAGAGCTTGAAGTGATGATGTTCCCAGGATTCCCTGCCGATGACATCTTATACAATGACGATGGTTCGGTAAAAGGGATTTTGACTGGTGATATGGGTGTGGCTGCCAACGGCGAAGCCAAGCCTAGCTTTGAGCCTGGCTATGAGCTGCTGGCCAAATACACTATTTTTGCCGAAGGCAGCCGTGGTCACTTGGGTAAGCGCTTAATTAGCCGTTTTGATCTAGATAAAGACTCTGATCCTCAGCATTATGGTATCGGTCTAAAAGAGCTGTGGGAAGTCGAGCCTGATAAGCATGAGCAAGGCGTGGTCATGCACGGTCTTGGTTGGCCGTTGACCGAAACCGGCTCAACTGGCGGATGGTGGTTGTACTTCGATGAAAACAACCAAGTGAGCTTTGGCTTAGTGGCGGATCTGTCTTATCACAACCCTTACATGTCGCCATTTGATGAGATGCAGCGCTTGAAGACCCATCCTGTTATCAAGCGTGTTTTAGAAGGTGGTAAGCGTATTTCTTATGGTGCCCGAGCGTTGACTAAAGGCGGGCTTAACTCATTACCAAAATTCACATTCCCAGGCGGTGTGTTGGTGGGTGATGATGCTGGTTTCTTGAACCCCGCAAAAATCAAAGGCACCCATACCTCGATGAAGTCAGGCATGCTCGCCGCCGAAGCGATCTTTGAGGCGCTACAGGCAGAGCGTCAGCATGACGAAGTAGTGGCTTATAGCACAATGTACAAAGAGTCTTGGTTGTATCAAGATAACTATGAGTCACGCAACTTCTCACCTGCGATTCACCGTATGGGTCTGTTCATGGGCGGCGCTTTCACCTTTATCGAGCACAACTTATTAAAAGGTAAAATGCCACTGACCTTGCATGATAATGTACCAGATTACGATCAGTTAGAGCGTGCTAACCATGCTTATCAACCGACCTATCTCAAGCCTGATGGTAAGTTGGTGTTTGATAAATTGTCGTCGGTATTCATCTCTAATACCAACCATGCAGAAGATCAGCCAACGCACTTGAAGCTCACTGACCCAACGGTACCTATCTCTATCAACTTACCATTGTATGCTGAGCCTGCACGCTTGTATTGTCCAGCGGGTGTATATGAAGTGGTCAAAGATGCTGAAGGCGCCAAATTCGTCATCAATGCGCAGAACTGCGTGCATTGTAAAACATGTGACATCAAGGACCCATCACAGAACATCACGTGGGTAACCCCAGAAGGTGGCGGTGGCCCTAACTATCCAAACATGTAAAAGATGATGTTACATCATAAAGATCAATAAAAACCGCTCTTCTCTGTATAAAGAGAAGAGCGGTTTTTTCGTTTAAGCAGACTATGTTGACCTACTACTTATAACTCTAAACTCTCTGAGAATAGAATTTAATCCATCCAAGCATGACGATTGGCCTCGTCTTTCGGCTTCACACAGCTGTCAGGATTAAAGATGGTTTTCCGTTCTATAAGCTGATTTTACAATCAGCACAATCGCTGCTGAGAGTTGGCTACAGTGAGCCATGTCTTAAAAACATCATGATGACTGCTTGATGGTTATTGTTCGCTGCACAAAGACGAAGGCCATCGCTGAAGTACAGTCTAGCGATAAGTGGCGGTATTTTGACTAAAGCGCGGCTATTTCGTTCAGCTTATCTCTTTTTTTACCTATTCTATGAACCATAAAATCTATACATTCAATTTATTGCTGCCATTTTATAACTGTATTCATTTGTATCCATACGCAATAATTAACTTTTGTTTTATTAAATAGTGGATATCACCTTTATTTCAATTAAAAATACGATATTAGTGATAATTTGCCTACAATGTCCGATTACCGTTATACTCGAATCCATATGAGGACAAAATCATTATTGAGATAAGAAATATTAGCAATCAGCCATATTTTTTAGCATTTTAAATCACCATGAAGGTTGTTGATTTAACAAAATTGACGTATAACTGTCCATATATCCGATATTTACTGTGGGTAAAACATTACCTGTTTGATACTGAGTAGCTGCATTCATATATATTTTGTTACAAAAAGCTTGTGAAATATACTTATTGTGAATTACTGAAATTTTGTATATATTCCCAATAGGGTTTAGATGATTGATGCTTATAGTATCGATATAACCCTATTATGGCGTACACGTTTGGATCATTACCCAATGACGTTCCACCATAACCATCATGGTGATATAACCACCATGTGAACGAGCCATACTCTCTTTTGTCAAGAAGACAAGAGTTAAAAAAGACAGCGGATTGTCTCTCTTCGGCACCACTCCCTCTTTTTTTCATGATGATGGCAATAGCGTTAAGCACTGACTGGCCAATCGCCGCATACTTACGCGTAATAATGACCATGTACGACCTGTAATCGTTTGTCTATCTACTGTTTTTAGTCACCACAAGTGTGCTAAAAATATAACAAGCGTTATCCACCTGTTGGTTTGATCGGCCATTTGATCGCTTGGTTTGTATCTAATCTATATACCGTTAATAGCTTCTACAATCAGATTGGGTGTTATTAACAAAGTATTGGTACACATCATCATTGAATGGCTATCGCCAACCACTCACCCTGTTTTATGTAAGACAAAAGGAGTTGTCCTATGAAAGCTCATAACGATCCATCTGGATATTGGCGCGCCAATATTCGTCTGATTACAGGTAGTCTAATTATTTGGGCGCTATGCTCATATGGCTTTGCTATCTTGTTACGTCCATTATTAGCGGGCATCAAAATCGGTGGTACTGATTTAGGATTTTGGTTTGCGCAACAAGGCTCTATCGTAGTCTTTATTATTCTAATTTTCTTTTACGCTTGGCGTATGAATAAACTAGATAAACAATATGGCGTAGACGAGGAATAGATCATGAGTCAATTTGCGATTAATATTATTTTTGTAGGTCTATCTTTCGCGCTTTATTTTGGGATTGCGATTTGGGCACGTGCTGGTTCAACCAGTGAATTTTATGTTGCGGGCGGCGGAGTGCATCCAGTCGTCAACGGTATGGCAACCGCTGCTGACTGGATGAGTGCCGCGTCATTCATTTCAATGGCAGGTCTTATTGCTGCTAGTGGTTATGGCGCCTCCACCTACCTCATGGGCTGGACAGGCGGTTACGTTCTACTTGCTATGCTTTTAGCACCTTACCTACGTAAATTTGGTAAGTTCACGGTTCCTGATTTTATTGGTGACCGTTTTTATTCCAAAACAGCAGCCATGATTGCTGTGGTTTGTTTGATTATCGCCTCGACTACCTATGTTATCGGTCAGATGACTGGTGCTGGCGTTGCATTCTCACGCTTCTTAGAAGTTGAAAACACAACGGGTCTGCTCATTGCGGCGGTCGTTGTATTCTTCTATGCGGTGTTAGGTGGTATGAAAGGGATTACTTATACGCAGGTTGCGCAATATGTTGTATTGATGGTCGCATATACCATTCCTGCTGTATTTATCTCACTTGAATTAACGGGCAACCCAATTCCTGGTCTTGGTCTATTCTCAAACCATATCGAATCTGGCGTTCCTATTTTAACTAAGCTTAACCAAGTCGTGACTGACTTAGGATTTGCCTCTTATACGGCGGATGTGCCTAACAAGCTAAACATGGTGTTATTTACGCTATCACTGATGATTGGTACAGCTGGCCTACCACACGTTATCATTCGCTTTTTCACCGTTCCTAAAGTGGCCGATGCACGTTGGACAGCGGGTTGGACACTAGTATTCATCTCGCTATTGTACTTTACTGCGCCAGCGGTAGGTGCGATGGCTCGTCTAAACCTCATTGATACAGTCTATCCACAAGGGGTTGCAGAAGCACCTTTAGAGTATGATCAACGTCCAGACTGGATGGCAACATGGGAAGACACAGGACTTATCAAGTATAACGATCTAAACAATGATGGTCGTATCCAGCTGTATAACGACAGTGGACTTGGTGCCGCTCAAGTAGCCCTTAACACCGCTGAAGCGGATGGTGGCGATGTTGCTGCAGCTACCGCAGCGGTAGAAACAGCTCGCATTGCACATGATGCAGAAATGGATGGTCGTTTTGCCAATGCTGGATGGGCAGGTAACGAGCTGGATGTGAACAATGACATCTTAGTACTCGCTAACCCAGAAATTGCCAATCTTCCATCATGGGTTATTGGTCTTATCGCTGCAGGTGGTTTGGCAGCAGCGCTCTCAACAGCAGCGGGTCTACTACTTGCGATTTCCTCAGCGATTAGCCATGACTTGATCAAACGTAACCTAAACCCAAACATCACTGATAAACAAGAGCTCAAATATGCTCGTATTACAATGGGTATCGCAATCGTAGTAGCGACCTATCTGGGTATTAATCCACCAGGATTTGCCGCACAGGTCGTTGCATTGGCCTTCGGTATTGCAGGCGCTTCCCTGTTCCCTGCCCTAATGATGGGTATTTTCTCTAAACGTATTAACAACTTAGGCGCTATTGCTGGGATGTTAACAGGCTTGATTACTATCCTAGTGTATATCTTTGTCTTCAAAGGTTGGTTCTTTATCAGTGGTACTGCGAATTTCCCTGATACTGAAGAGTACTGGTTATTTGGTATCTCGCCACTATCTTTTGGTGCGGTTGGTGCCTTACTTAACTTCATCGTAGCATTTGCGGTATCTTATGCGACTGCTCCACCACCAGCGCATATTCAAGAACTGGTTGAGAGCGTACGTTCTCCACGTGGTGCGGGCGGTGCAATCGACCACTAAGCTCACAGTTGAGGATATATCTTCTGTTACTATATACCACTCACAGGCAGCAGCTGCTTGTGAGTGATTTTTTATTTTATACTTATAATAAAATGTAATTAATTCAGCTTGATTGAATAAACATACCCCATTAAGGAATACTTTATGCTTTTTGAGTTTATCGCCACGATGGCTGCCGCGTTTGGGATGGCTGGACTAGCATTGATCATAACTCACTTCAGCAAATTGGCAGGCAAACGTGCCCCTAAATGGCTGATCCCATTGTTTGCGGCGATTGGTATTTTTGCCTTTCAGATAAACCAAGAATATAGCTGGTATGGTCAACAAGTGCGAGAGCTGCCAGAAGGCGTAGAAGTTGTCAAAATAGCAAAAAGTACGCAGTGGTTCCGTCCATGGTCTTATGCTAAGCCACAAATATTACGTTTTATCGCGGCAGATATCGGTAATGCTAGCGTACAAGTAGACAATCCAGATATACATTTGGTCAATTTATACTTATTTGAAAGACGAAGAAGTGTCGAAAAAATTGCACAGGTTATCGATTGCAATGCGCCTGCACGTGCAGATTACGTCATACCAGAAAAAGGTAGTAAGCTCACGATTGATGAGCATGTCAAACAAACCACCGCATGGTATAAGCTAGCAACAGATGATCCATTGTTTATCAACATCTGTACTGACCAAAATACCTGATACGACAACAATTATAGATATAGTAACTGCATAAAAAGCGGTTATATAAAAGTGCTAAAAGATTGCTCACTTGATTAAATTAATAACGCTGAGCCGAGGCTGAATAAGTATGTTTTGAATTGGCTCCTAGCAGTAACCCTGCGCACAATCCCCCAAAATGTGCTGCAAACGAGATTCCTTGTTGCGGCATCAGTCCTTGCTTAATGGTTAGCCAATAGCCAGTGCCCATGACAATACAAGCAATCAAATAACCCCAACGCCGAGCAAAAATAGCGCCGCCTATCATATAACCAAACATCGCAAAACATAATCCTGATGCACCGATATGAATAGAGGATGGTGACCCAATCACCCAAGTAACCAATCCTGAAGCGATGACCAGCTTGATAATTGTGCGATAGGCATTTTTCTCAAATAATCCGAACAAAAACAAAATTTGTAATAGCGTGACAGTATTACCAATCAGATGTGACAAATTGCCATGCATCGTCCATGAGGCGAATACTCCGATCATACTGCCCATATCTAACGCGCGCGGTACAATCCCAAAGATATTCCACAGTCCAAATAGCGCCACTTCATTTAAAAAAAACATACCCCACATCGGTATGAGTACAAAAGCGTATAAACCAACAACCTGCTTTATTCGCGCCACAATCAAGTTGAGCAATTGCTGCCAATTCATATACCATCCTATTTTTTAAATTTCGCTTATCTGTACATGCTCAATGATTTACTACAAATAGTGGGCGCACAGCAGGCTTGAATGACAATAATGTTGCATCTTTATCATTAGTTAGATAGCTATCACCGTGCAGTAACGACGTCGAACGATAAGGAACCAAGGCTGTAGGTATAAATCGACGTGCTGCATCGATATGCTTGATTGAATCATCAAAGAATATATGCGGTGCAAATGTCCTAAGCACTGCTGTTTTTTCCAGCCCTCCTAAAAAAAATGCCATATCGACATTCACGCCCCACTCTCGCAGCGTTTTAATAGCGCGCAAATCAGCAGGTGCATTACGGGCGGTCACAAGCGCAATTTTGATTGGCGAATACTGTAAACCAGCCGGTAAACGTTCCTGTAAATTTGACAGTTTGATCAATAGCTCAGCGTAAGGGCCTTTTTCAATCGGTAAATCACGCATTTTTACTTCACGATCGTGAAAAGCTCGTAGCCCCTTTTGCTTATAGAGTAACTCGCCAGAATCATCAAACAATACTGCATCCCCATCAAAGGCAATACGTAGCTGATCCGTATCTAACTCATAGGTATTGACAGGAGTAGCGTCCAATATCGCACAAGCGCAAATGTTGGCATCGGCGACTTGCTGAGCGTCCTCACGGTTGGTCGTCAAAAACAGATCGACATTAAAATCTTTGATATATGGAGCGACAGGACTTCCGGATACAAAGGCGGAACGTGAAATATTCAAACCGTTGTCACGAATGGCATTGAGCACTTGAATGCCAGTATCAGGACTGCTCTTTGAGACGATGACGACTTCCACAAGTGGCGACTCGGTCGTTAAATCCGCTGATAGACAGTCGTTACAGTAATTATTTAGATTCAGCAGCGCTTTGATTAATGGATATCCTGCACCACTATCTAATGGCTGATCTTCACGCTTCGCCATATAATCGCGAAACTCCTTTACTGCCTCGTCAGGGCGCTGCTGTAGTAGCTGTAAAAGGTGGTTCTCAGACTCCGTTAAATCAAACAATGCTGTCGCTGATATAGCCACTATTAAAGTATTGGTTAAATCGACTGCCATATTATCCGTTCTCTATTCTAAGCATGGTATTGGTTAATGCTCATCAGTTTAGCAATTAAACCTCAGTAGGTAAGTAAGATTTTTATTATTGGCTACTCTTTAATAGTAATCCCTTTTGTACTAACAATTTATTAAATTATATTTAATTGTCGTTATTACTTATTAATATAAACTATATAATGCTATTGAAATATATCCCCTTGGCCTCAAATAAATAGCTAAGAGTAATAAATCAATGCTCACCAACAGATATTAAAAAATCAGGAAAGAATAATGAATAATACTGTAGCGAATAGCAAAAAAGATACTGTGACCCAATCGCGTCAAATCGAGCAGCTTTTTGCTGGGGTTGATACCCAAGACGGTGCTGGCGTTAAACTCACTCGCGTGCTCACGCAGCAGCTGCAACAGCGCCTCGATCCGTACTTGATGCTAGATAACTTCAAAAGTGACAATCCAGATGATTATGTCGCAGGGTTCCCCAATCACCCGCATCGCGGCTTTGAAACCATTACTTATATGATTACAGGCCGTATGCGTCATCGTGATAGCGCGGGTAATGAAGGGTTATTACAAAACGGCGGCGTGCAGTGGATGACAGCGGCGAGCGGTGTGATCCATTCAGAGCTACCGGAACAAGAAGACGGCGCGATGGAAGGCTTTCAGCTGTGGCTTAATCTACCTGCCAAAGATAAAATGAATGACCCTTGGTATAAAGACTTCCAAAGTGAGGACTTGCCTAAATACACAACTGAAGATGGCGTAGACGTTACGGTAATCGCAGGTAGATCGCATGGCGTAGAAGGTGCAGTCACCCGCGATATTACTGAGCCGACTTATTTGGATATCCATCTCCCAGCAGGAACGAGCTTTAGCCAAGCGATTCCAGCCGATCACAATGCGTTTGCCTTTGTCTATCGTGGTACGGTGGATATTGAAGGCGAAACCGTACCGACTAAAAATATGGCTATCTTGAAAAATGATAAAGATACCGATTGTGTTACAATCACAGCCGATAGTAGTGAGGATACCAAAGTAATCTTAATCACTGGTCGCCCACTACGCGAACCGATTGTGCAATACGGTCCCTTTGTCATGAACAGTCAGCAAGAAATCATGCAAGCCGTCACCGACTTCCAAAGTGGTAAGTTTGGTGAAGGGGCTTAGTGGTTAGGCTAGTTTATTAGATACTTTACTGGATGTTAAAGCCCATATTAGTTTGCTAATATGGGCTTTTTTTGTAACAACGAAAGACCTCATGATTCACTTAATGATATGACACCTGCCGAGTACAGGCAGGTGGCTTAATTATTCTACGATGATGTTGTGTTAAGAATGGGGTATTTACAATATAACTGTAGTACGTAAATCACTTTGGTAGATTTTTTTAATATTATCGTAGTGATTCTTTTTGACAGATTGTTAATCTATTATTGTTACTGGGAGTTTCCCAAACTCTGTGTAACTGCTTATAATCCACTAACAGGAGAATAAGCAATGACTACTCAATCTGACCTTAAAAAACTGGCCGAGCAAATGGCTGGCAGCATGAACAGCTTTGATGACATCAAAGACTTTCAAAAGCAGCTCATGCAATCTTTTATCGACACTGCCCTTGAAGCCGAGATGGAAGATCATCTCGGCTATCCTAAGCATGAAAAAGCCGATAAACCTAACAAGCGCAATGGCCACACTAAAAAGACCGTCCGCAGTGACACAGGCGATCTTGAGATATCTACCCCAAGAGACCGTGATGGTGACTTTGAACCTACACTTGTGTGCAAGCATCAAACCCGTATCTCAGGGCTTGATGATAAAATCATATTTCTTTACGCCAAGGGCCAAACCACCACCGAGATTGTAGAGAGCATTAAAGAGCTCTACGATGTCGATATCTCAAGTAGCTTGGTTTCAAGAGTCACTGACAACATCTTAGAGGACATCACTGCATGGCAGAACCGGCCGTTAAGCAGTGTTTATCCTATTGTCTATTTAGACTGTATTGTCGTCAAAGTACGTCAAGA
>NZ_MRYC01000013.1:0-100049 GCF_001921765.1 Psychrobacter sp. C 20.9 | reverse complement strand
GGGCTGATGCTAAAATTGCCCCATACTGCGTTACAAATCTCGCTAAGGCATCTGCATTATCGTCGCTTTGTGCCTTGTCTGGAACAATTTTAGCGATCAGCAGTGCCTATTTGCGAATGTTCAACACGCCCTAGTTATATCGTCGAATCTTGATCGCTTATTTATAGCTTTATAGCGATTTGTCGATAGGACTATTTTTAATACTTCATTTAATATAGACAGCATATAACCATAACACAAGCGATAGCAATGACTCGAATGGCGCGATAATAGATAAAAGTTGACCTCATTTGTGATAAGTGCAACTATGATTCAGACTGGATAGGGTACAGAGGGTTTTATGGAGTTTTGGCATGGGTTTTTGCTAATCACGAGCGTTCACTTGCTGGCAGCCGCCTCACCAGGGCCTGATTTTGTGTTGGTCTCGCAGCAGACATTAGCCAAAGGTCGGCGTACTGGTTTGATTTGTAGTTTGGGTATTACCTTAGGATTATCGGTACACATTATCTATTCAGTGCTAGGATTGGCAACGGTGATTGCCCACTCGCAGCCGCTATTGACCGCGATCAAATGGCTGGGCGGCGGCTATTTGATCTATCTAGGGTGGCAAGGCATTCAGGCCAAACCTAAAAAGCCAGTAGAACTAACAGCGTCAGTAACGCAAGAGAACGCACCTATTGATCATTTACAAGCAAAGCAAGACGCCTCTACTCATACCAAATTTACAACGCCTAACGATACTTTTACCACATTGCGTCGCGGGTTTTTCTGCAATGTCTTCAACCCAAAAGCGCCTGTCTATTTTGTGGCGATTTTTACCCTTGTCCTATCGCCAGACATCCCACTTTGGCAATTGGCGATTTATGGCGTCTGGATGATGGTCTTGCAGATGGCCTGGTTTAGCACCGTGGTGATGCTACTCTCTATCCCTGCGATTCATCGACGATTTCAGCGTTTTGAGCATTGGATCGACCGTATGTTGGGGTCTGCGATGATCGTATTGGGGCTCAACCTGATCTTGCGTCATCGATAGGCCATCGATAACTCATTTGCGAGCGGTGAAATCTGCTACACTGCTGACTTATATCCATATATCGTAGCCTGACATTATGACAAGTAAGCCCATGACCCGTAATCCTGCCAATAGTAAACACAGAAACCGATCGCCTGCGACCGCCAAAAAACTCGGTCAATTGCATCCGCGCAATCCACATCAAGGTCGTTACGACTTTGCCGTATTGACTCGCGCATTGCCTGAGCTTGCTGAGCATACCATCACCAATCCCAAAGGCGAGCCCACGATTAATTTCTCGGATCATCAGTCGGTTCGTGTGCTGAACAAAGCATTACTGGCAAACTATTACGGCGTTAAGTTTTGGGATATTCCTGACGGCTATCTGTGTCCGCCAATTCCTGGGCGTGCCGATTATATTCACTATATTGCGGATTTACTCGCGCAAACCACGCACGTGAATGCCGACAACACACCGCCAACGGGTAAAGACATTCACGCCCTTGATATCGGTACTGGTGCCAGTGCGATCTATCCGATTGTCGGTAGCCAAAGCTACGGCTGGCGATTTACCGCAAGCGATATTGATCCGATTTCGGTCAATACTGCCGCCCTCATTTGTGACGCCAATCCCAAGCTAAAAAGCGCGGTCAAAGTAAAGCTACAGCCTGAGCCTAAGTTTATCTTTAAAAACATCATTGGTCGTCAAGATTACTTTGACGTCGTGGTGTGTAACCCGCCGTTTCATGCGTCATTAGAAGAAGCGATGGAAGCCAACAGCCGTAAGCAGCATAACCTGCAACGTCATCGTGGCAAAAATGAAAGCGAGCAAATCAGCCGTCATTCAACCAAGTCAGGTAACGCGGCGCAAAACCTAAACTTCGGTGGTCAGCATAAAGAATTGTGGAGTGAAGGTGGCGAGATTGCGTTTTTGACCAAGATGGCAAAAGAAAGCCAAAGCTTTGCAGAGCATGTTGGCTGGTTCACGACGTTAGTATCAAAATCTGAAAATGTGAAACCTTTACAACTACTATTAAAGCAGCTGGATGTCGCGCAGATGCGTATCATTGAGATGAGCCAAGGTCAAAAGAGCACTCGTATACTCGCGTGGCGCTTTGATACCGACGAAGAGTAGTCGTTGAATACATAATACGCCTAAGTTTCACGTGAAACAAAAAAAAGCACCACTTTGATATTCAAGGCGGTGCTTTTTGCATAAAGGCTAAGTGAAACTCTAAATAGATTAGACAAAGAACATGACTTTGATACCAATCGCAATCAGTACCACACCGCCCAATACTTCGGCTTTATCCTCTAACCATGTGCCTGAGCGACGTCCCAAATAGACCCCGAGCCAGCCAAACACAGCCGTTACGACCGCGATAATCAAGCAAGCTAACCACGCGTTCAAGGCCAATAAATTTAGCGTAAATCCAGCTGCCATGGCATCGATACTAGTGGCAATAGCAAGGGTAAACATGGTGCGATGATTAATGACACTACTACCCACGTCAATATCGTCTTCGTCATCCTCACCACTGAGCACTTCGTACAGCATCTTGCCACCCAGCGCAATTAAGATGATACCGCCGATCCAAGGCGCGGCCGCCGCCAACCATCCCAACAGCGCTGCACCCAATAAATACCCAATGAGCGGCATCACACCCTGCGCGATACCGAAATATAATGCGGCATAAATAGCGAGATGACGTACATATTGCTGGCTTTGTTTCTGTGATTTTGCGCCCAGTCCTATCGATACGGCAAACGCATCCATCGCGAGTGCAATCGCGAGCAGCACTACTTCAATCATGGTATTTTCTCTTAACTCGAATAGCAGGTATGATTAACTTTATAAAAAAGGTTTCATGTGAAACAAAAATACCGCTTCGATAGACGAAGCGGTATTTTTATACATTGTTACTGATTAGTTTCAAAATTAGATATCTAGATTTGAGACGGTTAACGCATTTTCTTCGATGAAGACACGACGCGGCTCGACATGATCACCCATCAAGCAGGTAAACATATGATCAGCGGCAATCGCATCTTCGATAGTGACACGTAGCATACGACGGTTTTCTGGATCCATCGTGGTATCCCATAGCTGGTCGGCGTTCATCTCACCTAGACCTTTGTAGCGCTGGATAGCCAGACCACGACGCGCGTCGAGCATCATTTGCTGCCAGAGATAATCGAAGTCACGTACTGGGATATCTTTAGTCGTGCCCGCACTTGCTTCACGGCGGATAAAGGCGTCTTCCTCAAGCAGGGTATTCCACTCGCTTGATAGACGTAACAATTTGCCATACTCACCTGAGTTGATGAAGCTAGCATCTAACAGATAATGGTGCGCCAGTTGATGCACATATACCGTGACGCGTGGTAGCCATTGCGCCTTAGTAGATATAGCCTCATTGTCTGATGCTTCGCCTTCTGCCGTGCTTGCGGCCTCAGTGCCAATTGCAGGTGTCATACCCAATAGATCGGCAGCAGCCGCATCCATATCTTGTGACTGCGGTGCATGAATATTGACCAACTCAATCTCAGGATTTAACTCACTACCAAAGACGTCAAGCTGAGCCTGCATGGCTTTTTGCCAGTCTTGCATCGCAGACTCATCATAAGTCATATCAACGGATAGCTTTGGCGTGTGCGTCAACGCATCCAAGATGACCGCTGGGAAGCGAATCTGCAAACGCGCTTTGATTAGCTGAGTTTGGTTATAATCATTAAGCAATGATTCAAGCGCTTGCCCAGTAATAGCGGGCGTATCAGCACTGATGTGTAGCTTGGTGTTGTCAATCGTTGACGACAATAGATACGCTTTTAGCGCCTCATCATCTTTGAGATACAGCTCTTGACGACCTTTTTTGACTTTATATAGCGGTGGCTGGGCGATATATACATAGCCACGCTCGATCAGCTCAGGCGTTTGACGGAAGAAGAAAGTCAGCAGCAGGGTACGAATGTGTGAGCCATCCACATCGGCATCGGTCATGATGATGATTTTATGGTAGCGTACTTTATCTGGATTATACTCATCAGGGCCAATACCACAGCCGAGTGCGGTAATCAGGTTACCCACTTCAGCAGATGACAGCATTTTGTCAAAGCGCGCACGCTCAACGTTCAAAATCTTACCTTTTAGTGGCAAAATCGCTTGAGTCTTACGGCTACGGCCTTGCTTTGCTGAGCCACCTGCAGAGTCACCCTCCACAATATATAGCTCAGATAATACAGGATCTTTTTCTTGGCAGTCAGCCAACTTACCCGGCAGACCTGCAATATCCAGAGTCGTCTTGCGGCGGGTCATCTCTCGCGCTTTACGGGCCGCATCACGCGCACGAGCAGCTTCCATGATTTTATTAGCAATGGCTTTACCGGCGCTTGGGTTTTCTAGCAGGTAGTCATTGAACTTATCATGCATCGCTGATTCGACAGCAGATTTCACTTCACTTGAGACCAGCTTGTCTTTGGTCTGGCTTGAGAATTTTGGATCAGGCACTTTCACCGAGACAATAGCCGTTAGACCTTCACGAGCATCATCACCAGTCGCCGCGACCTTTTCTTTTTTGAATAAATTCTCACGATCCATATAGCTGTTTAAGCCGCGTGTAAGTGCTGAGCGGAAACCCGATAGATGCGTACCGCCATCTTTTTGCGGAATATTATTGGTAAAGCACAGCACTTTTTCGTTATACGTATCGGTCCACTGGAGCGCAACTTCGACACTGATACCATCGTCTTGCTGACTGGTAAAATGGAATACTTCATTGATACCGTCTTTGCCTGCATTGATATAGCTGACAAACTCTAGTAAGCCGCCTTTGTGCTCAAACTCATGACGCTTATCAATACGCTCATCGGTAAGAACGATACGCACACCAGAGTTCAAAAATGACAGCTCACGTAGGCGTTTTGCCAAAATATCATATTCAAAGACTGTGCCGGTGAATACGTCGCTACTTGGATAAAAGCGGATTTGCGTACCGGTTTGATCGGTCGCTTCCATCTGCTGAATATCAGCGTCAGGTACGCCATCAGTATAGGTCTGATGGTAATGATAGCCTTCACGCCAGATATTCATCTCAAGCTTTTTAGACAACGCATTGACGACCGATACCCCAACACCATGCAGACCGCCTGAGACTTTATAGCTATTATCATCGAACTTACCGCCTGCATGCAGGACTGTCATGATGACCTGAGCTGCTGATACGCCTTCTTCTGGATGAATATCGACTGGTACACCGCGGCCATTATCCATCACACTGACAGACTCGTCTTCGTGAATGATGATATCAATCTGATCACAGTGACCGGCCAGCGCCTCATCGATAGAGTTATCCACGACCTCAAAGACCATGTGATGCAAGCCTGTGCCATCGTCAGTGTCACCAATATACATACCAGGGCGTACGCGTACAGCCTCTAGCCCACGTAGTACACGGATATCCTTAGAACTATAATCAGAAGGTAATACTTCTGAAACTACAGTAGACACAGCGGCTTCAGTAGCACTGTCGTCTATCAATTGCTCGTGGTCAATAGGTAATGAATCACTCATGTACATTCCTTAATCTAGCCATAATCAGCCGTTTTTATCAGCGCACTTATAAAAATGCACCTCATGATGGCATCTTAAAACCAACTTCTATTATTCATCACTTAGAGTACATATGAGCGGCTAAACCACTAACCACTGCTAACCTCAAAAAGGCTGCATAGAGATAAAATTGGCAAATTACTTATTAGTAATAGTCTTTGTTTTTCTAGCCATTGTTAAAACTATTGAAATAAATAAAATATTTAATTATCAATTACTTATAAAGAAATAAAAAATAGAAGTCTGTTATATGATGCTATCGAATAAATTGCTGAGAACAGGACAAAAATAAAGGGTTATTTTAGCATTTTTTTGTCTGTAAGTCACTGTTTACTGGGAGTTTTACGACTTATGAGTCGGTGTCTCTACCTAATAGCTAGTATAAGTAATAGTCGTGACTGTGATACTCAGTAAAGGACGCATAAAAGGCGTTATAAGTAGGCAGGAAAAGGCTTAAAGGGATGATAAGCGACTAAGAATTAATCAACAGGAATTAATCAACAGACAATATCTGGCCTTGTTTCACGTGAAACAATCTAGGTTTTGACCACAACTCATTAACCAGAGGTACGATATCATCCGTCAAGCTGGTCATGAACACCTGACAAGGCAGCTGCGCTAATGTTGATAAAAGAATACCTATCGCCCTATCGTCTAGCTCTGCGGTGATGTCATCTAGTAGCACGACAGGGGTCGCTCTCGATGTTGAGTTATTATCGAACGAAGCGCTATATTTATTATCATTGAGCAGTAATGGTAGTTGTGATAAGCGTAGCGCAGTAATAAGCAGCTTCTTTTCACCGCGGGACAATACATTTGCTGCCTGCTCTTTTAGAGTTGGTAATTTAGCATTTACCTCATGGTTTGAGGACGCTGTATTTGTATTTGTCGCCTGACTATCTATAACATCATCAGACCGTACAGTATTATCAGAGCGCCAATGTACGTGAATATCAGCCCGATGATTGCCTATACGGGTATATCCTAACTGTAAATCCTGCTCTAATCGCTCATTAAGCTGTACATCAAGCGCGACATTAGTGTCATAGCCAGCGTTATAACTTAGGCTCAATTGCTCAGCATAAGACGGCAACAATTGCAGAACACTTTTGGCAAAATAAGGCTGCCATTCAGTAAATACTTGCTCACGATAATGATGTATCAATGCCGCATGATTACTTAGTCCTTTATCCCAAGACTTTAGCTCAGCTAACTGGACTTGGGTCAATTGACGAGTCTTTTTTAGTAAACTATTGCGCTGTTTTAGAAGGCGTTGATAAGCGACCCATTGTGGATGAAAACCTTGTTTCATGTGAAACACTAACCAATCCAACAGCTGGCGCCGACTGGCACTACCCTGCTCTAACATATCCATCGTTGAGGGATCTATCAATAGCGTGGGTAGCTGCTCAGTCAATATACTTTGGTTGTAGACAGTAGCTTGATTAAGACGCAGAATGGTTGTCGCATCTGCTTGTTTTTGAATGGCTAGCGTACGACTATCATTGAGCCTAGCATATACGGTTGTATTATTCTGATGGTGCTGTATATAACGTTTTGGCTGGTGATGGCGAAAGCTCTTGCCTCTCGATAATAAGAATATCGCTTCAAGTAATGAGGTCTTGCCGCTACCATTTGCACCGATGACAACGTTGCAAACGGTCGACTGCAAATTAACTTGTGTGAGGTTGCGCAGATTTAATACTTTTAGACGTTCAATCATATTATCGATAGCCGCTCATGATTTTTAGCCTATTTAACAAGCAAAAGTTTATTTAAATTTAAGCTGTCCGCGTAAATACTTAAAAGATGCTAGCGCGGTTCAATGCTGTATGATGTGCAAAAAATCAGACTATATACGCATCGGCATGATGACGTATTGATGGAACTCATCATTAAGCTGATTGACCAACACTGAAGCATTCGATTGGCTCATATGCATCTGCAAATCACCTTGTATCACTCCAAGCACGTCTTGTAGATACGCAGCATTGAACGATAACTCCATTGGCTCGCCCTGATATTTAGCTTGTATCATCTCCACGGCTTCATCTTGTTCAGCATTGTTGGCACGTACTTCTACCATACCATCACTGGCAAAATTAAAGACCACACCGCGCGACTTCTCATTACTCAAAATCGCAACCCGGCGTAATACGTCAGTCATTTTTTCTTGACTAAATAACGCGAGCTTATCTGTATTGCTTGGCATGACGCGGCGATAATCAGGGAATTTGCCATCAATCAAACGGGCAGTAAACGTCACCATTAGGTTTTGGCTGACTTGCCCTGCACTATCTACATCGCCAAATGGTAAGCTCACTTGCAAAAACTCACGCCCAAAACTCAGCGTAACTGCATTGTCCTTATCCCCTAGCATTTTGCCAAGCTCAGTCGCCAAACGCTCAAGCTCGATCACGGCCTTACGTGGCAAGATAGCCTGCATACTCAGATCAGCACTCACATCTATAACGCTACGTGCCAAGGCCAATCTATGTCCGTCAGTCGCAACGGTCGTCAGCTGCTGCTGTGAAACATCAAACAGCATACCCGTCAAATAATAACGTACATCTTGAATTGCCATCGCAAACTGAGTTTTGTGAATCAAATCTGTCAATCGACTACGGCTGATGTTCAACGGCGTGATATTTTCAGGGTTGCCCAAGCTTGGATAGTCTTCACTTGGTAAGGTGCCTAGCGTGAAACGGCTCTTGCCACTGGTAAGCAAACAACGCTCATTCGCTTGAGTCGCTAGGTTAACTTGGGCTTGTGCAGGTAAAGACTTACAAATATCTTTTAGTTTTGTTGCAGGTAGCGTCGTTGTTCCTGCTTCAACACAAGCACCAGCAGGCAATTTCAAGGTCGATGTCAGCTCCACTTCTAAATCTGAGGCTGTCAAGATAAGCTCGGACTCTGATAACTGCAGCTTAATATTACCCAATATCACCATATTATGGCGTTTATCAGCGGCTTTGGCGATCAAGTTGATAGCTTTTAGTAACGATTCTCGATTGATCGATAATTGCATGCTTAGTTACTCTTATTTGAATGATTTTTTATAAAAATTTGACGTAATCGTCTAATAATACCTTGTCTACCGACTATAATCTACAGAGCATCTATCTGCTTATATTTTCAATATTATAAACGATATTTTCTCCCTAAAATACAGTGAAGACTTACTCTACTAACCTGCCTGTAACATCAACGCTAGCGTCTTATAATCCTTGTCAAACGCTGGATCTGCTGCTCGTAATTCATTTACTTTATCGCAAGCGTGCATCACTGTAGTATGGTCACGTCCACCAAATGATTGACCAATTTCAGGAAAACTATCACCTGTTAACTCACGCGATAAGGCCATCGCTATTTGGCGAGGTCTGGCGATGCTACGCGTACGTTTACGCCCCATAATGTCTTTCACCGTTACATCATAGTATTCAGCGACTATTTTTCGGATATTATCCATATTTACGGCTTGTACACGCATAGCGACGATGTCTTTGAGCGCGTATTGCACCATCTCAAGAGTAATCTGTGCACCTGTCAAATTAGCATTTGCAAAAACTTGATTGAGAGCACCCTCCAAACGTCTGACATTGGATACCACGTTTTGAGCGATAAACAATGCACACTCTTTAGGCAGCACCATGCTATAAGAAGCGGCTTTTTTCTGCAAAATTTGCACGCGAGTATCAATCTCAGGAGGATCAACCGCAACCGTCAATCCCCAAGAGAAACGCGATCTAAAGCGTTCATCAAACTCTGTCATTTGCGATGGATGACGATCAGAAGCCAAAATCAGTTGTTTGTCACCACTGGTAAAGTCTGCAAATAACGTCAAAAACTCATTACTGCTTTTGGTCTTTCCGGCTAGTACATGGATATCATCCACAATCAATAAATCTACTTTTTTTATTTTCTTTTTAAAATCTTCTATTTTATTATTTCTTAATGAATAAACTAATTGGTTTATAAATTTTTCAGAAGTAAAATAATAAAAACTTTGATTATTTTTTAGATATCGATGTGCTACAGAATGCATTAAATGCGTTTTTCCTAATCCAGAAGGTCCATATATAAATAAAGGATTGTGTCGATTTTTTGATTGTTTTTTACCAAGCTCGTAACAAGCTTTGTAGGCCAGATTGTTCGACTTACCAGTGACAAATGTCTCAAAAGTAAAGTCAGGGTTGAGATAGCTCAGTGATTTAGCATCAGCCGAGTCGTTTAGTTCTCCCTGACGCATATTAGCGTCGATATCTGCTTTTGAATTATTATGATGGATAGATTCAAATTTATGCTCAGATGGAGTAGGGGAGGGCTTATCCTCCAAAAATAATGAGCCTGATTTTGACTGCTGACTATCGTCTACCTCACGTCCAGCATTATCAACACGGACAACAACCTCCTCAATGCTACCTTGACTGTGCTTAGCAACCAATTGCTGAATATCTTGAAGATGGTTCTTTTTGATATACGTGACAAAATAATCATTAGGCGCAAGAATGATCAGAGTTTGTGCTTCTTGATAAGCTGACAGAGGCCTCAGCCACATGGTGAAAACGTTGTCTTTAACGTTATAGCGCAAATCGTTCAGACATTTATCCCAAATATTTGCTGTGTCTATCATGAAAAATACTAACCCTATAATTTGCCATAATAATTAACTTTAATAGCCTGACCTTCTACAGAAATACTTGGTATCAACAGTGATTAACTGTATTAAAAGTCACACTGGAAAGTTATGAGAAGCCACACACGAAGTAGGGGCTAATCTAACATAAATACCCTGTGGATAAAACCTTGTTTTTTGGGGATAAGACTGTGGATAGTTTTGTGGATAACTCAACAAGATAAGTTATCCATATTTAGCCCACAGGTTATCCACAACCTTACCCATAGCCTAGTGTTTTGATAAATAAGGATAAAGTGGAGTTAGCCACAGATAAGTAAGGTCCCAATAACAACAATACTATATATATTAATCAATTATTATTATAGATTTCATGCAAAACTGTGGATAACTTCAAAAATTATTTACTGTCAACTAAAAACACTGGTTAAACAAAACGGAAGTATTGAACAAATAATATCTAGCAATCTGATAGCAGAAACTAAATCTCTGAAAACAGGCTAAATTAGTTTATTGACCAAAACTATACTGGATGGTATAATCCTCCGTTATTACGAATTTAGTCCATTATTTTGATAGGTGAGTTATGAAACGTACATTCCAACCAAGCGTGATCAAGCGTAAACGTACTCACGGTTTCCGTGCTCGTATGGCAACTAAAAAAGGCCGTCAGGTCTTAGCTCGTCGCCGTGCTAAAGGACGTCATCGTCTAACTGTATAATCAGTAGATAGCGATAAGCATGGCTAATATTGCTTGTTGTGCTCCTATTGTTTATAGATTGCAATAGTCAATCATCACAACTGACACTTAGCCATATATTAAAAGCGCCCGCATCGGCGCTTTTTTTGTTTCTATATTTTGCTATTATCTTTAATATCGCCATTCCCTATCATATTAGGTCATACCATGCCCAAATCTCTTTTAGCTACACCTACAGCCAATTTTACTAAAGAGCAGCGCCTACTGACACCAGCAGCGTTTCGTGAAGTGTTTGACGCACCTGAGCGTAAGATACATCAGAGTCACTTGATGGCGTTTGTGAGACCCAGTGCCTGTGACAAGCCACGTATCGGTATGGCGATTACTAAGCGTAAAGTACCTACTGCTGTCGTTCGAAATTTGATTAAACGACATATCCGTGAGCAGTTCCGTACAAAAGCTTTTAAATTAGAAAATAAAGATATTGTTTTTATAGTAAAAAAATCGATAAAGGATATTGATAATAAAGAATTGAAAAATGAAATAAATAATATTTTTAAAAAAATAGAAAAAAAATAAAATGAAAAAATTATTAGTTTTAATAAATAAAAAAATTTTTAGTTTTATATTAAATATAATAAAGTTTTATCAAAAAGTAATTAGCCCTATCATACCTGCTCGCTGCCGTTACTATCCCACCTGTTCAAACTATGGTAAACAAGCTTTGGCGTGGCATGGCACTCGTGTAGGTAGTTGGTTGCTGTTAAAACGTCTTAGTAAATGTCATCCGCTTGGTGGACACGGCATTGATTTTGTCCCGCTCCCTTTATCTTCTTATCGGTATCAATACTTGTCCTTTACTGATATATCTAATAGTACCGCTCAAGGACTGGGCGTTTACCGAGATCGTCAGGGGTATGTGCCACGTCTTAACTACTTAATGAAGACAACATAAAAGTCATAACTTCGGGCTTTAGATATCATCTTCAATGACTTACCCACAAGTTATCCACACTCTTGGTATCATTTGAAGCAGATTTTTAGTAAAATGATGCACATTTTATGTAAATGACTCTCAACGCAGTTATCGATCATGAAGATAACTATGCAGTACAGTCATGACACGTGCCCTAAGCAGTACAGTCATGACACGTGCCCTAATTTTTCATTCCCTAATTTTTAATCTAGGAAAGGTTTATGCAAAAGATATTTCGGGTGATGATCATCATTGCGATGCTAATTACCGCTTATCTGCTGATTTTGGCATGGCGAGATGATTATGCCGATGCACCAGCTGTAGAAGCAGTGCCAGAAACTACAAGTTCAGTAGGTGCTGACATTCCTTCTACCACTGGTGCCGCAGGTGATATTCCGGTTCAGACCCTACCTGTGGATAACGCAGCTGTGACAGCGACCCCTGCAAAGGATACAGGATTAATCACGGTAACAACCGATCGCTATGAAATCAAAATCAACCCAGAAGGCGGTGATATTGTCTATGCTGCGCTCAAGCAGTATGACGCAACGCTCGATAGCGATAAGCCTTTCGTATTGCTAGAAAACAACAGCAACCGTGTATACGTGGCTCAGTCTGGCTTGATTGGTCAAAATGGTATTGATACGGCAGAAGGCCGTGCGATTTATAGCCACACCGCCAACAATTATGTAATGGAAGCAGGGCAACAGACATTGTCAGTACCGCTTACTTACAAAAAAGATGGCGTGACAATTACCAAGACATTCACCTTTACTGAAAACAAATATCCGATCGATATTAGCTACAAAATTCAAAACGCCTCTACCAATGCGTGGCAAGGTCAGATGTTTGCGCAGCTAAAACGCGACGATAGTAAAGATCCTGGTATGTCTGATAAAGGCGCGCTGAGCATGGCGACTTATCTAGGTGGTGCATGGGGTACGCCAGATGATCCATATAATAAACTGAAGTTTAAAGACTTCAGCGATGGCGAGTTGACGACGACCAGTGATAAAGGCTGGGTTGGCATCGTACAGCATTATTTTGTCTCTGCATGGACGCCTGAAAACTTCACGGGTAAATTCTTTACCCGCGAGACTGGTAACGACTACTTTATTGGCTTTAACAGTCAGCCAGTAAATGTCGCACCGAATAAGCAAGTGACGTTGGATGCCACACTATATGCAGGTCCAAAAGTACAGTCTGAGCTAAAAGATGTTGCAGTTGGTCTGAATAAGACGGTTGATTACGGTTTACTGTGGCCAATATCGAAAGTCTTGTTTGCTATCTTGGAAGGTGTGCATAAAGTTGTGGGTAACTGGGGTTGGTCAATCATTATCCTCACCATTCTAGTCAAAATTGCTTTGATGTGGTTCTCTAATAAGAGCTACTATTCAATGGCAAAAATGCGCGCTATTGCACCGAGACTAAAAACGCTAAAAGAAGAGCATGGCGACGATCGTATGAAAATGTCGCAAGAAATGATGGCCATCTACAAGGAAGAGAAAGTCAATCCGATGGCGGGTTGTCTACCTATCTTGATGCAGATGCCAATTTTCTTAGCTTTGTATTGGGTGCTCGTAGAGAGTGTCGAGCTGCGTCATGCGCCTTGGATTTTGTGGATTCGCGACCTTTCTGCAATGGATCCGTGGTTTATTTTGCCGCTATTGATGGGTGCATCAATGTTCATACAGCAGCAGTTGAATCCGCAGCCAGCAGATCCAATGCAAGCAAAAGTGATGAAGTTCCTGCCAATTATCTTTACCGCATTCATGCTGTTCTTCCCAGCAGGTTTGGTATTGTATTGGACAGTGAACAACTTGTTCAGTATGACTCAGCAATATATTGTAAATAAGAAAGTCGAAGAAGAGCAGAAACGTCGCACGGTAAAAATAGTTGACTAATTGACGCTCTATCAGAAGGATAAAAACAAAAACCATCGCGCAAGCGGTGGTTTTTTTATAAGTGTTAAAATGTTATCCACAGCTTATCAACATCAAAGAGAAAATATCAACGATTAGGACGCGTTTCAAAGTTTACTTTGTCACTATGAGCACAGACGTCTATAATGGGATTTTTAGTTATTGAGAGTTATTGTGGATTCCTTAGAGATGGCATTAGCCACACCTAATTCTTCTGAAAAATCTAATACATCGGGACTCGCCACGATTGCTGCGATTGCAACGCCACTCGGGCGAGGGGGTGTGGGAGTTATACGTCTGTCAGGTAGCCGTGCTTATGCCATGACCTGCGCGCTGACGGGTAAATCTGCTTTTACGCCGCGTATGGCTAGCTTCTGCCGCTTTTATCAGGCGGATGGCACCGTTATTGATGAAGGGCTCGTACTGTTCTTTAAAAGTCCGCACTCATTCACGGGTGAAGATGTGATTGAGCTGCAAGGGCATGGCGGCGTTATTTTGCAGAACCAGTTGCTTGCACGTGTATTTGAACTAGGCGCCAAACAAGCGAGTGCCGGAGAGTTTTCTTATCGCGCTTTTGATAACGATAAGTTGGATTTGGTGCAGGCAGAGGCGATCGCTGATGCGATTGATGCGACCAGTGCGGCGGCCGCGAGTAGTGCGATTCGTTCACTAAGTGGTGAGTTCTCCCAAAAAATAAACCAGCTATTAGAACAGTTGATTCATTTGCGCTTGCACGTTGAAGCTGCCATTGATTTCCCTGATGAAGAAGATGTCGATTTTTTATCTGACGGCGTGATACAGAGCAAACTTGAGCAAACGCAAGATAAGATACAGCAAGTCTTAGCCACAGCAAAGCAAGGTCAGCTCTTACGTGATGGTATCCATGTTGTCCTAGCAGGTAGGCCAAATGCTGGTAAATCAAGCCTGCTAAATCGTCTAGCAGGGCAAGAACGTGCTATCGTTACCGATGTCGCTGGCACCACGCGTGATACATTACAAGAGACGGTCGTGCTCAATGGTTTGACACTTCACCTTACCGATACGGCAGGCCTACGTGATACAGAGGATACCGTAGAGCGTATCGGCATTGAACGTGCCCGTACCGCCATTACTCAAGCTGATATGCTGCTGATGGTTTACGATGTGACTCGCGATGTTGAAGAAGAAAGCACACCGTTGCAATTGGCTGAGCAGTTATTCGGCGAGCTGCCAGATGCCAAACGATTACTCATCATTGCCAATAAAAGTGATCTACTGAGCGATGATAGTAGCGAAAAATCTGCCTCTACGATGCAAGCCGAAATCAAAGATAGAGGCTACGAACAAGTTAATGTTTCATGTGAAACAGGCGCTGGTATCGATAATTTAGTCGAAGCACTATGCGCTAAGGTAGGTTTTCATCCACCAGAAAATAGCTTAATCGCTCGTACTCGTCATATAGATGCTCTCAGACGGACAGCCAACTATTTAACAGAGGCGCATGAGCAGTTAACGGTATTCCAAGCAGGTGAGTTGGTTGCTGAAAGCTTGCGTCAGGCCCAGCAGAGTTTGGGTGAGATTACAGGTGAATTTAATGCTGATGATTTGCTTGGCAAGATATTTGGTAGTTTTTGTATTGGTAAATAACGGTTGAATAACTCTATCTATTACTCAATACATTTGTCTATCTCATAAGTTTTGCTTTTATTCTTAGTCGTAAAATAAGGAATTGCTATGCACTGCCCGTATTGTAATGCATCAGAGACAAAAGTGATTGACTCACGTCTTGCTGCAGAAGGTGCGCAAGTGCGTCGCCGCCGTTCATGCAATAGTTGCCAAGAGCGTTTTACAACGTTTGAGATGGTAGAAGTGGTGATGCCAAGGATTATCAAATCCAGCAACAAGATTGAACCTTACGACAATGAGAAGCTGCGTCGGTCTATCTTGTTGCCGCTGCAAAAGCGCCCCATCACTATCGATGAGCAAGAAGCAATGATCAGCCGAGTTGAAAAACGCGTCAGACAGATGGGTGAGCGTGAAATCAGTAGTAAAGTCTTGGGCGAAATCATCATGAGTGAGCTAAAAACTTTAGATGATGTTGCCTATGTGCGCTTTGCTAGCGTCTATCGCGACTTTCAAGACATTGATGCTTTTCATCAGGAAATTGCCAATATCCGTCCAAATGAAAAATAAGCTTATAAATCAATAAACGCATCTAACCATTGAACTGATTTTGAGTTCAAAACGCTTAAATTATTAAATAAAATTCTCCGTAATTATTACCAATCATTCATAAGCCTACTGTTATGCCAACTATAAATCACTCTCAAGATGCGCAAGATCGCTACTTTATGATGCTTGCTATCGAACAAGCTAAGCTCGGTTTATATACTACTAGGCCAAATCCAGTAGTAGGTTGTGTCATCGTCCAAGCTGAAGAAGTGGTCGGTCAAGGGTTCCATCCGAAAGCTGGTGAGCCACATGCAGAGGTATTTGCATTAAAAGAAGCAGGCGATCGAGCAGTGGGCGCAACGACTTATGTGACTCTAGAGCCATGCAGCCATATAGGGCGTACACCGCCGTGTGCGTTGGCACTTATTAAAGCTAATGTAAAGCGTGTTGTGATTGCCGGTCTAGACCCCAATCCACAAGTGGCAGGTCGCGGGGTAAAGCTACTTAAACAAGCTGGTATTGAGGTGACGGTTGGCATACTGACGGAGCAGGCAGAAGCATTAAATCGCGGGTTTTTAAAAGCCATGCGGACTCAGATGCCATATGTCAGATTAAAAATAGCGACTAGCCTAGACGGTCGCACAGCGATGGCATCTGGTGAGTCAAAATGGATTACATCAAACGCAGCCCGCGAAGATGTGCAAAAGATACGCGCACGAAGTGGGGCAATCATAACCGGTAGTGAGACAGTGATAGCTGATGATCCGCAGCTCAACGTGCGTTCAAATCAACTAGGCGTATTACCCGAAAAAATACCATCACCTCAGATTATAGTGCTTGATAGACGTCAGCGTTTAGAGCGCAGTGCTCAGTCTGATTATCAATTGTGCCGCCGTACAGATACGATTTATTGGCGCACAGATGATCTCACTGATTTACTAGCAACATTAGTCAGAGACCATCAGTGTTATGATGTCTTGGTAGAGGCGGGTGCTAGCGTTGCGGGAAGTTTTTTGAGTCAGCAGCTCGTCGATGAATTGATTGTTTATCAGGCGCCTTGTCTACTTGGTGATCAAGCGCGACCAATGGTCAATTTCAACCCTATCTCACTGGCTCAACAGTTGCGCTTCGATATTTATAATTATGAGAAACTTGGTTCTGACCTTAAATTAACGCTATTGCCTTTGTAGGTTTCTTATTTGTGATTTTGTTATCCGCAAAATGCTTATAATGTGAACTATATGTGGATAAGTACGTTACTATTTTAAATGTTCCACATGAAACTGTGTATAACTTTGTTCCACATGAAACATGAAAAGCTGATTATTTTTGAGTTTTTATGACAAATTATATATTAATCAATAACTTATGTTTTTTAAATCTTGCGTTGCGAGCGCTAAACTAAATTTAGCATCATTGTGGATAACTCTATAATTAATAAAGACTTTAAGAATATTCTATTGACTTATACTTACTTATCCACAATCTATCCTATGACCGCCTGCATTTCCCGTGTGTTTCACTGCGAAGTGTACTCAGAAAGACAGTACTAAGAAATTTGGTTAAGTATTTGATAAATAAAGTGATGTGTTTATAGCAGCATTATAATAACGAGATGAGGATGATATGTTTACTGGAATTATAGAAAGCGTTGGAACCGTAAAATCGATGCAACCAACGGGCGGTGATATACGCTTAACAATAGAGTCTAACGACCTAGATTTTAGCGACGTAAAGCTCGGTGATTCTATTGCATCGAACGGTATCTGTTTGACTGTTGTAGAGCTCGGTAATAACCATTACTCTGTTGATGTTTCACGTGAAACTATTGCTCGAACAGCGCTAGAAGCATTAAAAGCAGGTCATACGGTCAATTTAGAAAAAGCGATGCTACCAACGACTCGTTTTGGTGGCCATATTGTTGCCGGTCACGTGGATGGGGTAGGCGTCGTCAGTAAACTACAGCAAGACGCACGTTCTATTTATATTGAGATTGAGATACCACAAGAGTTGGCGCATTATACAGCGACCAAAGGTTCTATCACGGTAGATGGGATTAGTTTGACTACCAATCTGGTACGTGACAATATCGTTTCTTTAAATATTATCCCGCATACCGCTCAAGTGACCAATATCGCTAAGCATTGGTTGGTGGGTAACAAAGTCAATATCGAGGTGGATATCGTTGCACGCTATTTGGAGCGTTTGCTAAATAAATCACAATCTGGTGGTATGAATACGGCAAATCCTCAAAGCCAAATTACAGAAGCTTTTTTAGCAGATAATGGCTTTATGAAATAACGTTTGAGGCTGTACCTGCCTTGTCTATATATTTCACCCTGTCAGTATTATGAAATCAAAGTAATATCGACAGGGTGATTTTTTTTATTCTTTTATTGACGTTTAGGGTATAAAGCTTTGTAGAACGGTTTCTAGATCCTTTTTACGGATAGGCTTGGATAAAAACTCATCCATTCCCACTCGCATGCACGCCTTGCGATCCTCTTCTGTATTATTCGCCGTTAGCGCGACAATAGGTATATCGTCGCCTTGTGCGCGTATTGCCTGAGTAGCTTGTAGACCGTCCATGATTGGCATCCGGCAGTCCATCAAAATCAGGGAGATCTCCTCACGCTGGCTGGCTAATATATCAAGCGCTTGCTGACCATCTTCTGCAACGACACTGAGATAGCCAAGTTTGCTTAGCATTTTACACGCTATTTTTTGATTGGTTGGACTATCTTCCACCACTAAAACAAGGGGTGATAATGGCTGTGAACTTTCTTCTTGAGCAGTTGTCTCGCTAATGTTCTCTTTAATATCTTGTGTTTGTGTTAGCTTTTTTCTAGCTGGCATTGTCAAGCGCAGGATTTCAGACAGTAATAGCGCACTATCTAAAGGTTTGGCCAAAAAGCCATCACATTGATCGAGTAACATAGAGGGTATACGGCGCTCAGATTTCATACTAAATAGTATTTTAGGTAAGGATGTATTAGCGAGTAGGCTATTTAATACCTGCCGTCTATCGACGCTAGTGACTATGTGATTGCTGTGCGTTAAATGGGGTTTTGTGAGGTCAGCCTGCTCTTGTGATAATGAGTTTTGATATTTCGCTGAGCTGTCAGTATCGGGCTTATTACCAACTAAGATCGCGCTGGTATCATAGTACTCATAATCTAGTAGAAGTATGGGTGCCAAGCTTTGCTGATCTTGACTTAGGCGTTCTGTTAATTGCTCTATAGTCGCTAGATCTACAGCAGTATAAATAGTGCTAGATATCGCTAAGTGCTCACAAAGCCGCTGTAAATGTTGCGCGACAAGCGGCTGGTGGACGACCGCGATTAGGCAAATATGATTTAGGTGCTGACTAGGATGATATACTGGCTGATAGTTTGGGCATCGACAAGGCAGATACAGGTTGAACACGCTACCTTCATTAACGGTACTGGTTAGCTCTATAAACCCACCTAGCAATCGCGCAAAGCTATTGACGTTTTTTAGTCCCAACCCTGCATCGATAGCATTTTGCGCTACTGGGTTGATATCTTGGCTATGGGGTTTATTTAAGTACGACAAGAGCTGATGCTGTTTGGCAGATGTGATACCGATACCAGTGTCCTGCACACTAAAGCGCACCCAGCAACTCACTGCATCTGCGGTAAGGTTTTTATTGATAGACTGTAAGGTCTCTTTGTTAGCCTCTGACATTTGCTCGTAGTCAGTTTGTTCTATAATAAGTGCGACATGTCCGGAGGGGGTGAATTTTACGGCATTATGCAGTAGATTCAGCAAAATCTGCCGGAGACGCACGTCATCAGTACCAATAGAGCGTGGACAGTCTGGGGCAAAAAAGTAAATCAGCTCAAGCCCTCTTTGCCTCGTATCATTTATGATTAGCTCATTAACTTCCTGACCAAGCTTATAAATATCGACGGGCTCAATATTAAGGCGGGTTTTTCTAACCTCGATATTTCCTATATGTAGCGTCTCGTTGAGTGCGGTGAGCATGTTCTGACTGGTGGTAATCAAAGTATCTAATGTTTTGTTTTGTCTTGCATTCAATGTGTTCGGATCGATTGGCTCAAGGATATCGATCATAGCTTCTAGCGGTATGCGCAACTTATGACCGATGACAAACCTAAGTTTATTGAACTCATCAACCTTTTGCTGTAGCTGTTTATTTTGCTGTTGCAACTGCTCGTTCTGATTAACCAGCTCATTGATATCATTAAGCATTACCGTAAAACCATGAACTTGTCCATGCTCACCGAACCATGGAGTGGCATGCAACTGGTAGTTTTGTTTGTTTTGTATTCCATAGACGGTCAATGTACGCGAGACTTGTAAACCAGCTAGCGTTTGAAGTATGTGCTGAGTAGCCTCGTCTTTGCCCATGACGAAATCAGTGATTATATGCCGGTGTCCGTTTTTGGTAGAAGGTGTAAATATTGTTTCAAAGCGTTGATTATAGAAACTAATCTGACCATGACGTAAGCTCATCAGCATTGGCAGTGGTGCCTGATCAACCAAGCGCTCCAAACGATGATTTAATGTTTTGATACGTCGATAGTCGTTGTGTAGCTGATAACTGACACGGCTCAGTGCATGACCTAGCAGCAAAAACTCAGTGGTGGACTTTTCTTGTAAAAAGGGCGGCGGCGTATAAGACTCTTTTGCATGAACACTCAAATTATCAGTGTAAGCTATTAGCTGCTCCCAGTTGGTTCGACGGTGGAGCATGTAAAATAAAGCAATAAAAAATAGTATCAGAGCCACCGTTAATGGTAGCCAATAACGGTACGAGGTCCATTCGACAGTCAAAGGCTCATAGCGCAACACAATATAAACCTGATGACCACTTTCGAGCTTTATCGTTCCTGTTAAAGCACTACTACTGACTGTATAAGCACTTTGATTGTCCTTAGAAAAAGTGGCGGCATTGACTGTTGGAAACGTTACTGTCGTAAAAGCTGATTCATTAGGTCGAGTCTTACGATGGATATAGGTTTGCCCAGATGGCATCATCAAAATAAGCTGATAACTGATATGGTCAAAAGCAGGCTGTTTTAGGATTTTTTCTATTTCTACATCGATAGGCGCGGCATGCTCAGTAATACTGTACTGTAATGCATGAAAAGTATCTATACTGTGTTGTTCGCTATGGTGTCTCAACCCATCAAAAAACGTGACATAGTACAGCAATAGCATGACCAGCAAGGTCGATGCATAGAAGACCAATAATCGCTGTAAGGACTTAAACTGTTGCATGAGAGCATGGCCCTATATCGACACAAAAACATATAGTGAAATCATCATCGTTTCTTATAGTAATTGATTTATTCAAAACCTTGGTACTGATACCTTTTTATTATCTATAGCAGAATAATAGTGTGTTATTTATAAAGTATTGCTGAAGAAGTATTTTTATTCTATAAGAAGGTCGATAACTAGAGCAATGACACTTTTTATATTATAAAGGCAAAAAGCGTCATTAGTCATACTGGATTGAGACTACCACAATTATGGCACAACGTCGTAAACTCACCTATAATGGACAAATTAACCTTATATAATGCAAGACTATGACTACTGCCACTTTTGATCTGTCTAATACATCTATAAACAATAATAAACTATCTACCGAGCGACTAAGGGTGGTATTTGCAGGCACGCCTGAGTTTGCTGCCATTAGTCTAGAAGCGCTCATTCGCCAGCAAGACGCCCTTAATATCGATATTGTCGCGGTATATACCCAGCCAGATCGCAAAGCAGGACGCGGCCAAAAGCTATCAGCCTCTGCTGTCAAAGAAGTGGCATTAGCGAATGATATTGCGGTAGAGCAGCCAGTTACTTTTAAAAAATCCAGCACAGAGGGCATGGCAGCACGACAGACGTTGCGTACGTATCAGCCAGATCTTATGATTGTCGCCGCTTATGGTCTGATTTTGCCTATCGGTGTATTGACCACACCCACGCATGGTTGTCTAAATATTCATGCCTCATTGTTGCCACGTTGGCGCGGTGCCGCACCTATTCATCGTGCATTATTAGCAGGTGATGATGAGACAGGTATCACCATCATGCAGATGGATAAAGGGCTTGATACTGGTGATATGCTCTATAAGGTGAGCGCTAGTATAGAGCCTGATGAGACGACAGAGAGCCTACATGATAAGATGGCAGCGCTTGGTGCGACGGCTATCGCTACAGTATTAAAAGAGTTATCACATTACCAAGAACAGGCAATCATCCAAGATGACAGTCAGGCAAATTATGCCGAAAAGCTCGTAAAAACTGAAGGTGAGGTTGATTGGACGCAGCCCGCTGCTACCATCGAGCGTCAAATTCGTGGATTGACCCCGTGGCCAGGCGCTTATACCTTTCTAAATGGGCAACGCGTCAAAATACTCGCTGCACTACCCATCAATACCACACAAAAAACAGATAAGCCTGCGGGTACAGTCGTGAGTGTCGGGCGCAAGGCAATTTTGGTGGCTTGTGGTCAAGAGGCTGAACAACCAAATGATAATGCCGCTCATGACGTACAACTCAGCAACACATTGGCGATAACTAAATTACAGTTTGCTGGTGGTAAGCCAATGACGGCGGAACAGCTTTGTCATGGTAATCAGCTAAACGACGGTGATCAATTCAAAGCAGAATCAAAATAGTCATCTACATAGCTTTAACGACATTTAACCCTACTAGCACAAGACGCGATCAATCATACGTCAAGGAACTACAACTTCATGAGACAAACCAATAGCGCGTCTAAAAACAATGCACCTAGAAACAATGCACCTAGAAACAATGCACCTAGAAACAATGCACCTAGAAACAACAAGCTCAAGCCATCAAGCAATCTAATCATGAATGGTAGCGTTCGCGTTCGCGTGATTCGTACCTTGCTTGCTATTCAAAATGGTCAGTCGCTCTCAAGCGTGCTTGACCCATTATTAAACAGTCTGCACGATGGTGATAAAGGCTTTGCGCATGCGTTATTGCTCACGACACTGCGCCAATGGCATGCCCTTGCACGATTGCTCGACACGCTAGCGGACAACCCTATTGACGAAGTAGAAGTTCGTACCACAATTCAAGTGGGTTTGGTGCAGTTACTGTATTTGGAAGTGGCAGATCATGCCGCGATTCATGAAACGGTTGAAGCGGCAAAAGAGATTGAGTTTGCCCATGCAACTGGTTTAATCAATGCTATTTTGCGCAAAGTCGCCAAAAACCCGAGTAAATTCCGTAAGAAGTGTGATAAAAAACACAGCTTACCGAATTGGCTTGCCTATCAGCTTAAGCAAGATTGGAGTGAGCAGTACGATGCGCTGACCCAAGGCTTACGCCAGGTGGCACCGATGTTTTTGCGAGTCAACTCTGCAGTTACTTCAGTAGAGGATTATCAACAGTCGCTGTATGGCGCAGAAATTGATGCAGATATCGTTGAGCTAACGACTGGTTTTAACGTAGCAAACTCGTCAGAGACTACTACAATATTATCGACCAAAGGCTTAAGACTGCATCAGACTACCGCTGTCAATGCTTTGCCTCATTTTTCCGAAGGCATTGCCAGCGTGCAAGATATGCATGCTCAGCTTGCGGCACCTATCATCAATAAAGCGTTAATGGCAAAGCTCAACGCTGAAAAATCTGATACGGAAAATACCAATAACGAGATACATATTTTAGATGCTTGCGCGGCGCCTGGTGGCAAGCTTGCCCACTGGTTGGAGTTACTCAGCTCAAATGACTCTTCATCGTTGTTTCACGTGAAACAAGATGATGCGGAAGCAAAGCCTTTAGCTTCTAAACTCAAGCTGACGGCTATCGATCATGAAGCACCGCGCATCGAACGCATCTATGACAATCTACAGCGTCTTAATCTAAAGCAGCAAGATCTGGAGCAGACCGACAAAAATATTGCCCTTAATATTGTCTGTGCTGATGCCACCAGATGGCAGCTTAGCAAAAACAAAAAGGCGGCAACCAACGAGCCGGTATTTGATGCGATATTATTGGACTCACCCTGTACCGCGACGGGTGTGATTCGTCGTCATCCTGATATCAGTATCTTGCGTACCGAAGAAGACATCGAGCAAACGACACTGCTACAAGCAGATATCTTGCATAACTTATGGCCACAATTGAAAGCTGGTGGTTATTTGCTGTATGTCACGTGCTCTATCTTAAAGCAAGAAAACGTCGAGCAAATGCAGGACTTTATCGCTCATCATAATGATGCGGCAGTGATTGAGTTTACCGAGGCTTGCAATTGGGGTATCGCGCAAACGATTGGTCGCCAATGCTTGCCAATCGATAACGAGAGTGGCGATGGTTTTTATTATGCGTTATTGCAAAAGACTGCTGAATAAACCGTTTTTAACTATTGAATAACATTATTGTAGACAGGACAATCTAATGAAATATATTAGTACTCGTGGTCAGACAGCACCGATGGACTTTAGTGATGTGTTATTGATGGGACTTGCGCCAGATGGTGGCTTGATGCTGCCTGAGCATTACCCGACCGTTGACGGCGCTGTCCTTGATGAGTGGCGTACGCTGAGCTATCCAGAGCTGGCACTTGCGATTATGCAGCGCTTTGCTACAGACATTCCTTATGCGGATCTAAAAGACATTATTGATCGCACTTATACGGCTGATATATTTGGCTCTGATGACATTGTTCCTGTCCGCAAGCTCGAAGACAACTTATACATTTTAGGATTATCAAACGGCCCAACGCTGGCGTTTAAAGACGTGGCCATGCAGTTCTTAGGCAATGCCTTTGAATATGTGCTCAAGCAAAAAGGGGCGCGTATTACCATTATCGGCGCGACCAGTGGCGACACGGGTAGTGCAGCGGAATATGCATTGCGCGGTAAAGAAAACGTCGAAGTCTTTATGCTATCACCGCATGGCAAAATGAGTGAGTTTCAGCGCGCACAAATGTACAGCTTGACCGACGATAATATTCATAATATCGCGATCGATGGCATGTTCGATGATTGTCAGGATATCGTCAAAGCGCTGCAACAAAATGCTGATTTCAAAGCTCAGTATGACTTGGGCACGGTCAACTCTATCAACTGGGGACGCATCCTCGCGCAGATCGTTTATTACTTTAAAGCCTATTTTGCGGTGACGACAAGCAATGATGAAAAAGTCAGCTTTAGCGTGCCTTCAGGTAACTTTGGTAATATTTGTGCCGGTCACATCGCTCGTGAAATGGGTCTGCCCGTTGAGCGTTTGATCGTCGCCACCAACGAAAACGACGTACTCAATGACTTTTTCAATCAAGGAGCGTATCAGCCACGTCCCACTGAAAAAACCTATGTCACTTCAAGTCCATCAATGGATATCTCAAAAGCCTCAAACTTTGAACGTTTTGTTTACTTGTTGCTGGACAAAGACAGCGCACGCGTTCATGAGTTATTTGACGGTGTAAAATCAGGTCAAGGGTTTGACTTGTCTGATTTGATGGAGGCGGTCAATACGCGTTATGGCTTTGCTGCTGGCAAATCAACCCATAGCGATCGCTTAAACACGATCAAGGCATTGTATGAACAGCATGGCGAACTTGTCGATCCACATACGGCTGATGGGATAAAGGTTGCCAAAGAGCTACAGCGTGAAGGCGAAGTCATTATCTGTGCAGAGACGGCCTTGCCTGTTAAATTTGCTGACACTATTGTTGAAGCAGTAGGGCAAATCGACATCGAGCGTCCGGCTCACACTGAAGGTTTAGAAAGCCTGCCACAACATGTGACTGTACTAGAGAACAAAGCTGAATTGGTTGCTGAGCAAATTCGTCAACATGTTGAACCAAATCCAGCATAAGCGATAAACGTTTTGAGTTCATCTTCTATAGATAGAAGCGTTTGTATAAAAGTTACACCATTGTAATAAAGTGTTTATGATTGTGTTATGGTATAGATAATTGTAGTATTAGAAACAGCGTCGGCGAGTCATTATGTTGCTAGACGCTTTTTTTAGAATATTTCTAGCCAATTATACTGAACAGCTGCCCTATCGTTGTTATGATAAAATCACCTATAAACTACTGATAATCTAAGTTATTTTTATAAAATAAAATATAGATTTGGTAAAAAACGTGTGTGGTTTATTGTGACCGAAACAGTGGTACCTATTGTGGATATAACGATGAAGATGAGCTTAAAAAAGACAGCAAAAGCACTGGCAAAAGGATTATTAGTTACGACATTTAGCAGTGCCATGTTGATGACCACAGCCCACGCCAATAATCCACCACCTACCATAAAAGCAGATGCCCCCAATCGCTATATCGTCAAAAAAGGCGATACGCTATGGGACATCTCAGGGCGCTATCTGGACAGTCCATGGCGCTGGAAAGAGATCTGGGCCACTAATAAGCAAATCAAAAATCCAAACCTTATTTATCCTGATGATATTCTTATTCTGTGTGTCATTCAGGGCAAGACTTTGGTGGGGGTTGATACTGGTGAGGGCTGTGCAGGTATCGAAAAGCAGCTAACAGGTAATGTGGTTGCCAGCACCGTCGCGATCACCTCGACTGCTAATAGTATCCCGCCTGTACCATGGTCTGCTATTCAGCATTGGCTGGATAAAACCCTCATTGTAGATCCAGAAGATTTCAATACCACACCGTATATTTTGGCATCCAAAAACCGCAATCTAATCACCGCAAGCGGGGATAAAGTCTATGCCAAAGGTGTCCCGCTTATCGTGGGTCAGCGCTACGGGGTATACCGTGAGGGTGACCTATATGTGGATCCCAAAACTCAAGAGGTTATCGGCCTAGAAGTCACACAAGTCGCGACTGGCCTAGTAACATCCACAGAAACCAATGGCGTCACTAGCCTGCAGCTGACGGACAGCTACGACAAAGAAGTACGTGAAGGTGATCGCGTGTTTGTAGAGTTGGACAACGCTATTCCACCTGTCTTTTATCCAACGCCTGCCAGCGTCAGTCGTGGTGGTATGATTGTGCGGGTGATGGACTCAATCAGCTCTGCCGCTAAAGGCAGCGTGGTAGCGATCAATTTAGGCAGCTTGCATGGTGCCAAATCAGGTGATGTACTGACCGTTTATCAAAAAGGCCCGCTGGTCAGGGACGTAAGAGACAATGACATGCCGGTACGTTTGCCAAATGAGCCAAGCGGTATGGTGATGGTGTTTAATACCTTTGACAACATCAGCTATGCTTACGTACTTGACTCTGAACTACCACTCAATGTTGGCGATCAGCTATTGCCACCCCCTTATCTATAAGCACATAAGGCTTTGTGAAGCGATTTTACTAAGTTTGCCCAAACGAGACAGATGACAATGACCGCAGTCACCTCTTCTTTATCCGATGATCAGCGTGCGATATTGGCGCTGTGGTATGAGGTGAATGCATCATTGTCTGCTTATCATAAGCTCATAACGACTTATGGTGATGCGCAGCTTGCTTGGCAGGCTACAGTAGGCGCTTGGAAGCAGTTAGGACTTCATCATACCCATCTCAAACGCCATGAACAGCCAGAGCAAACACGTGCTGCTATTGATAAGATCCAGCAAGCACTTACAGACGGTCGCTATGGTTTATTGTTTGCCGGTCAGCCCGACTATCCTGCTCAGCTTCTTCATATTTATGATCCACCGCCATTATTGTTCTTTCGAGGAAATAGCGCGCGTCTGCATCAAGCTCAAATTGCTATCGTGGGCAGCCGAAAACCAACAGCCCATGCTCAAAAAATCACGTTCGATATGGCGCAATATCTGGCACAGGCAGGGTATGTCATCACCAGTGGTCTGGCGATAGGCGTGGACAAACGGGCTCATCTAGGAGCTTTGGCGCAGACTGAACTTGACTATCAAGGTCGTACTATCGGCGTGATGGGGACAGGGATTGATGTGAATTATCCCAATCATCGTGACCAGTTATTTGCTCAAATCATCGAGCAAGGTGGCTGCATTATTAGTGAGCTATTACCGCATACTCAGCCGCACAAACATACCTTTCCGCGCCGTAACCGTCTGGTTGCTGGGCTGAGTCTGGCCACTATTGTGACCGAAGCGACGATCAAAAGTGGCTCGCTCATTACCGCCCGTTTAACCTCTGAGCAAGGCAAACAAGTCTTTGCCATTCCAAGTCATATTGATAATAGCAATGCCGAGGGTTGTCATCATCTGATACGTGAAGGCGCAACGCTGATTTATCATCCTCAGCAGGTGTTAGAGGACGTCAATGGTCAGCTTGATTATGGCAAGCGCTCGTATAGACCAACAGATATTATAAGCGCTGATAGCCACCAAGTGGAGGTCACTCAGTCATCTGTCGCATCAAATGTAAAGAGAAACTCTGTCACAATGGTCAGTCAGCCAGAACCTTCTCATATAAAATCCCCTCGTAGCGCGATCGTTGTTCCTGATCACTTAACACAGATTTATGAGCAGCTCGATTGGCATGGACAGGATTTAGATGCGCTTGTTATTGCTACTCAGCTTGCGCCGTCACAACTGATTGGACAGCTGATGGAACTTGAACTAATGGGCGTCATCAGTGTGCAAGGCGGACGCTATTTACGTGTATAGCGTATCGATACTCCTAACTGCCACATAAGAATAAGTAGAATGGATTCTAAATATCGCTACCTTAGTCAGACTGTCTCTTGTGCTATTATTAGTGTCTCTATTCCAGCATGAAACATGTAAGCTATGAGCCAATCTATACCTTTTATCACTGACTCTGCCACACAAGCTGCAAACTGGCTTAAAGAAGCAAAGCTACTTGCATACCCAACAGAAAGCGTTTGGGGTATTGGTTGCGACCCTTATAACAAAGCCGCTGTGCAGCGTATCTTGGATATTAAACAACGTCCGCAAGCCAAAGGCATGATCGTCATTACCGATAGCGTAGAGCGTTTGTCACCTCTACTAGCGTCTTTAAATAATGCCCAGCGCCAGCAAATTATCGATAGCTGGCAGTCAGATGTTAATGACGGCGAGTTACAAAATCGCCAAGCGCACACTTGGTTATTACCTATTCCTCAGACATTCTCGACCATGATGCCCTCATGGATAATGGGTGAGCATCAGACTATTGCAGTCAGGGTCATCGCCCATCCTATCATACGAGAACTGTGCCAACAGATGGTCAGCGCAAATAATCCATTTGGCTTCATTGTTTCGACTAGTTGCAACCCATCAGGTCAATCGCCTGCCAGCACCTTTGATACTGCCTATGGTTACTTTGGTGAGCAGGTTGGCTATTTTCAGGCTGATACTCTAGGCTATACCTTACCCAGCCAAATCCGTGATGCAACGACAGGCTCAATCATTCGTTAGTAGCCAATAAACGATCTTTCATACCATTATAGCCTAGTATCTTGTACTGCCTTCTTTGTGCTGTCGCCATCGATGAACCATATTTCACTAGCTGAAGATTGCTATGGTGATCGTTCTGTAGCCATAATAAAAATATACCGTCTCAGCACTAGCTATCGAAGCCCGTTTCCTTTGTTCCCCTTGCTTTACTAAAAGTATGTAAAAGTTATTTTGATAAAAACGACAAAAAAGTAGACGATAGTTAAAAGGGGCTGATTTTTATTGAACGATGAGTCTTTCAACGATAGGTCATCGTTACGATATTTGATACACATAGGGAGTAGGGTATGAAGGTTTTAATTAGTGGCGGTTCAGGGTTTTTGGGTAGTGCATTTAGCCAAGAGTTAATCGAACGGTATCGCACACAAGGTAAAGAGGTAATGATTACTTGGCTGACCAGAAATAGCAATCAAGCTCATCCTGATGACATCAATATGATGACTTATGACGAGCTTGAAAAGTCTGACATGAGCTTTGATGTCATAATGAACTTAGCTGGCGCAGGTATTGCTGACGCGCGTTGGAGTGATGAGCGCAAAGAGCAATTAATAGCCAGTCGTATTAAGCCTACTCAATCGATATTAAGCTTCATCGAACGTACTGCAACAAAGCCAAAACTACTAGTAAGCGGCTCAGCAATCGGTTGGTACGGCACGCAAGGTGATAAGCCATTGACTGAACACAGCAGTTTTGAGACAGACTTTGCCCATCGCTTATGTGAGGAGTGGGAGAGCTTGGCGCTCAAAGCGACTGATTACGATGTCCCTGTCGCTATTGTACGAACAGGCGTTGTGATACATCCTGAAGGTGGTATGGTGGCAAAATTACTATTGCCATTTAAGTTTGGCGTTGGCGGGCAGTTGGGTGATGGTCAGCAAATCATGAGCTGGATTAGCCGTGACGATTGGGTGGGGGCGGTGATTTTTATTATTGAGCAGCATCTTGCTAGTCAATTTGGCCATAAACAAAGAGTTTCACATAGTGATAATGTCATAGAGACAAGAAGTGATACGCCAGCCTTTGTCTATAATCTCACGGCATCCAATCCTGTGAGTAACCATACTTTTACTAAAACGCTTGGCTCATGGTTACATCGGCCGACACTTTTTACCTTGCCAGAATTTTTGCTGAAGCTGATGTTTGGTGAGATGTCGACGCTACTAATAGATGGTCAAAAGGTGCTGCCACAAGCGCTATCAGATGCAGGTTACACATTCAAGCACGTGACACTCAAACAAGCATTAGAGGATCAGAAGTAGTTACATCATGATTGTTTCATGTGAAACATAAGAAGGTCGGCTTATATTAAATATTCACTAGATTGTATTTCTGTCTAAGGGCAATCCATGCGTTACGCATTTTTCATCACCATTTTTTTGCTCTTGCAGCTGTTTAGTGCGGGCGCTGCTCTAAGCTTACAGTGGTGGTTACAGCCTTGGATCACGCCAACGCTTCAGATCGCTATATGGTCTGCTATATTTATTATTACTAATGGATTGTTGATATTAAGTGTCAAAAGAGTATTTGCCAATAGCTACCGCTGGGTTAGCGGTTGGATGTTGGTTATGCATTTTATGCTGCTCACGGCATTGCTGATAAGCCTATTCTATGGTGGATACTGGCTAGTAACATCACTCTTAGGCGCCTCGTCATATGAATTTAATATGATTTTTATTGGCCTACGAGCGCTTGCATTGGTGATATTCTTAGGGTTGTTCGGTTTCGCATTATATAGTGCTTATGTGCCAGTCGTACGTAAGCTTTCCATTAGTATCAACAAACCGCTCGCTAAACCACTGCGCATTGCGGTCGCGAGTGACCTGCATCTAGGACGACTATTTGGCGTAGCAGCGATAGATAGGTTGAACCGTCTAATGATTGACTCGCAGGCTGATATGCTGCTTATGCCAGGCGATATCATGGATGACAATACAGACGCATTTAATAGCTATAATATGGCAAAAAACTTAGCTGAGCTATGCAGCAGCCTGCCATACGGCGTCTATGCAACATTGGGTAATCATGATTTGTATGGGCACGAACAGCCAATCAGCCAAGCGTTAGTCGATGCAGGCGTACATTTATTAAATGATGACGTGTTTGGTATCGAACATGAGGGTCAGCCTATATGGCTGGTTGGACGCTTTGATAATCATAAACGCCAGCGTGTCGCGACAACTGACCTGCTCGCGAACGTTGATACTTCACAGCCAGTGATACTGCTGGATCATAGACCAAGCGATATTGATGAGCACAGCCAGTTACCAATCGATCTACAGGTATCAGGACACACTCACAATGGACAAGTATTCCCCGCCAACTTTATCGTGAGCGCCATCAACCGATTAGGCTATGGGTATGAGGCCATTGGCAGAGGACATTTTGTGGTGTCCTCGGGTTATGGCTTTTGGGGTATTCCGTTTCGATTGGGCTCACGCTCAGAGATTTGGTTAATTACCGTTTCTGGTCATACTAATAAATAGCTAGTTCCAGCTAACCGCTATGCCGCGAGCCGCGATTTTGTACTAATGACCTCACGGACGAAGCCGCCAAAACCATGAATAATATTTTTTGTTTCCTGCCCAAGTCCTTGATGCACGCTCATAAAATGAATAAAGCCATGTGGTGCGCCCAACACAGTATGGGTTTCAACAGGGACTTTATAACTCTCTAGCTGTTTGGCATAAGCAAATGCCTCATCGCGCAATACATCGAGTTCAGCGGCGACGATATAGGTGGGACATACTTTGCTATTATCACCAAGCATTGGCGAATTTAGTATATGTATGCGTGGCAACGGACTATTCTCAAGACAAGCAGCGTCAAATACTGCCACATCAGCATGATCCAATAGCAGGCCTTCACCATACAGCTCCCAACTCGGATAATCTGTCTCGATATCAGTCACAGGATACAGCGGCATCTGTGCTAGCGGCGCAGGTAGCTTCTTTAATAGATCAAACATTTTCTGACCATCTGCACCCAAATCTAACCAAGCGTTTTCGTTTGGTGCGGTGAGTTGCTGTGCAATCAAGGTAGAAAGGCCACCACCTGCGCTATCGCCTGCAAGAACGATGCGTGACGGTAAGGCACCTAAGGTATGGCAATGCTCAGCCAACCAAGCATAAGCGGTGATACAGTCTTTTAACGCTGCAGGTGCAGGACACTCAGGAGCCAAGCGATAATCCACACTGACCACAGGCCAACCAGTCTGCTCACAGACTGCGTGACAGAACTCGTGATGTGTATCGACATTACCGATACAAAACCCACCACCATGAAAAAACAACATGGCTGTTTGGTCAGTGTTATGAGCACGTCTTTTTTTAGCGCCAATACTCTTGGTACCTGCCTGATAGCAGCGAATGGTCATATCGCCATCATCCGCGTTGGCTATGGTTTTATCTTCCCAATTGACAGGTGTTTCACCCTTTTTGATAAAAGGTTTGATGTTACTTAGCATACTGTCACCTGCTTGGTGCCATACGCTTGGTGCTTGCATCGCCACCGCATCCGCAGCAAACCTTTCACGGAGCTCATGCATGGGCGTCAGCTCTAATGGCGTCTTAAGATGACTATTCACCGCGAGGATCAGGCGCAAATGAGCATTGGCGTGCAGATATTGTTTTGAGTGAGGCCCTTTTAAGTAACCAATCAAACCTTCTAATACTGGTGTTGGTAGATAGCCAAGACCTTTCATCGCATAGTGCAGAGTGTGTGGTTGGCAATGTGCCATTGGGTTATAACTGAGCATTTTTTCTTTCACGCTCAAACGCTTTTTTTGTACACCGTTGTCTTTCACTTCACTAACCATCTCATCGTTCGACGCCAAATGCAGCGCCATCAATGTTTTGTTCAGTAAGGTATTGATTGATGATACTGTTGAATTAGACATAATATCTCTCATAACTGTTTTTGAGTGTTTACTGTTACATTAGCGTACACTTTAAGATAAGGAATAATATTTGTAGCAATAATAAGGCAGTAGTACGTAAAACAGGGTGTTATTTAGTAATAGCGTGGGTAGCAACGGTAACCTATTTAGAGTAATTGACGGTTTTTTGTACGTTTTGTTAACGTATATTGAGAGCAGTTGACACAGTGGAGAAATGCTGAGTACTTGTTTTAAAGAAAGATCTAACCATATTTGTCGTAAATGCGAAAAATTCCTTTACTTTAGGCTTGAAATTTATACTTACTACCTTTATCAAGCAGCTATTAGAGCGTATTAATAAAAAAATGAATGATAACCGTTAAGTATCTGATAAAGGCATGATACAGCCAGCGATTGGCTGATTTATTGTGTCTTATCTCAATTATTATTGACATTCCAAGGAGCTATCATGAGCGAGCAAAATACCAACCAAGAAAAGTTTGATCAAACAGTGGCACATGACAATGTTGATCACAAAGATAGTATCTTAGAAGAAACCATGAACGAGTTTGATCCACAGAACAACTCAGGTGAAGAAGCCACCATCGAAAACGAGATCGATCTTGATACGTTCAAAGCGCGTATCGCTGAGTTAGAAGGTGAAGTGAAGCAAGCCAAAGAAAGCACTGCTCGCGCCAACGCTGAAGCTTACAATGCACAAAAGCGCGCTGAGCAAGAAGCGGATAAGAGCAAAAAATTCGCTCTTCAAAAATTTGCAAAAGAGCTACTCGATATCGTTGATAACTTAGAGCGTGCTATCGAAAACGCAGACGCAAATGATCCAGTCGCTGAAGGGGTTCAACTAACTCACAAAGCATTGGTCTCTGTACTCACACGTCATGGCGTAGAAGTGGTCGATCCAGAAGGTGAGAAATTCAACGCGGACTTCCATGAAGCAGTGGGTATCGATCCAGAAGCAGAAGCTGACACCGTCGGTACAGTCCTACAAAAAGGCTATAGCTTAAACGGTCGTCTACTACGTCCAGCCATGGTACGTGTTGGTCAATAATATTTTTTGGGGTTAAACCCTACTAATATGAAGGTTTTTCACAAAAAATCACATGAAAGACTGTTTTTGCTTGATTATCGCCTTGAAAAATACAACAAGCAAACCGATATATAGCAACAAGTGACCGACTACGGTCTGGATAAATAAGTATTTATAGTTAAAAATAAATTAGGAGCAATTGATTATGGGTAAAGTAATTGGTATTGATTTAGGTACGACTAACTCGTGTGTAGCAGTAATGGAAGGTGACAAGGTTAAAGTCATCGAAAATGCTGAAGGTACGCGTACTACACCATCAATCGTCGCTTATAAAGATGACGAAACATTGGTTGGTCAGTCAGCTAAGCGTCAAGCGGTCACCAATCCAAGCAACACTTTGTTTGCGATTAAGCGTTTGATCGGTCGTCGTTTTGATGACAAAGTCGTGCAAAAAGACATCGGTATGGTACCTTACAAAATCGCTAAAGCAGACAACGGCGATGCGTGGGTAGAAATCAACGGTAAAAAGCTTGCACCACCACAGGTTTCTGCTGAAATCTTGAAAAAAATGAAAAAAACAGCAGAAGACTATCTTGGTGAGAGCGTGACTGAGGCAGTTGTAACCGTACCTGCTTACTTCAATGACTCACAGCGTCAAGCAACCAAAGATGCGGGTAAAATCGCTGGTCTTGATGTAAAACGTATCATTAATGAGCCAACTGCTGCTGCACTTGCTTATGGTATGGACAAAAAGCAAGGCGATAGCACTGTTGCTGTATATGACTTGGGCGGTGGTACTTTCGATATCTCAATCATCGAAATCGCAGACGTAGACGGTGAGCAACAGTTCGAAGTACTAGCGACCAACGGTGATACTTTCCTAGGTGGTGAAGACTTTGACTCAGCATTGATTGATTTCTTAGTGGCTGAATTCAAAAAAGAGCAAGACGTTAACCTAAAAGGTGACTCTCTTGCGATGCAGCGTCTAAAAGAAGCGGCAGAAAAAGCGAAGATTGAGCTATCAAGTGCCCAAAGCACTGAAGTGAACTTGCCATATATCACTGCTGATAGCAGTGGTCCTAAGCATTTGGTTGTAACTATCAGCCGCTCAAAACTAGAGAGCTTAACGGAAGAATTAGTACAGCGCACCATGGGCCCTTGTAAGATCGCCCTTGAAGATGCTGGCCTAAAAATCGGCGATATCAACGATGTAATCTTGGTTGGTGGTCAGACGCGTATGCCACTAGTACAACAAAAAGTACAAGAGTTCTTTGGTCAAGAGCCACGCAAAGATGTGAACCCTGACGAAGCTGTAGCAGCTGGTGCAGCCATCCAAGGCGCGGTATTGTCTGGTGATAAAACTGACGTATTGCTACTTGATGTAACGCCATTGACGTTAGGTATCGAAACGATGGGCGGTGTCATGACGCCAGTTATCGAGAAAAACACCATGATTCCTACCAAGAAATCACAGGTATTCTCAACTGCTGAAGACAACCAGCCAGCAGTAACGATTCAGGTATATCAAGGTGAGCGTAAAATCGCTAACCAAAACAAACTGCTTGGTCGTTTTGACTTGACGGATATCCCACCAGCACCACGTGGCTTACCACAAATCGAAGTGTCTTTTGACATCAACGCTGATGGTATCATGAACATCTCAGCAACTGATAAAGGTACTGGTAAAGCACAAAGCATCCAGATTAAAGCGGATTCTGGCTTGTCGGACGAAGAAGTCGAACAAATGGTTCGTGATGCAGAGGCTAATGCTGCTGAAGATGAGAAATTCGCTAATCTAGCGCAAGTTCGTAATGAAGCAGATGGTCGTATCCATGCCGTACAAAAAGCGCTGAAAGAAGCAGAAGATAAAGTCACTGATGAAGAAAAATCAACAGTAGAGTCTGCGATCACTGAGCTTGAAGCGGCGGCGAAAGAAGATGACCATGACGAAATCAAAGCCAAGCTTGAAGCGCTAGACAATGCATTCTTGCCAGTTAGCCAGAAGATTTATGCTGACAGCGGCGCAGGTAGCGAGGGTATGGATCCAAGCCAGTTCCAACAAGGTGCTGACGCTACTGGTAGCAATCAAGCAGATGACGATGTCGTTGATGCTGAGTTTACTGAAGTAGACGAAGACAAAAAGTAAGCAATTACTTGATGTTCAAGGCTGATTTAATCGTTAATTAGATTAAATTAGCTAGATCAAAAAAACGCATCTTTCGAGATGCGTTTTTTTATGCCTGATATTTAAGTATATATTTTCAAGCGTGCCATTATGGCAAACGCGCATCAATCATTAGTACGTCATAAGTCAGATACACGCAAGGTTGCCCATGCTCATCTACTCCCGCAAACTGCTGCCAATAGTCGCGCTCGAATGCTTGCAAGCGGGTTTTGGTCCAGACAAAAGGCTGTGTGTTAGATGTTTGTTCACCAATCGTTTGCTTGCCACAGGTTTGATTGCTATGTGTTTGATTGGTAGACACACCAGTCATCTTCATATGTTTAAGCACATCATAAGGCTGGGCAAATGGCACATTGAAACGCTGTGTTGATAGCTTTATGTGTTGAAATCCCGCTTGATCTAGCGCTGATTGCCATTCACTAATATCTGGATAATGCAGTCCTTGTCCCGTTAGGGTTTTTATTTGCAAGAAATTATCTGGGGTAAAGGTGCTTAGTAATAATTGTCCATTAGGTTTTAGCCGTGAGGCTGACTGTGCAATGAAATGCAGTGGGTTATCGAACCACTGAATCGCATTAGCGCTAATAATTAAGCTATGCTCACCGCCTAAATCCATGGTTTCCGCATCGCCAATAAGGATTTGTGCTTGTGGCAACAAGTCTTGTAAATGCGTTGCTTGCTGCTCACATAACTCGTTGATAGACCATCGCTCACTTTGTACATATGTTGCCAGTAGCTGCGTTAGTTGTCCCGTGCCTGCACCGACCTCAAGCACACTGTCTTGATTGGTATTATCGATAGCCATTAATAAGTGCTGACAAACCTGCTGCTGAATGTGAGCATGTTTATCGTACTGACTGGCTTGAGAAAAATGCCGCGCAATAGTCTGCTTGCGGGCACTTAGCTCGGAAGTAGTGAGGGGATGTTCCATAATCGTTCTTTCGTATAAAAGTTTATAATGAGCATCAAAAACTGCTGTCGTCATATGGATAATTGCATGATTAGGCGCTCGCACTCAGCATGGGTAATGGCTGCGTTGAGTACCAAGCGAATACGTGACGTATTGGCAGGGACGGTCGGTGGCCTGATAGGCAGGGCATAAAATCCAGCGGCTTGGAGCTGTTTTGCCTTTGTCATCGTACGAGCATTATCACCCAAAATATAAGGCACAATGGGTGATTCGTAAATAGGATCTTTTGCTGCTGATGCTACACGATATTCAGGGCTAATGGCTTGGTTCAGTCGTAATGAAATCTGCGCCAAATGCTGTCGCCGCGTCTGTAGCTGCGGCATTTTTGCCAAAATAAGTCGTGTCCAAGCATGGTTTATCGGTGGCAACGCGGTACTAAAAATCAGCGGACGCATCTGATTAATCAGCCATGATTTGACCACCTCATCACACAGTATATAAGCGCCAAACGAAGCAAACGCTTTACCAAACGTACCCACTAGGTAGTCAATCTCAGTGAGCGTATCTGTTTCTTCGGCTAACCCTAATCCTTGCGTTCCCAGAACACCGACGGCATGGGCTTCGTCGACATATAGCTCGATACGACTGTCAGTGGCTTTTAGCTTAACTAAAGCGGGTAGATCAGCACGATCCCCGTCCATGCTAAAAATACTTTCGGTGACGATGATGATACGCTCCACGTCCTCTTCAACCTGTGCGAGTAGCGCTGCCAGATGCTCATAATCATTGTGCCGATAACGGCGATACAGGCAGCGCTTGCTTTCGCTGAGTCTAATACCATCAATCATACTGGCGTGTACCAATTTGTCTGCCAAAATAACCGTCTTCACTGGTAGTGCAGTCAATGCAGGTAAGATCCCGATATTGGCGTGGTAGCCACTATTTAATACCAACGCAGATTTCGTCGCGGTTTGATTTATTCCAGCTGCGGTTTCATACCACGCTTGTAGCTCATCCTCTAACGCCTGTAGCTGTGTATCATTGCCAGTTAATAGACGCGATGATGTTGCGCTCATTTTGGGCAAACAGTCCATTGATTGCTGAATAAATTCAAAAAACTCACGCTGCAACTCAGCATCACTGCCCAAACCTAGATAATCGTTGCTAGCAATATTTAATAGGGTATTGTCATCAGCGATTACATACCGTCCGTGGTGTTCGATATCTGGTAATTTGCGATACTGCTGTTTATCTTTGAGTTGTAAGAGCGCAGTTTGTAGCTGCGCGTCGATAAAAGCTGACATGCAGAGCCGTCCTTTTTCTTTATTCGTCAGTATATGCGGAACACAATGAGTAGGGATTATTGCACAAAAACGGGATGTGTAACAAAAAGTTTCATATATCAGCCTTTGTAACCCGAGCACTGACAAATGCTTTCAAATCTTAACTCTCATACCATTAAACACTGACAGAGTGTCTGAAATAGTTTGTTACTATGTACCCATCGTTAGCAAACAAGGCGATACGGCCAAATGGTCAATACAACTAAATAACTTGTTTGTCCAAATTTACTTAAAGGAGCTAATAATGAAAACTCTACAAAAAACTATACTTGCACTAGCAACTGGTTCTTTACTTACTGTAGGTGCAAACGCCGCTGTTAACTATGGTAACGGCTATACAGGCCAACCTTATGTTGGTGCTAAGATTGGTCAATTTGACAATGATGTAAGCGGTGACGATCCAACTGCATACGGTGTATATGCTGGTTATAACTTCGATCCTAACTTTGGTATGGAAGTTGAATATGTTGGTTCAGATGATGCTGACCTAGATAACAATGCTGGCGACTATGATACCAAAACTTATGGCGCGTACGGTACTTACCGTTATATGTTCCCAAATACTGCACTATATGCCAAAGGTAAACTTGGTATCGCTAAGACAGAGTTAGAAGCTGATTTTGATAATGGCAGCAGCGATTCAGTGAGTGATACTGGTATTGCTGGTGGTATCGGTCTTGGTTACGCAGTGAATCCTAACTTCAATGTCGAAACAGAATATGCCATGATGGATAGTGATGCAGATACTAAGCTGCTTACTGTAGGCGCTAACTTAAAGTTCTAAGATAATATAGCGTACTTGTACCTATAGTCAAAAACAAAGAAACGACCATTTTATATGGTCGTTTTTTTATGCTTGTAAAATATTTTTGCAACACATGTTTACTTTGACAAATAATTTGGTATGATACCGCCACTACTAATAACAAGTAGAAAATAGTTGAGTAGTATTTGATATTAAACAAATTATTTGTTTATTTAATCCAAGGTTGAAAATACTTTATGAAAAATCTACAAAAAGCGTTGCTTGCAGTAATCGCAGGCTCAGTAATGACCATGAGCGCACAAGCAGCCATTTCTTATGGTGCTGGCCAATCATACGTTGGTATTAAAGCTGGTCAATTCATGGTAGATGCTGATGATTTAGATGATCCAACCGCATATGGCGTTTATGCTGGTTATAACTTCGATCCTAACTTTGGTGCTGAGATTGAGTATGTAGGTTCTAATGACGCTGATGTTGATACAGGTAACAGTGGCATTGACGCTGAATTTGATCTAAAAACTTATGGTGCTTATGGTACTTACCGTTATGCATTCCCAAATACTGGCTTATATGCAAAAGGTAAACTAGGCTTTGCTAAAGCTGAGATTGAAGTTTCTGCTGAGGACTTTCTTGGAAACTCTGGAAGTGACAGCGATAGCGACAGTGGTGTAGCTGGCGGTATTGGCTTGGGTTATAACTTCAATCCTAATATGAGTGTTGAAGCTGAATATGACTATGTTGCTGAAGACCTTACGCTATTAACTCTTGGTGCATATTACAAATTCTAAGCTTTGATTTGTGTGGATGACTAAAAGCGATCACTCTAAGTGGTCGTTTTTTTTGTGCTAGTTTTAATATTCGTTATGCTTGTTTTATCAAAATACCACACCATAAATAATAATAGGTAATTGATTTTTAAGATAATATTATCTACAAAACTGTGCTACATTGGAAGGTAGGCAGATACAGGAGTAGACAGCGATGATTGAGACTATCTGGATGATTGAACCTTGGCATTGGTTGGTGTTAGGCTTCTCTTTGATGATTGCTGAGATATTTATTCCAACTTTTGCAAGTCTTTGGTTTGGCGCGGCGGCTGTGATCATTGCCGCTTTAGCGTGGTTGCTCCCCATTCCATTATTATTTCAGGTACTGATCTGGCTTACGCTATCGGTTTTGTTTATGTTTGCTTGGGTCAAATACATCAAGCCGCTGTCAATGAGCCGTAAAAAGATGGGGCAAAGTAGCGATCTGATTATTGGTGAGACGGGCATGATCGTGGTCAAACCGCAAAAAGGCATTTCAGGTATAGTGCGCTTTAACGTGCCTATTTGGGGTGCAGATGAGTGGCCATGTCGCACAGCAGGCGTGAATGTCGAGACAGGTGATCGTGTGGTGGTCATAAAGGTGGTCGGCGATGAGATGGTGGTTGCACCCACGCAGCGCCTCCAAGCACCCAAAACCATACGGCCAAACATTACTCCGACGATTAACAGTCAAGTGCCTGCCAAACAATCTAAAGCGGGTAGACTGAGTTTGCACAAACCCGATCTCAAAGAGACAGGTACTAGCAAATAAACGTTATCAGGTACTAAAGATTTTTAAATTAAGAAAAAAAGGACATAAATCACGTCGCTGGCAAATAAAGCAAGGATCAAGGAGAATCACATGGGTAGTATCTTGAGTAGTTTAAATGGCGTCGGTATCGTGATGCTGGTGTTGGCAGCATTGGTGATTTTTACCGTTTTTAAAGGCGTTTGTATTGTCCCGCAAGGGTACAAGTGGGTCGTGCAACGGCTGGGTAAATATCAGCAAACTCTAGAGCCTGGCTTTAGTATCATCATTCCTTTTGTGGATAGAGTCGCTTATAAAGTCACCACAAAGGACATCGTACTAGATATCCCATCTCAAGAAGTCATCACCCGTGATAACGTGGTCATCATCGCTAATGCTGTGGCTTATATCAACATCTTGCGTCCAGACAAAGCGGTCTACGGTATTGAAGATTATGAACATGGTATCCGCAATTTGGTACAAACATCCTTGCGCTCTATTATTGGTGAGATGGATTTGGATAATGCCTTATCGAGTCGTGATGAGATTAAAGCCTTGCTCAAACATGCGATCTCAGAAGACATCGCCGATTGGGGTATTACGCTTAAAACCGTAGAGATTCAAGACATTAATCCCTCGCAAACCATGCAAGCCTCTATGGAAGAGCAGGCAGCGGCAGAGCGTCTACGCCGAGCGACCGTTACTCGTGCCGATGGTCAAAAACAAGCTGCTATTTTGGAAGCAGATGGACGTCTGGAAGCCTCACGCCGCGATGCCGAAGCGCAAGTGGTACTGGCTAAAGGCTCAGAGGAATCAATTCGTCTTATCACAGCGGCGATGGGTGATGAAGAGATGCCGATTGTCTACTTACTTGGCGAGCAGTACATCAAGTCTATTCGCCAACTAGCGGAGTCTGACAATTCAAAAATGGTGGTGTTGCCCGCAGATATTTTGAGCACTGTTAAAGGCATGGTTGGTGATAAATTAAAACTGTAAGCACTTCAAAAAATATCGAAAAAAGACCTCAAGCGAGGTCTTTTTAATGGCTAATAGTTGGCTGCCAAATCGTTATATCAGATAACTTTTGAGAAACGGTTTTTATGTTTTTTTTCTAAATATTCATCAAATACCATGGCGACATTGCGACCAAGCAAGCGGCCCCTAGGTAAGACACGAATGCCTGCTGCATCCATATCAATCAGTCTATCTGCTTGCATCTCGCCCAGCTGTTGAATCCCATCAATAAAATAGGTAATCGCATCGATACCGAATTTTTGATTCACATCTTTAAAATCAAGATAGTCGTGGCAGAGCAGGTTCATGATGACATATTCACGTAAGCGATCTTTGATGGACGTTTTAATATATTTCACCGCAGGCATGACCATAGGATTGATTTTCGCCATATCAATCTTAGCTTGGTAGTTCTGTAGATTAGTGTCATTTTGCAAGATGTAGCGCGTATTGCTATTGGCAATTTGACTGATGGATGAGACACCAAAGCCCAATAAATCACAATCGCCCATGATGGTGTAGCCCTGAAAATTACGATGTAATTTTCCTTCGCGCTGTGCAATCGCTAGCTCATCGTCAGGCTTAGCAAAGTGATCGATACCGATATATTGATAGCCCGCTTCGGTTAGCGTGTTGACGGTGTTGCCGAGCATAGCGAGCTTAGCTGCTGGGCTAGGTAGGTCTTCATCTTTGATCTGACGTTGGGCTTTGAAACGCTCAGGTAGATGCGCATAGTTAAAGACAGACAGACGATCTGGTGACATCTCAATGATACGTTGTACCGTTTTGTCTAACGTGTCAGGCGTTTGATGCGGCAAACCATAAATCAGATCGATATTGATAGAATGAAAACCAAGCCCTCGCGCCTCTGTTAATACATTCTCAATAAGCTCTACTGAGTGCACACGATTGACCGCGATTTGTACCGTTTCATCTAAGTCTTGCACGCCTAAGCTGATACGATTAAAACCAAGGTTGCGTAATATCTTTAGCGTATTATCACTCAGCTCACGCGGGTCGATTTCGATAGAGTAGTCGCCTTCATCATCACTCAAAAACTCAAACTGAGTCTGTAAAAACTCCCACAGTTGTACCATTTCTTCATCACGCAAAAACGTTGGCGTACCACCGCCCAAATGCAGCTGCTTGACTAAAGGTTTATCGCGGCCTTCTTGTACAGAGAGCAAGCGGCGCTTAAGGGCAATCTCAGCCATCAAATACTGCAGATAATCACCAGAGTCACTATTTTTTTTGGTAATAATCTTATTGCAGGCGCAGTAATAGCAAAGGTGACGGCAAAACGGAATGTGAAAGTATAAAGACAACGGCGCGCGTGACTCACGATTCTGCAAGATTTTCGTCTCAAGACTAACTGCCTCAAAACCATTTACTCCAATATTCTCAGGTATCGGCGTGAACTCTAGAGCAGTTGGATAAGAGGTATAACGTGGTCCTGAACGATTGTACTTATTGATGATGGCCTCATCAAATGCTGGTAGCTGCTTATTGGTGATACTGCCGCGGGTACTGGCATAAGGGTTGTCTGGTCGCATAACAGGACGTACAGTGGTTGGCGGCTCGTCCGCACGATTGTAAGGCTGCTGAGTGTTCTGTTCTGAATAGTCTGTCATGCGGTATTCCTCGTTTTGACCCATAGTGGCTATAGCATCGCTTTTTTGTGCTGCCAGATGATAACGTTTGCAGTAACAGCTTGGCTATTATAGCAACTGTCTTAAAATATGGTCATTATTATACCAAATCCCTACTTTTAGTATGGTATATCGTGATGGTTTTTAGCATTAATATTGACGGCTTTGGTTTGAGATGATTGTTTTAATGTCCTACCTATATTTTTTATAAAACACGACATTTGCACGCTGATAAATAATACTTTATCATCGATTAATCTCTAATATTAGGAAACGCTGATGTCGTTTGCCCAAGTCTATACCCGCTCAGTCGTCGGCCTGCACGCCCCCAAGGTCATCATTGAGGTACATCTATCACAAGGACTACCTGCATTGACCATTGTTGGTCTACCTGAAGCCGCTGTACGCGAGAGTAAAGACAGGGTACGCTCTGCCATTCTTAATTCAGGTTTTCAGTTTCCTAATCGGCGTCTAACGATTAATTTAGCACCCGCTGATTTACCCAAAGATGGCGCGCGTCTGGACTTGCCGATAGCCATTGGTATATTGGCGGCAAGCGGACAACTTGAGCCAGAAGTATTATCGGGATTTGAATTCATTGGCGAGTTGGCACTCAACGGTGAGCTGCGGCAGGTAACTGGTAGCTTGGCTGTCGCTCGCGCGATTAAGGCAGAAGGATTGGCATCAACGTTGTCGAAAACGTTGTCAAAGGCGAGTGACTCTGCAAAAAATGAGCAACGTGTTACCTTACAGAGCGCACCACAATTAATTGTACCGATTGACAATGGTCGTGAGGCCAGTCGCGTTGATGGTGTGACGATATTGGCAGCGAAGAGTCTAAAAGCAGTATGTAACCACTTGCAGTCACTGGCGGATCCAAGCGGATCTTATGACTGCTTGGAGGTGGTAACGCCCAGTCCAGCACCGCAGCATGTAGGCTATCAAGTGGATTTAGCCGATGTCAAAGGACAGCACCATGCCCGCCGCGCGCTAGAGATAGCAGCAGCTGGCGGTCATTCGTTATTGTTTACAGGGCCACCGGGTTCTGGCAAAACGCTCATGGCCTCACGTTTGCCGACGATATTGCCTGATCTCAGTGATGAGGATGCGCTCGAGGTAGCTAGTACGTATTCAGTGGCAGACAGTGATTACGATTACGGCACACGTCCCTTTAGGCAAGTGCATCACACCATATCAGCAGTGGCGTTGGTTGGCGGCGGTTCACGGCCCAAACCGGGCGAGATTACGCTTGCTAATAAAGGGGTGTTATTCCTTGATGAGTTACCAGAATTTGATCGGAGCGTGCTTGAAGTATTACGCCAGCCGTTAGAAGCCAAACAAATCACTATTAGCCGTGCTAACTCTCAAATGACCTTTCCAGCCAACTTTCAATTAGTCGCTGCTATGAATCCGTGCCCGTGTTGTAATGATGCGAAATTGATGGCAAAAGTGCGAAATTGATGGCAAGCTATAACATAGCTATGAAAATAGGAAAACAGCGTGAATCAATTTTTCAAAATAAATAATCCTAGAGAAAAACATAAGAATTTTTTTAGACTCAACTATTACATCGAACGTTCTCGCAACTCAACGATACAGCATTTTAAAAACAATTTTGAGTATGTTGTCGTATGGTATGAAAAAGAATTTATTACACTCTCTAACGCTGATGATGCCATAATTTATGTTAACGTAATATTTGCTAATTTAACTCAACCAACCTATCTAAAAGAAACAAAAGGTGGAACTAAAGAGTCCACTAGCTATCTGACTGTAAGCATTCCTGTCAACTACATTCACAAACTACCTTTTGGAAGTATATGGAAAAATGGCAAATCAAAAGAGCGTTTTTCTTTAGATACTTATGAAGTTCTAGTAGATAACAACTACGAAATTTATTCCTATTCTAAAGCAAATCGCGATATGAAATATAGCCACGAAGAAGATAGAATTCGTGAGCTACCATTTGATACTGAACAGTATTTCGATAAAATTATTTCGTACGATAAAAGTCAATTGATAAATATTAAAGGGACTGATCAAGATTTTGTTATTCATCCTCTATCGCTGTTCATAATACATTACGGGTATTCTACAGATATTAAACGTATAATTACTAAATATAGTCTTGAAGATATATTTAAAAGATTGATTATTGAAGATAAAGACGTTGATGTGAGAATGAAAGCAAGGGGGATCGAGGAGTATGTGATTTTACCCTTAAATTTTACTCAAAGAGACTCTGTATTTTTACATGAATTAAAATATAACAACGATGTGAAAGAAAAGGTTAGAGCAATACATAATGCTGTCCAGTTAGATAAAACTAGCGGTGAAGCTACTATAAAGATTGATTTTTGGCATAAACCACTAACTATTCGGTTAAAAGGTATACGTATAGGGGGCAAAGTCTTGTGTGCAAACATTATTAATATTGATGAACCAGATATTGCTCCTGTTAATTTTGTCGTTAAGCCTAAGCGTAAATTGAGTATTGGTAATTCAAAAGAAAGTCAGGATGTTTTGAATGTTAGACAACATACAGTGCCAGACAATGTTGAAGATATAGACTTTACTGACAATCAAGTAAATAATTTGGGAACCTTGCTAATAGTTGAAAAAATAGAGCATCAAGGCAGACTCGTAACAATTAATAGAATTATAGACATAGGTGACACAAAAATTAGGTCTATTGATCGTAACACTAAATTTGTTAAGGCTGAGTCTCCTCAATCATTTAGTTTGGGAGACAAGCATGGGAACGGTTTCACTGGCCTCGCGAATACTCGTTTTGAAGTCGAAGGAAGCCCTAAATCTCAGTCTCGATTTGCTAGAATCTGGGAAAATGCCAAAGCATATGCAGAAGAACATCAAGGTAACGCTCAATGGTTTACTTTCGATCAAGGGTTCAAGTCGATAGATGAGCTTAGCATGATGTCACTAACTAGTTTTCATGAACCCTCTGAAAAAAATCCTTTGCCTCATAGAGTTCTAGTTATAGAAATAAAGATGAATGAAGACAAGTACTACTTACTAGAGTTTGGTCAGGTGAAATTTAAGAATAGTGATAAACTAAAGGGTTTCAATGGAATAGTGTATAAGGCTGATATTGATGAAGATTTTACCAGTAGGCAAGGTCTTTTGCTAAATATACTTATGAGAGTTGCTCTTTTAAATGGAACCTTAACTTATGAATTCCCAGACCTTTATGAAGGTAAATTAGCTTTGTTTAAACATCATGAGAAAGATACTAGTGATTGGGTCAAGAATGGGATAGAAAATCTTTTGTAGGTTAGTATACGTTTACGCTATTAAGACGATATAACAATGTGTTTATGGGATAGTTTATAGTTCTTTTTGGAGCAATTTAACAATAGGTATGTCTGCATCTGCCCAGTCCAACTCATGTAATTCACTCTTAAGCAGCCATGACAAACAGTGATGATCAATCTTCTTTAAAAATTGATTTTCGAGGATGCGACATTCGTAAAAAGTGATGTGAACACTAAAATCTGGGTATTGATGCTCTACTTTTTCTAGGATTGAAAGAACCTCAATTTTCGTATCTAATTCTTCTATTATTTCACGATGAAGAGCCTCTTCTGGAGTCTCATTAGATTCGACTTTCCCACCTGGAAATTCAAACTTATAGGATAGGTAGTCAAACTTGCTTTTTGTTCTCTGAGCGCACAGATACTTACTATCATGCTTGATGACTGCGGCAACAACATTGATTACGCTCATAAAGTACCTCTTACTGGATAACAAATGATTATTTCGTATCAATCAAGAGAGTTAAGGGACAGCTCGTTAGATGACTTCCTTAGTTTTTGGAAATTCACAGAAGATTCTAGAAATAGGCTAAAATTTATCTTGACAACTTTGGCGTCAGGGAACACTTTACAAGATATCCCTCTCCAGGAAATTTTTCATTTCAAAGAAGATACTTTGCAAGTTTATTTGTCTAGTGATATTGTAGCGCACTTTACTATTGCCAATAAGTCTCATTTAGTTACACGTGATAACTATGACTGGGAAACAGTTAGTAGGTTAAAACTCAAATATATAGGAGAAAATAGAGATGATTCATGATTTTCAGCCTAATTGGGCCTATAACCCGTCCAAAACTATTCTTGAGTTTTTAAGTATAAAGGATATTGATCCATGTCACCTGAACGATAGTTTTACTAAAAAACTTAACAATCAAGAGTTGAGTATCGATTCTGATATAGCCGTTTACTTAGTCGAACTTTTAGGCGGTAGTAAAGATTTTTGGTTAAATATCCAGTTCAACTATGAGAAAAACGTTAGAAGATTTCAAAGTAGCGATGTTGATGATAACTTTGATAGCTATCAAAAATTAATTAAAGAAATGAAGAAGAAGTCTTGGCTTCCAAGCTCAGAATACAAATATCTTGATCAATTAAATTTGAAAAGCTTTTTCGGACTTCCAGATTTCAGTCCGATGGACGAAGAAAGTATATATACCAACTCTTTGGGGACAAAGTATAAGAAGATTGGGAGATATGAGTTTTCAACCCTAAATCTTGCTGCGTTTATGCGCAAAGCAGAGCTAGAAGTTAGGATGAAAAATATCAAAAATGACTTTAATAAGTCGCTTTTTCTGAGCAAATTACAAGAAATAAAAGTATTGTCTAAGAGAAAAGGATTGAAGAATTTTGAGCAAGAGTTATCGGAAATCTGTGCTGAATGTGGTGTCGCCATAGTATTCTTAAGCGCCCTAGAGAAGTGCCCTATCCGTGGCGTATCAAAATTTGTAGATAATAGAGGAATGATAGTTATTACAGATAAATATAATAAAGATTATATTTTCTGGCAAACTTTTTTCCATGAAGCTGCACACCTGATTTTACATCAAGATGAAATGACACATTACGACTTTGGTGAACCTAACGATTACGAAGAGGATAGCAAATGTGAGCAAGAAGCTGATGATTTCATGATTTCACAGCTTCTGTATCCCCTTTCATTCGATGAAGTTAAGCATAAAATAGATTTTAAACTGGTTTATAAATCGAAGCGCTCAAGCTGGAAAAACTTGTGTACAGTAGCTAATGAGTTAAATATTTCGACAAGCGTCCTTGTGGGAGTCTTTAAATTCTCTAAAGACATAGAGTATCGATTTTTTAACAACGGACATAAACCTATATTTGATTAATTACCCAGTATAAGCATGGAAGATGCTAGGTGACTTTTGCCAATTGCATAAAGCATCCTCCATCTCCTGATAACCGATTCCAATATAATCTGCTAACCCCATTGCGTATGAATCTAATTGGACATCCGAAAAGCTACCAAAGAGAAGTTTAGCACCATCTTTAGGGCCTGTTGACCCAACAATATAGCAACAGTCAGCCTCAATATTAGCTAAACCAGTTTTGTACATCATAGAAAGATAATCAAATGTAGATAAGCGCCCGAAACTACAGATATTGCTTTCAACTATAGAAAAAAGCCATTTAAAATACTCTTTCTTATTACCAAAGTCAGTATGTCTAAATAAATTTTTGTGCCCACCATAAGCTTTAACTAAGTTTATGTAACTATCAAAAACTTGGGGTAGACGACGCAATGATTCGTACTTCCTATGATTTCCAAATTTAGGTCTGCGCTGAGAAGTACTAAGCATATCAGCTAAATGAGGAAACATCTGTGGATTGTTACGGGCTAATTCCCATGTCAGTGTCTCATTTACACCTCCATATAACTGTCTCATGAAATTCCAGTTTGTTTGATAGTTTTCTGCTGTGTAGACCAAGAGGAAAGTCAGCCAACAAGCTTCATCATAATCTATATCTTTTAGATATAAAATTGCTCTTACTGGATCAAAAATAGGGTCTTGAGGGTCTGTTCTACGAGGGCTAATATCCCGATTAGATAGAACTTGGAAATAACTTATCCTTTTCATACTTTCGATAAGCTGCATGGCTAAAATTTCACATGAAATTCTAGTGTTGAAGAAAGAAAGGTTTTCAGTACCAAAATACTCATAGATTTTGTCGGCTAGTAAGGCTGACGGATCTGCTTCTTGTTGATATCTCATAAAAGTCCTATATAAAGTTTTCTCTATCAATTTTATTAATTCTTTTGTTCAAGAAATAGAGTACAGGTTTGCTTGAACATACATCTTTAAGGTTCTTCAGTTTAATATATTCTTCTTGTTTGATATAAGAGTAAGCCAATAAAATAATCGCTATTTCTTGCCAAAATATATCTTTGATACTCTCGAGATCGAATTCGCCTCTCAATGAATCCGTTCTTAATTCTTGCTCTAATCGCATTACGATGTTGAGATCATCTTCCAGATAATCTGGGTTTATTTGCTCCATTGATACTTTACTTTGCCACCCTTCCATATTTAAAAAGCTATCAACCGTCTTCATATCTTTATGATAAATATGTAAACTACCTACAATATGCGTATATGTACCTAGTTTCAAACTTGCATTGTCTCTAGCTAACTTCGCCCACATTATCTCTTGAATAAGCGTGAAACTGAATAGATCATGAACTAGACCTGTAGCAGCATCATTAGATCTCATTATTGTAGTCAAGTGAAGCGTATTATCTCTAATAAAAAATTGTAATGAGCAGGTACAAGGAATATCTCTATTGTCTTCTCTAAAAACGTCATTTTTATCATATATAGATATTACAGCTCTTCTAGAATCAGGCTTTTCTCTGAGCAAACGCTCAATCGCTTTGAATTGGTTTTGTTCTCCAAATACTCTAGGTCCATAAGCTCCCAATGCGGGAGTTTCTTCGTCTTCCTTGTAATCGATGAAGGTTTTGTAATTTGATATATAGTATTCTATGAATTCAATACTATCGCTTCCACTTAAGTACCAAAAAAACTCACCAACACAGCTTATTAACCTGCTTCTAGACTCTGAAATACTTAGTCTTGCTCTTGGGTTATTCAGAACAAGCTGAGCATTCCTAATTTCGCTATTCTTTCCTTTTGAAGACGCAATTTCTTCTCCATCTCTCATTATCTTTGAAAAAGTTGAATTTAATAGATCGTCTAAGGAGTCTTCTTCAATGATCATGACAGCGCCTTTATTAAAATAATTCTAATTGTTTTAGGTTTTTTGCTAAAGGGTACTCGTTATTTAATTCAAACTTTAGCTTTTTTGCACATTCAATAATTTTTTTTCTATCAGAAGGTATTGCACCATAACTGATAGCAATCTCTCTAGTGCGTATCGTAATATCATAATGAGGATAACTTGCATTACGATGAAACCAGCATCTACTTACACCGATAAGAGCAGTAAATTCATGCAGTTCTTCTAAGGAATCCGCCAAGAGGTGACACCATCTGTCACCTCTAAAGCTTATGTTAGCAAAATCCACATACACTGCCATTTTTATATTCCTTTTTAAGAGTTTAGCTATGATTTTCTAGAACTCTTAAGTGACAAAACCTATTTTTTATTCAATATGACTTTAAAGTTATTTAAAGGTGGTGATGGTAACTGTTAGGTTTTTTATGGTCCATATTTATGTCAGCTCTCTCAATCATAACCTGTAGTTAACGCTAAGTATAATGCGAAACAAAAATAGCTCATAACGTTAACTATACTAGCTGAGACATGGTCTGCGCTCAACTTTCTTGTCTTTTATATAAACTAAATTGACTATATCTAAAGTTTGTAAAAATAAAACTTGGATGTATATTCGACTAAAGCGTGTTGTACATTGGGTATAAAAAAATAGCAAAAAAAGAATCTTTGAGTTCTCACACCAAAAGACACCGTTCGCTATATAGCCAAATCCATATAAACCCGCTACATTGTTAGCCTCGCTAACCATACTAATATATATCTTGTACTCGGTTTCTTTGTATCGAAATTATTTGAATTCACCTATACCTCGTATAATGCATCACGGATGCGCATTGGACTAGACTAATATCCATATTACTAGACCCTAACCTCTATAACAAAGCTAAATCTTAGACGTACCATATAGAAGTTTGTAGATATTAACGCCACTCTCAACTTATTTTCCTAAGTAGCTGATTTTTAATGGCATTGCAAATTAGACATTTCTGTTACGCTAATTTGAAGCTAATAAAACCAAGGTCTTGTTTAAGTTGAGAGTGGGGTAGATATTATAAAAAATCAATAGTTTGAGAGCTGATTTAAAGTAAAGTCAAGCAATATGTTGACTCTATAATTTTATTTTTCCACAACCTAAGAGCGCCTCATTAATCGATTAGCTGCCATCACAAATAAAGTTACGGTTACTAATATCAGGCAGTAGGCTATCAACGGCCACGCACTATCGCCTGGAAGCGTGACGATCACTATAGTACCAACGATTCCAACGATTAGGCTTTGCACACTGTAGTAGAGCGCCACAGCTGTACCAGCAGCGTTGCTAAAATCGTGTAATGCACCATTAGCCGTAACCGATACCACTAACACCATTCCGACAGCGATCAGCCACATCGGTAGTACGAACGTCAGAATGGAGGGCTCGGTCAGAAGAGTGCATCCGGTTAGGATACAGGCACCCATCAAAATAACGAATAACCCTCGTATAAGACTGCCTTCAACTCCCCAGCGCGACACAAAAAATCTTGCGAAACGCGTTGTTATTATCATCACAAAAGCAACCGTGGCGAAGATTGCGCTGAATATTATTTGGGAGAGGCCTAGGCGTTCGATCAAAACTCGCGGGGAAGTGGAGAAAAAGACGAAGAACGCTCCCATTGCCGTACTAAAACCCAGTGTATAGATCCAGAAAGATGAACTTCCAAGGATTGACCAAAAGACAGGGCTTTGTCTACTCTGTCGGCTTGGACGTGTTTCATGCCACCTGAGCAGCGCGTGGCAGAAGGCGAATAATCCAAAGATACCAAGCATCACGAAGATCGCACGCCACCCAAAATTCATTGCAATAACTGCACCTAATATGGGTCCGAGCGCAGGTACGAAGGCTAGCATTGAACCGAAAAGACTATATATCACGCTACTTTCGGGACTATTTGCGTAGACATCCCGGACAGTTGCGAAAGTTGCAACGAGCATAGCCGAAGCACCAAGCGCCTGCAGGACGCGTAGTGTGACGAATAGCGGTCCATTACTGGTCATCGCTAAAGCAAAAGAAGAAACGGTAAAAAAGAATGCTCCACCTAAAACAATTGGTCGTCGACCGATGCGATCAGACATAGGCCCGAAGACAACCTGTCCTAAACCGAGCACAATCATGTAAACGCTCAACGTGAGCTGAACAATGGCAGGTGAAGTATTAAGAGCCGTTGGCATCTCCGGAATGATCGGTAGATAAACGTCCATGGCTAGTGAGGAGAGAATATCAAAGGGTGCCATCAAAAAGAGGGCTGATGGCAGAGAGTAAGCCCACAGGGGGTTTGATTTATCAGACATGGTAAAATATCCGCACAGATGAAGAATTCTGGCGGCAATCTGCTTTCTTAGTGAATTACTGACTCACCATAGATCGCCGCAACAATGAAAAAGGTTGTTGCGGCCTAGCGGTCTGCTGACTTACTGTCTCCCACGATCTTACCTTTGAGATTAAGTTTAATACTTAACTATAGCATGTCGTAACCAATTGCACTAGGGCGTGCCATCAGTTAAGCCTGACAACTAAATTAACCAGATGAATAGCGCTTGAGAAATGACTCACCAACTTATCAGCTCGCGTTGCAATAGCACGGTACTGCTTAATCTTCTCGAGAAAAATCTCTATCAAATGCTGTGCCTTCAAGCATGGACGGGCGATATGATTTATATCTTCATCAAAAGCGGCTGGGGCTATTATCAGACCATCAGACCATCAGACCACATACCTTCAACAACTACCTGACACCTGTAGAAAAAGAGAAACGATACTTTAATCGAAACTTCTTAGCAGTTGTCCAAAATTAGTTGACCACCATAGTCTCCTAATAATCATATGGACTGGGCCTTGCATAAAGCACGACACTTGGTTGAGAATGCTTTTGCTAAGTTAGAACAGTTTCGAACAGTGGCCACTAGATTTGACAAGCTCAAGCAGAGTTATGAAAATACGGTCGCTTTAGCTTGTGCTTATCTCTGGCTGAAGTTATCAATGCTTAACAGGCCTAATAATGTATGAACTAAATTAATTTCTAGAAACTCATATTTCATTGTAAAAATTAGAAGGAGTAACACCAAAATGTCGCTTGAAAACTGCGGTATAGGCGCTTTGGCTACCATACCCATGTTCCAGTGCGACCTGAATTATTGGCGTACCTTGAGCTAAACTCTCAAGTGATAGAAGTAGCCGTGCTAGTTGACGCCACTGTCCAAATGTAATTCCGGTATGACTTTTAAACCGTCGTTGAAAAGTCTTTGTGCTCATAGCTAGCAAATCAGCCCACTGATTTGCGGTAGTGAGGTCGGCAGGCTGTCGTGTTATCTGAATACAAACTTGTTCTAAACGTTCATCAGCAGGCCACGGCAAATGAAATGGCTGAATAGAAAGTATCGGAATTCTACTAAACTCCCCCAGAAGCAGTTTCATGAGTTGTCCATCACGGCTTCTAATATCATAGTCTAAAGGTAGTCTTGATGCCTCAAGCACTAACTCTCGTAGTAATGGTGATACCTCAAGAACGCAGTCTTTCTCAGGTAGTCCCAATATTGCATCTGGATCTATAAACAGCGTTCTCATACTAACTTTTCCTCGCATGCTTACGGTATGCTCTACATGCGCCTGTAACCAAACCCCTTTGGTTGGTGGCACCACCCATCGTCCTTCTTTAGTTTCAACGACCATCACACCTTGAGTCGCGTACAAAAACTGCGAGCGAAGATGCTTATGTTTAGCAATGTTATAACCATGAGGATAGTTTGCTGCCATACCCGTTATTGGCCTTGAGGCCGACTCAAAAGGGATATGTGCCAAAGAATCAATAATCATTAGCATGTCCTATTTAAGACAATTAATGTCTTTTTATCTTAAGACAGTATAACGAGCTTTAATCTAAGATGTTTATTCTTTAGGTTTTTTATAAGAATGAATATGAAATTTTGGTTGTTTCCGTTCCTTGCAATAGCCCTTTGGTCAGGGAATGTTATTGTCTCTAAGTTAGCAGCTAGTAGCATTTCTCCTTTCGCAATTACTTTTTATCGACTTTTATTAGCCGTTGCGATTATGAGTTTGTTTTTAATCGTTCCTATTTGGCGTAACCGTGATATTGCAAAAAGCTATTGGTTAAAACTTGGTTTTCTTGGTTTTTTAAGTATGGCATTCTATCAATGCCTGTCCTATTGGGCTGCGGACACATCAACGGCCACCAATATGGCAGTCATTACCGCCTTGACTCCCTTATTAACGATGATCATTAGCGCAATAATACTGCGAGCTTATCCATCTAAAAGAATTGCGATTGGCGGAATCATTGCTTTATTTGGAACAATTTACCTTATTAGCACGGGTAAACCAATTGAACTTATTAGAGGACATTATCAAATTGGCGATCTTTTAATGCTAGTAGCCGCAGGATGCTATGCCTTATATAGTGTATTGCTTCAAAAATGGCGCATACCACTTCCTGCATGGCAATCAACCTATTTACAAGCTATATCTGCATTAATAGTCATGCTGCCTGTATTTTTGTTTATACCTAAAGGTCAGGCAGAGTTAAATCAATCTACTATCCCACTTATTCTCTACGCGGGAATTCTTGCTTCTGTCGTATTACCTTTCTTTTGGATCAAAGGTGTGGAGCATTTAGGGCCAAATAGATGCAGCGTTTTCATGAACTTATTACCAGTAATGACTGCTGGAGAAGCTATTCTTTTACTAGATGAGCATTTGATGAGTTATCACCTAATAGGAGGAGGAGTGGCTTTGTTAGGTGTATTTATTGCACAGTTGGCCAAACAAAAAGCAGAGAAAAATAGAATTGTTAACTTAGAGGTAAACTGATATGAAATTATCAAATCGAATAGCAGAATTAACTCATGCACTAGATCGTGTTTCCACCATATTTCAAGGTTTTCAGCCTCAGAATCAGGTGGAAATAGAAACGCTTTTAATAGAAAATATTGCATTCCGTTGGCAACGTGGACAAGGTGTTTTTTCTCAAGGGCATCTAATTGCTATAAGTTCGCCACAACTTATTACTTTTGAAGAGCTATCTGGTATTGATCGACAAATTGAAAAGTTATATCAAAATACAAATCAATTCCTTAAAGGCTATCCCGCAAATAATGTATTAATGACGGGTGCTCGAGGAACGGGGAAGTCATCATTAGTGAGAGCCTGTCTATCGTCTTTTCACAATGAAGGATTAAAGCTCATAGAAGTGGACAAAAAACACCTTGATGATCTCCCTGATATAGTAGAAATAATTAAGGGAAAAGACGAAAAATTTTTGATATTTTGTGATGATCTTTCATTTGAAGAAGGTGATGATGGTTATAAAGGACTTAAAACTGTGCTTGACGGTTCAGTAGCTGGCCCATCTTCTAATGTTCTTATTTATGCTACATCAAATAGAAGACACTTAGTTACTGAACGTATGAACGATAATCATGATCTTAGAAAGGATGACAAAGGCGAGATCCATCCAGGTGACTCAATAGAAGAGAAGATATCGTTATCTGATCGTTTTGGACTTCAGCTTCATTTCTATAGCTCTACCCAGAATGAGTATCTAGATATAGTAGCTAAATTGTTAAATCAATACGAACTAGAATTAAACGAAAAGATTCAGTTACTAGCACTACAATGGGCAACACAGCGTGGAAGTCGCTCAGGACGTATTGCTGTACATTTTGTTAAGGACTATGTAGGTAAAAAATTAATGGAGAACTCAAGGAAGTAGGTTAAAAATACTGTCCATTTAGGTTTCATGAATTCAAAATACACTTAAAGAGAAGAACAAGGCATTACCATTAGTTGTATTAAACAGGGCAAGCTTCAACAGAATGCTTATGTTGAATGCTTATGTTGAATGCTTATGTTGAATGCTTATGTTGAATGCTATAACAGAACCACGCCTTGTGATTGGACAACCAAGAGGTGTTTACTAGTTTAGATCAAGTCATTGAGCAAGTTAAAGCTTAGTTGTATCACTACAATAACTAGCGCCCGAACATGGGCAATGGTGCCTTTACACCTATACAAAAACTGAATTACGCAGCTTAATTCTATTTGTTAGGTGTCTTATGGTTGGGATGATTACTCTTTCTCTCGGAGCCATCCATATCAAAAAGTTGATATCCAATTAAAATTTAGGCAATGCAAATAGTTTGTCACCGTATTGAACTATCATCAAGCCTTCATAATATTCACATGGCCTGATATGAACATCGGATAAAGCTTTTACATCAATGAAAAACCGATGGAAATATTTAATACCATTGTTAATCCATTGAATTTTTTGCTTATCACTCAGTGGTTTTTCTAACATAGCAAGAAAGATGAACTGCCTCTCAAATTTTTTACGATCTTTGTCTCCAACAACTCTATAAGTTGATTTATCTAATATTCGTTTTGTTGCTCTTTTACAGATAAGACTAAATTGGTGATGAGTGTTTAAGTAGTGGGTAAAAGAAACAATAGCAGTTATATGCCCTTTATTCTTAACCAAATATCTATCTATTTGAGCCTGTGATGGTGTTTGATTATCTTTTAAGCCATAGTGGTAGTACAAACCTATTATTGGTTGAAAAACCGTTCTAACGGAGCTTGGCTTGCTCTTACGCTGCTCCTGTCTTTTATTCAAAAAAAGCAAATATTCTTGTAAGATGCTTGGAGGATTATCACCGAATGCTACAAACATTTCTTGAATAGCTGCCTGTGAAATAAGAATTTGTTCAGTCATATCATCGTCACGGATTTGATGAGTCTTAACCATCCACCCAAGTACAGGCATGTTTCTTTGAACAAACTGATCATCAAATGTGTGAATTATTATTTCATAGGATGGTATTTTGCCCCATTGCACGTCGCACTCTTCAAAGAACTTAAGAAACCTATGCGCAGGCGCAACAAACTTTCTTTTGCCCGTCCTTCTACGAAGAAACTCACTAAAATCTACGTAACTTTGAGAAATCTTATAACTTAGTAACTCTTCTGGTTCGTTTATTGGGTTTAGTTTGGTCATATATTCTCAACTTCTCAATTCGTAGCTGCATTCTTTCCCAAGAGGTGTTCACAGCTTTTGATGACTTAGGTTTTAAAATTGTTCTTTGTCCTTCTAATTGGCTTCTTGTGACTGATGGAAGCTCCTCGTAGACAGGCAAAAAGGCTTTGGGTATTACAGGTCGTTTGCCCAATCGAAAGCTGTTTTGCGTTAAGTTGTTTTTCTCACAAGCCGACAGCCAATTATCAAATGTGATTTTATGCATCTGATTGGCGTAAGCCATAAGCATTACCCTCTCATCATAAGATAAATAGTCAAATTTCAGACCCGTTCTAGTTTTGCTTAGCTTAAGATTGTCAACGCTTATACCAAAGGTTTTTATCAGATTGTAATAAATTAAATTCTTCTCTAAAGTACTCTTTCTTATCAGGTTGATGAAAAATAGCATCAACTCAAACCAATCAGCAGAAGTTATTTGGCGCTCTAAAGCTGTAGCTTGGTTAGTAAATAAAGCTTGTTCAGCCATTGTCTGAAACTGATAAGTATCAAGACATATTGGCCCTTTTTCTATATGGGCACATAGCTTTTCTCGGCAATGAGGACATTTATTGATAAACTGGTGATCGGCTTTAATTAAATGAGGTTGATACGGTAAGCCGCAGCTAGCACAGGTGTTTTGTAGTGAAATTAAATGTTGCTTACAGTACACAAACCAGCTAAACCGCCATTTTATTTTCAAATATGCATTTTTATCTTCATGCATACACTGATAGCAATATTGATGGCCTACCATCGTTTTAGAATGGAATTTGGGTATAGGTAATATCCAAGTTAAGCTACTGTTTGGTTGATACTCTAGCCCAATATCACTGTTGAGCTTTATTAAGCTTCTATTATCAAAGGAGCTGACATTAGTTTTAGCAAGCATAGCCATGTCTTGATGAATCTGTTTATCAATATGATTGAAGCCTTTGTCAAAATCGTGATGACGCAAATTGTGCTTAGACCAGTGGTAAAAAAGTATCGTAGAAAGGTTGCAGCCTTGATTTAAAGACGCTCGTAACAACCACGAGTTTATGCTTTCATTATCTAAAAGACGTGTAGCAACAGGTAATGATTTTACGCTAAACATCACCTCAACCCTTCGGTTGGGCGAACACTTTTATTTTTGGTCAAAATATCCTCTGTAATTTGTTCCGTTCCGCTGAGAATCGCATCTTTTGCACAAACAGATAAAAGCCTATGAATATTGCCTAAATTGCCTTGTGAGATGGTGTGAATTAGGGAAGCTGATTTTGGAAGGTGTAATTGTGACGGCTTTTTCAGAGGAAAAACTCCTTCAAGTCGAAAAAGTAATTCTTGAAATCTTTTATCTAATTTCCAAAGAGGGACTTCTACAATATCGAATCGACTAGCGTGCTGAGGATCAGTGTGTAGTACACGTTTCGCATCCTGCGTTCCAATACCGACAATCGGTATCTGTAATTCATTGCATAATGTCTTCAAAGCATTCATTACCTGACGTTGCTGTCTTGGTGTACCTGTAAGTAATGAATGAAGCTCATCAACAATGATCATTTTGACTTGATACTCGCGGCATAAATGAAGTACTTGATAGAGCAATGAAGATGCTGAATCTTTCGTTCTATAGGGCATATGAAGTGCCTCTAGAATAGACATGTAAAGGTCTTTTTCATTAGTACTCGCAGGCGCATTCGCAAAAATGACCGGCTTAATTAGAACACCATTTTCTTCAATTGGCATCCCATGCTTTCTGAAAAATCGATGAGCGATAGTGGTTTTGCCGTTATTTGAATCCCCAACTATTAGGAGATTAGGCATTCTTAATCTTTTCGGAAACTTCAACAGTCCATTCAGCTCTAAAATTATATTGTCTGCTATTTCGTAATTGACCCAACGAGCTTCATTAATAAAATCCAATCGATCTTCATCAGAATATTCTACAAGATGACGAAAGTCTTTATACACATGAGTGTATGCTGCTGCTTCATCAGTGGTAACATCGTTCATTATTCAATATCTCCAAAGTCAAAGTCATCCGTATCTAGCAGTAGACCATTTTGCTCAACTATATTTTTTGCTGGTTTTTTAGACGCCTGTGTTGATGACTGCAAGCTTGCTTCAATTTCATCAGCATCGTTCAGTTCTACGCTTTCATTATTAGGAAGCTGGCTCTTTTTACTAGCCATCATTGTTCTAGCTACAATAGTCTGACTTTTAGCATGTGTTTTTTGAAGTTGCGCTTGTCTACGAGCAGACTTTGTTTTTTTAGATGAGTTTGCAACTAAATCTCGCATTTCAGTCAAGGCTTCGTAGATTTGATGTTCATTTATATACTCATTTCCTTTATCAGCGATTTGCTTCCGAATTTTTTTGTATTCCCACAGACTCATGTTTGGTAGCTGCTGATTGGCAAAAGGAACCGTAAAGTACTGATGTAAATTTGGGTCATAGAACCAAATTTTACTAATATCTCTTGGGTCGCGTCTAAATAAGAAATGTCGCTTACTACCGTCTTTATTCGTTGAGTTAATAAAAATATTTAAGCAAGGGTCGTAGTAACGTAAGGAGTCAACAGTCACACCAAAATGCTGGATGGTTCTTTTAAAACTAGGCATGAAATCTAATAATAAGGTTTTTGAATCTTCTGGTAATGAGGGTAAACCAGTACCAATATTTTCGCCATCACCGTAGATACCCAAGCTCCATTGTTCTGTAGGGCTGCGCCCTAGAGTGCTATGGATACGCTTATGATAGACCTTGGTAATAAAGGTAAGTAGCCAAACCTCAAACTCATCTAAAGTAAGCGCTGCTTCTTTTTCAGAGTCGTAGTTGTCTTTTTCTTTAATGTTAGAGAATGTTGTGCCACTTATGCCATGAATCTCTTTCATAAACGTGCCAATTAGACGTTCGATATGCCCACCGAATTGTGGCCTTGCTACTGGCCTAAACTCAAGGTTAATCCCATGAACTTCACATGAACGAGCTAAAGTGTTTGACCGAAAGTCAGCACCATTATCAACATGAATTTTTTGTGGATAACCGTAAACCTGCCACTCTGTATGATCAATTCCATGCTCAAGTAGTAAGCTCTCTTTTGGTAAGATGCTTCTTGCAACACACATTGCAACTGAGGTGGCTGATGGTGGGTCTAATGATAGGTAATACCCAGTAATCATTCGACTATAGACATCAATAGCTAACGTTAAATACGGTCTACCAATAGACTTTCGATGTTCATTATCAACCAACATTAAATCAACTGGTGTATGGTCTATTTGTATAACGCTTAATGGATAATCTGCGTTAGGGAAGGAATGGGGCGTAGGCTTAAATTTCTTTCTAGCTTGCTCTATTTGACCACGCTTTTTAAGCTGCTCATACTCTGAAATTTGGTCAATACGTAGTCTGATTGCCTTTTTACTCGGCTTGTCGATCCTCTCCATTGAACAAATACGAAAAACCTCACGATAGGTCTGCTCTAAACTGGCTCTCTGCTTGGTTAAATAAAACGCTTTTATTGCTCTTTGTATAACACCATCCTGCTCTTTAGTCAGGCGCGAACCACCTTCTTTCCAGCCTCGTTTCTTCTCTACTAACCCTGCAATTGAACCAACAGATTGATACTGTTTAGTCCAGCGATACAATGAACGAATTGAGACATTGGTTTCCTTAGAGCGTTTTATGATTAATTTTCGATGATTATATTTATGTTCAGTGTTGATAATTGGTTTGATTGCTTCAAACTTTACTTGTGCTTTCTGCCACTCTTCATCACCAATAGCACTGATATCAACATTGATATGATCATTATTTTGATCTTCAATGTTTGACAAACTTCTTATATGAACAATACTAGTTTTACCCGTTTCTACACTACGGACAACAACCTCTATACTCTCATTTAAATACTCGACTAGCTCATAGTGCTTATTATCAGCCTTATTCAGATAGGTTTTGCCTTTACGTAGATCGATACGTCCACGCTTGATATCAAACTTATTTAAACCTTCTTCATCGTGGTCAACCATAAAACCATAACCTTCTATTGTTGGCATTGATTCATTTATTATATCTACCTCAACACCTATTTTTTGAAAATCATCTAAATGTCTGTTAAAGATAGATGAATTAGATTCTAGAACTTTATTATTATTCATCATCCACCCATACCTCTGTTAAGTCATTAATTTTAATGAATAAATCAAATTTAAGTTGTTTGGTAGCCAATAAATGATAAATTACTCGTAAACCATGATTGCGTAGTAAAGAGCCTGTATAAAAACGAGTTAACAGATAATCTATGGTAGTTGTACCCATAAGTCTAACCTGCTCTAAAACCGCTTCTTGATCTTCTCTCTCGATTGCAGAGTTTTTAAATGTCATTAGAAAGTTGATATTATTCAGAGCTGTATTTCTAATGCGACTTTCATCGTAGATACGGAATATATAGCCGTTATCTTTACAATAGCGTTGCATCGTTTTCCATTTATCTGACCAGTCTCTCCAGTTTTCCTGCCATAGATCATACGGTTTGACTTCAATAATCATATTTGGCTTATCAATATCCTCCACAAACTTTATAAAAAAGTCAGGTGTGTACTTATAAGTAATGCCGTTTTTAACGAAGGGTATGGTGATGGGCTGAGCAACTATGTCTTCTACATCTTCTCGGAAGGCATGAACTATAATTAAATCACGCTCTAAAGTTGACTCATAGGGTACAGAGCTACCTTTATACGGAACTCTCCCTGATACACTCATTCTAGTCGGTTTTATTTTACGCATTTGTTTCATAATAATTTGTCACTTATTTAGCATTTATTGTATTTTATGACAGCTATTTGGTATATGTTTGCCATCTAATTGGTGGTACCTTGAATAGAAAAGGGATGATATTGAAGGGTATTGTGCCAGTAATTGGGAGTTATTACACGTGTGGTTATGATGGTGATACTTCAGGTCGCTGCCGCTGTCGACCTGAGCAAATCAAACGCTATCAAGACAAACTCTCAGGGCCACTATTAGATCGTATTGATTTGCATATTACCGTACCAGCATTGCCGATTGCTGATTTGCAAAGCGCGCAGGCAGGGGAAACATCCAAACAAGTACGCGAGCGAGTAGCAGCCGCGCATCAGCATCAATTAAAACGACAACAAAAAGTCAATAATGAGCTAAGCCCGAGCGAAATCGATGAATATATCGAATTAGGCGACAGCGAAAAACAACTATTGCAACTTGCTCAGCAGCGCTTGAATTTATCCGCACGCGGCTACCATCGAGTGTTACGAGTCGCGCGTACTATCGCGGACTTGGCCAACAGTACAGATATTAACAGCGCCCATGTGTCAGAGGCGCTCAGCTATCGTAGTAAGGAGTAGTCTTCGTTTAAGCCAACTATCACATCCGTTTGATAGATGCTTTTATGGGTTAGATGTTATCTTTCATAATCCAAGCAACCAAATCCGCAAAATTATCAAACGCCTCGGTTGGGCCGAGCTCACGAATGTCTTGCCCGTAGTTATAGCCATAGGATAGTCCAAGCGTGTCCATATTGGTGTTTTGACCCGCCAAGATGTCGTTTCTAGAATCGCCAATCATCACTGACTGCGCGACACTAACATTGAGAGCGTCGCAAACGTGCAATAGAGGCGCTGGATCTGGCTTTTTGGTGGATAGACTGTCACCGCCCATCACTTCACTAAATAAATCCTGCCAGCCAAATGATTCTAATATTTTTGGCACAAAACGAATGGGTTTGTTAGTTACTAAGGCTAGTGTGTAGCCAGCCGCGTGAAGTTGTTTAAGGCCACTATCGACATCGGGATAGGCGACAGTTTTACTACCACTGAGGTTCTTATAAGCTTCAAAAAATATTTGCTCTGCGTGATCGGCTTCGGCTTGGGTCAATGCGCCCTCTGGGACAGTCACATCACCGATTAAAGCACGCTCTACGAGCATTCGTGAACCATTGCCTATCCAATTGCGTATCGTCTCGATTGGATAGGTGTCTTTACCAAGCGTGGTCAGCATCGCATTGGTGGCGTCGGCCAAATCAGGCACGCTATCAATGAGTGTGCCATCAAAGTCAAAAATTAAAAGTTGCTTATTCATTGTTCCTCACTATTAAAAATAATTATATTTATTGTGTTAGATATTCCGTGTTATACCTTGGCACGGTAGTATTTTAAGACTGGTCAATTTAGTGTTGTTATATTCTCAAGTTTATGAGCATTAGCAGTTACTCGACATCTTTATATAGTCAATCCACTAAAAAAGCTTTACAGCGTTAACCTCGCTTGAAGTATGACGTATACATCTGCACTCGGTTGCCTTGTACCACTCTTAAATTGGATCAACTATAACGCGCGCGGTGTTCTTTCTTCATTCTTAGATAATCTTCGTTCTCACGGCACTCGTCCCATTTAATCTTAAAAATACGCGCCGATTCTGCCTTGATGGGGTCTTCGGTTTGTCGTGGTAACTCTTCGCGGCCATGGGCGCCGCTTTGGCCTTTTTTGTCATCAGGTACTGGCCCTTTATATTTTTTACCGCCCTTGTGATTGGCATAGCGACGCGCGCGGGTATAGCCCATTTGAATAAATTTGCGCGCCATATCTGCACCGACAAAATCATCGTCAGCTAGATAATCCAAAAACATCTGGTAAATCGTCTCACTACTCTCTTTTGCAATATCAGGCGTGGCAAAACGCCAATGCGGGAGTATTTCAGACTTGTAAGGCTCTACCAGTAATACGCCTTGCTCACCGCGCCCGACGCGATATAGCTCAGGATGCTCACGTAGATCAAGATTTTTATAATCCAAGTCGTAATCGAATTCTCTCATATCTGCCACCTAGGCTCTGTACTATGATGGGTATCTATTCATTCATAGTTACTGAGTATACTGAGCCAAGCGGTGTAGAAAAAAGCACAAAAATGTTATGCAACCGTGAGTAAAGCGAGCGATGAGTATAAATAACAGACATAAAAAAAGCCCCAAACATTGCTGTTCGGGGCTTTTTAGAATCTATTAACGAATGGTGGCTCGAGGCAGGATCGAACTGCCGACACACGGATTTTCAATCCGTTGCTCTACCTACTGAGCTATCGAGCCGTCTTCGTTGAGGCGCTATTAAACTAAATATGAGCACGACTGTCAAGTGATTTTTGCATTATATCGAATAAAAGACAATAAATAATCAGATATTAGCAAAATGAGACGTTTTGATCGCCGTTTTAGTCTTTTACTCGCAGTAATTCATACTCGCTCATAATACGGTGAATATCCGCATCTGCAGGGACGAATTCACGCACGCCTTTTTTGACTTCGGCATCATAGACCAGTTTAATAAATTTGGCATCGATGGCACGTTTACGATTCTCTGGATGTACCGTCAGATATTGCAAACGCTTGGCATCGGTCTGCCCATCATCAAAACAAGCAACCGCAGCGATAGGCTTATCATTGAACATACCAACATAGAGATATTGTCCACGTTTGAATCCTTGCGCCACTATGTTTAACACCTCAGCACCATCAGGCTGCGCATCATCACTATCGTACAATGCCTGCAAGCGTTCTGCTAGCTCATTATCGCGAGCAGGTTTTTTGATAAGTGGCGCATCCAAGCTATTAATAGCGATCGCTTCTAAAGGCATAGCAGTTCCTATAAACAGAGGGTTTTTATAGTATAAAGTCAGTGTGACACCGCACTATGTCATGGAGAGTAGTGCCATAAGGTAGACATTGTCAATGTTCGAGCGAGTCATGATTGATATTACTGAACACACTATTTTAGCAGAATGACGTAAATTTGTGCGTGGTTTAGCGCTTGGTCGTGGCAGTAAATGTTAGGGTTTGCTATGATGATGCTAAATCATATGTGATACACATCAACCCTAATATATTGATATCTTTTGTATATATAGTCGGTTCAATATAAAATCGATACAATAAGATTAAACGCTATTTTTCGCAGCCTCTGGAGACGTAGTCACAGCAAGCAAGAAAAATAGCGTTTAATCAAATGAATTTATTATCCTGTATCGTTTTTATTTAGACTTAACTATATCACTTTTTCATACATTTTTTGCTGACGCTGATGGCAGCGTTAGCGGTGATGTAACAGACAGCAATGGACGATGTTTTACCCTATTTATAATTGACCGCTTTTCACTGATAAAAAACCGATAGAGAATAGCCATGACAGCCAATGCAACTGAGCAAAATCAAGCAACAAACCTAAATTTATATGGTCGCCCTGAGCGCATCGCGACCGTTGAGCGCATCACTGCTGAAACGCAAATCACTTGTACCGTCAACCTCGATGGGACGGGTAAAGGTGTGGTAGACACGGGCGTACCGTTTTTGGATCATATGATCGATCAGATTAAGCGTCATGGTTTGTTTGACTTGGATATCAAGTGCAACGGTGACACCTTTATTGATGACCATCATAGCGTCGAAGACACCGGTATCACCCTTGGTCAAGCGTTTAACAAAGCGTTGGGCGATAAAAAAGGCATCCGTCGTTATGGGCACTTTTATGCGCCATTAGATGAGTCGTTGACACGCGCTGTGGTGGATTTGTCAGGTCGTCCAGGGCTGCATATGGATATTCCATTTACGCGCTCGCACGTTGGCCGTTTCGATGTTGACCTATTCAGTGAGTTCTTTTATGGCTTCGTCAATCACTCGTGGATGACCGTGCATTTGGACAATCTCAAAGGCAAAAACAGCCATCATCAGATCGAATCAACCTTTAAAGCTTTTGCTCGCGCGCTGCGTATGGCCTGCGAATATGATGAGCGTGCGCTGAATACCTTGCCATCGACCAAAGAGGCTTTCTAAGGCGCATATAAGGCTGTTCTACAAGGTTACTCAAGAGGGTCAGTTAAGCTTGGCGTACTGGTTGTACAGCCTGCGCTTAACTTCCTTGTAGCAAAACCTTATCTACACCTTAGTAACAGAAAATAGTATACATAGTATAGTAGTCAAAATATTTAAAAACGAGAACCAATTGATGACCAAAGTAGCGCTATTAGATTATGGCATGGGCAATTTGCATTCAGCTGGCAAAGCCTTGTCGGTAGTCGGGGCAGACGTCTCTATCACCAATGATCCAAAAGTTGTCGCGGCAGCAGATAAAATTGTCTTCCCTGGTGTCGGTGCGATGCGTGATTGTATCGCTGGTATGCATGAGGCAGGCATTGATGACGTGGTACGCGATGCAGTGTTTAACAAGCCCGTGATGGCCATCTGTGTGGGGATGCAAGCGTTATTTGAGCAATCGGCTGAAAATGGTGGTACAGATTGCCTTGGCATCTTAAACGGTACGGTAGAAGCATTTGACCCTACGTGGAAAGACAAACAAGGCGCAACGATAAAAGTACCACATATGGGCTGGAATACCATCAGCAGTATGGATTTTGACCATCCGCTTTGGCACGGTATCGAGGACAATGCGCATTTTTATTTTGTGCACAGCTACTACTGCGAGCCTGCCGATAGCGCGCAAGTGGCGGCGGTATGTGACTATGGTCAACCGTTCTGTGCCAGTGTCATCCAAGACAATCTATTTGCCACCCAGTTCCATCCAGAAAAGAGCCATACCGCTGGCTTGCAACTGCTAAAGAATTTTGTCGAGTGGAATGTGTAGATAAGCAGTAAACGTAAATTGCACATTTGCTTCAGAATAGGGTAGATTATCGCTTGTATAATCTACCTTTTTTATTCTCCACTATTGTCATTCTTAACTATCAATTTTTAGTTATTATTGTTTAGTGATACGCTCAATCATTTTCTGCTCGCTTATATTTGGAATACTCTAGTGGACTTTACCGCCTTTAAAATAAACGTTGTTGAAACAACTGGCCTTGCCAAAGATGCGTTACACATTTACGTCGGCGTCGGCGTCTATCTGCTCAGCATGTTTATCTTACGCCCTATCATTAAGAATCAGACTATCAGAGCCTTTTTAGCATTATTAGTCGTCATTAGCGTAGCACTGCTAGGTGAATATTTCGACAATCGTCACATCATTGTGCCAAAAGGCCTTCTGGCTCTAAAAGGTACAGATATCAAAGCAAGTATTCATGATCTCATTAATACCTGCCTGCTGCCTTTCGTGCTATTTGCTTTAAATAAGTGGACAAGGATTTTTCAAGCGAGCAGCTCACCAAGTAAGCTACTAAAGAAAACCCGTTAAAACAGTTTTTCAATCCTGCTTTACAAAACTTACGAAACATAAAAACTCTCATCTATTTAATGATGTCTTCATTTGTTACCTTAGATTTATCATTTCTAGCTACTTAATAAATAGCTACTCAATAAATATAAATCATAAAAAAGGAAGCCATTATGAATATGCAAGATCTATTAGATAAAGCCAAAGACACCTTAGACAACGCCAAAAATACTCTAGGCTTAGAGCCGCAAGAAACTGAAGCAGGCATTTATATTCCCTCAACATCATCGCTAAAGATAGCTGCGCCGAATAAAACCAACTACGATCATACTAGTTACGATAATCTCTATACGGGCGATAAGAAAATCATGATGGTCTGTACCGAAGAGCAGTACATGACTATGGAGAACGGCAATAAATTTGATACCGGTAATCATCCGGTGGAGATGATGGTGCCGTTATTACATTTTAAAAAAGCAGGCTTTGATGTCGATGTGTTTACGCCAACAGGCGAGGCGGTCAAGGTCGAGCAGTGGGCGATGCCAGAAGACGATGACGACGTTAAACAAATTTATAGTGAGTACGAGTCCAAGTTTAACAACCCCAATAGTATCGCTGACTTTGTCAAAAACGATATGGCAGACAGCACTGATTACGCGGCGATCTTTATTCCCGGTGGTCACGGCGCTATGCTAGGCTTGCCTGAGGACAAGAACCTCGGTGCATTGCTACGCTGGGGTCATGAAAAGGATCTCTTTACCTTAGCGATTTGTCATGGGCCTGCAGCGTTATTGGCGGCTGACCTTAATAGTCCTGACAGTTCTGATGAAGCCAATTCCGAGCGTGACTTTATCTTTAAAGGTTATGAGATGGTAGCCTTCCCGACGGTTATGGATAAGCAAATGCCAAAAATCGGTTATCTGCCGGGACCTATGCCGTGGTACTTTGCTGAAAAGTTAGAAGATTTAGGCGTTACTATTGATAATAAACTGGCCTCAGGACAAACGCATCAAGATAGAAAGCTGATCTCAGGCGATGGGCCACTCGCGGCAAATGAGTTTGGTAAAATGAGTGCTAAAGCTTTACTAAAAGAGTTTGGTTAGATTGTTTTCATAAAGTCATTATATAAAAAAACGGACTATTTATTAGTCCGTTTTTCGTTTTGCTATTTGACTTGATGATTACTTGCTTTGAGCCTCATCATATAACTCACGTACCACTTCACCAATCACTCTAATACCATCCGTCAGTGTTTGCTCATCAGCAGCGATACTCATGCGGATACACTCGTGTGCGTGCTGGTAATCGCTGACATCCACACCGGGGAAGAAGTACTCGCTTGGTACAATAAGCGTACCTTTTTCTTTAAGGCGCTCGTATAGATCAAGGGTGCTAATCGGCAAGTCTTTAAACCATAACCAAAAGAATATCGCGCCTTCAGGCTTGTGAATTCTCAATGGATAATCGCCCAGCTCTTGTTTAAGCAGCGCAATGGCCTTTTTTGATTGCTGCTGATAAAACGGCTTAATCTCGTTATCGGACAAGTCTTTAATGGCATCGTTTTCGACCAGAGGCGTGGCGATAGACGCACCAAAGCGCGTGGGCGAGAGATTGACCACCGCATTTATCGCGCTGACTGCGGCGATGACCTCAGGCGCGGCCACGATAACTCCCGTACGCACCCCCGGCAAGCCGATCTTGGACAGGCTAAAACACAGTATCGTATTCTCATCCCAGCTTAATTGTACATCTGAGTAAATAATATTAGGGAAAGGCATACCGTAGGCGTTATCGATAATCAGCGGAATGTCATAACGCTTAGCAATCTCGGACAAATGCGCCATTTCGTCATCGGTCAGCACGTTGCCAGTCGGGTTGGTCGGGCGTGAGCAGCAAATCGCGCCGATACGACCTTCCTTTAACGCTGGCAAGTTCTCTAACGCGTCAAAATCGACACGATATTTAAAGAAGCCTGCTTCGCCATCATGCGTCACTTCATCGATATGCGGCAATACGGCAGTGAAATGCTGACCTTCGACATGCACATCGCTATAGCCGATATACTCAGGGGTCAATGGCAGTAGAATGGACTTATCGATAGATTGGTTCTTTTTATCAACGAACGCCCCACCAAACAGATTAAACAGATAAAAAAACGCATTCTGTGAGCCATTGGTCAGAGCGATGTTGTCTGCCGTGAGATTCCAGTCATAATGACGGTTAAAGAAGCCAACCAACGCATCGATAAAGGCGGCATCGCCTTGCGGATTGGAGTAGTTCGCCATGCTGATAATCGCGCTACTGTTGGGTACGCCTGCGTCGTTATCAACACCCAGCGCCTTATAGGTCTCTAAAAACAGCTCATTGACGGCATCAATTTTGGCAGGGTTACCACCGCCCAGCATGTTGACTGGCTGATCGCTTTTTAGCGCATCGCCCAGATCATCCATCAATTGTGAGATGCCAGTGGGCTGGGTAAATTTTTGACCGAACTTTGAGAATTTCATAAGGCTACCATGCTGTTTGGGAGGGTGTTATAAGTGGGTATTTAACCGATAAAGTTGGGCTAGTATAGCAAATGAGGGCTATAAAATAAGCAAAGTGCGCGGCAGATATTGACTTATATGTATATACAGTTTACGAAGTAAAAAATGCCTTCTAGGTGAGTAGAGGGCGTTTTGGTTTGACGTAGGATGGGTCAAATTTGTCAAGTTCTCATGGATCATAAAGTCAATACGTAACTCATCTTGTCTTTTTAAATATAATCTTGAATAAACAACAAGTTTCATATAACCTGACTATTCCCTTCTGGGAAGATCCTTGGGATGCGTATCGCAACCTGTTCTGACAATGTAAGAGCTTCTGTCTGAGTCCTATAAGGCTTTGGAGGGTTCGACTGGTATTAATGTTATTTGTACTGTGACCACATGAGTTCCCAGAAGGAACCAAACAAGATGATGTGAAACATGAGTAGTTTAATAGCACTAAAGAAATGTGATGATAGAAAAGATTTAGCTACTATTTTAGGCTATTCCCTTAAACAATTTACAGCAATAATCTATGCCCAAAGCCCACAAAATAAATATCATAGCTTTACTATCCCGAAGAAGACAGGAGGAAGCAGAGATATATTAGCTCCTAAAGCTGATTTAAAGCAGTTACAGCAAAAACTTGCAACGCTTTTAAGTGATTGTTACGAAGAAATAGAGTGCAACAGAATATCAAAGTTAACGAAACCTGTCTCAATTTTAAGTTTTTCTTCTCATGGCTTTAGAGGCGCTATAGATAATGAGCATTATTTAAATAAGTTTAGTTTTGATATCTACAGCAATGCAAAAAATCATACAAATAAGAAGTACGTATTTAATTTAGATATTAAAGATTTCTGAGAGTTTCCCAAACTCTGTGTAACTGCTTATAATCCACTAACCGGAGAATAAGCAATGACGACTCAATCTGACATTAAAAAACTGGCCGAGCAAATGGCTGGTAGCATGAACAGCTTTGATGACATCAAAGACTTTCAAAAGCAGCTCATGCAATCCTTTATCGATACTGCTTTAGAGGCTGAGATGGAAGATCATCTCGGCTATCCTAAGCATGAGAAAGCAGACAAGCCAAACAAACGCAACGGTCACACTAAAAAGACCGTCCGTAGCGACACAGGCGAGCTTGAGATATCTACCCCAAGAGACCGTGATAGCAGCTTTGAGCCTGTACTCGTTAGTAAGCATCAAACCCGTATCTCAGGTCTCGATGATAAAATCATATTCCTTTACGCCAAGGGCCAAACCACCACTGAGATCGTCGAAACCATTAAAGAGCTTTATGACGTCGACATCTCAAGCACACTGGTTTCAAGAGTCACCGACAACATCTTAGAGGACATTACTGCATGGCAGAACCGGCCATTGAGCAGTATCTATCCTATCGTCTATTTGGACTGCATTGTCGTCAAAGTACGTCAAGACAAGCAGATCATCAACAAAGCCATTTACCTAGCTCTAGGCGTCAATCTTAGTGGTAAAAAAGAGCTGCTTGGTATGTGGCTCTCAGAGAATGAAGGCGCTAAGTTCTGGCTAGGTGTTCTTACCGAGCTTCAAAACCGTGGCGTACAAGACATCTTAATCGCTTGTGTTGACGGTCTAAAGGGCTTTCCTGATGCCATTAACACCGTTTATCCAAATGCTCAGGTCCAGCTGTGTATCGTACATATGGTGCGCTATTCGATGAAGTTCGTACCGTGGACAGATAAAAAGGCCGTAGCGGCTGATTTAAAGGCCATCTACGGCGCTGATACTATAGAGATAGCAGAGGCCAATCTTGAGCACTTTGATGAGGTATGGGGCAAGGAATATCCGCATGTCATCAAGTCTTGGCGCAATAACTGGGAGGGCTTAACGGTGTTCTTTGAGTATCCGAAAGACATCAGAAAAGTGATTTATACCACCAATGCGATAGAGTCGCTAAACAGTGTGATTCGGACGGCAGTGAATAAGCGTAAGGTATTTCCCTCTGATCAGGCAGCATTCAAAGTGGTGTACTTAGCAACCCAGCAGGCCTCTAAAAAGTGGTCGATGCCAATCCGTAACTGGACGTCTGCTTTAAATCGCTTTATGATTATGTTTGATGACCGTATCAGCAAGCATTTAATCTAAACGGCAGTTACACAGAATTCGGGATGGTCTCAGATTTCTTCAAAAGTATAGATTTTCCCCGTATTGTAGGTTACTTCGTCAAAAATAACGACTTTCTTTTAGACGTGGACGTTGCAGTTACCATAGCTCAAATTGCAACTTACAGAGAGTCAGGTAATACGAAAGGGTATCTACCACAAGGAAGTCCTTTATCACCTATTATTAGTAATCTAATAGGCAGTATCCTTGATATTAGGATTCTACGTTTAGCTAAAAAGTATAAGCTTGATTATACGAGATATGCGGATGATATTACACTTTCTACGAATCTCAAAGACTTCCCATATCAAATTGCTGTACATCGACAAGATCGCTGGATTGTAGGTATTCAATTAGAAAAAATTATTAAATCCTCAGGATTTGAAGTAAATAAGTCTAAAACACGTCTGTATACTAATAATGAAAGACAAGAAGTAAATTCTTTATCCGTAAACAAAAAAGTAAATATAAGAAAAGAATACTATAGATATACTAGGTCTATGGTAAATCAGTATTGTATGACAGGTATGTATTTCAAATCTTCTGAGCATAGGAGAGCTAACATAGCGAATGATAACTCATTGAATGGAATACTTAGTTTTATTTATTATATTAAACGTGATAGAAACCTGGTGGTAGATGACGGCCATATTAAATATTGCGATATGAAAGGTCTTCAAAAATTATATACAAAATTTTTATTCCATTACAATTTTATTTATCAATCCAGAACAACAGTGATAGGTGAAGGTTTTACTGACCCTCGTCATTTGAGAATTGCTTACAAAGCCATCTATAATGCTCATAATAGCAGTATAAAGTTTACCTACTTAGGTAATACTAAACGTTTTTCGCATTTCACTGGTATGAAAGGTGGAACAGGTCTGATAAACAAATTTCTAAGTGAATATCAGCTCATAGATAAATCAATAGCTATCAGCAAGTTCCCTTGCATTATTCTTCTAGATGGTGATAAAGCAGGTAACGATGTCATCAAAATGGCTGAGAAATTATTCGATAAAACTATTAAAAAAATAAATATTCCGACAGTAGGAATAATGTTGTTTTATCACGTTTACAATAACCTTTATATTCTGCAGTTGGATAAAGATGTTGATGTAGAAAAGCTATATGATTCAAATGTACTTCAAACTAAAGTTGATCAGCGAACATTTAATCCTTCTAATAAAAAAACCGATCAAACAAAATTTTATGGTAAAAAAGAGTTTTTAGAGAAAGTAATAGAGCCTAATAGAAGTAAAATCAATTTTTCTAATTTTGAAATTGTTTTCAAAACGTTAAATTACATTCAATTATATCATCTTATAGCTTATCGATCTGAAGCAGGATTAGCTGTAAAAACTAACCTTTCATTAATCTCTGCTAAGTCTTCAAATACAACTTCTAAATCATCGCCCTTACCCGTGCCATAATCCCGCGACCAATCACCAACCTCACATAGATAATGGCAATGGCAAACAGCAATACGACTAACGCCGTACCACCAATAGCCAAGCTCACCCACGGCACACTAAACTGTAGATTAAACCATTGCGTGATGGCCGCCCATGCGCCGACGCTGGCGATAACGACGGCAAATGTCGCCGCGCTAATACCAAGCACACCCAACTCTAGAATATTGAGCATATATAAGTCACGCTTTTGCATACCGAGCAGTCTAAACGATGCGCTGTCCTTCATACGATCTTGTGAGGTAGACAGCAGCGAGCTGATCAGCACCATGACCCCAGTGAGTAGGGCAAGCAAAGTAAACACATAGACCAAGCGGCTCATTTGTACCACCAGCTCTTGAATTTGCTTGGCAATAGCCGTGCCATCGATGGTCGTGACCGCAGGGAACTGGCGTACCAGTTTGCCTTGTAGCTCTGGAATGGTATCTTCTGATACATGCGCGGTGGCAAACTGAATCTGCGGGGCAGCGGACAGCACCGACGGCTCAAATAAGAAGTAAAAATACGGACTTGGGCCACGCTCATAGCGCGTGCGAATACTGGTGATCTGCCCGACGATTTCGATACCCTGAATATTAAAGCGCACCTGATCGCCCATGCCGACATTGAGCATACTGGCGGCAGTGTCCAAGATAGATAGGGGTTTGACTTGCTGATCGGCATCATCGATAGGCGTATACAGCGCATCGTCTGTGAGCGAGTCAACGATGTATTCGGTATCCATCACCGTATCTGCATAGCTCAAGTTAAACACCCGCGTGGGATCATCAAACCCATCCTCAGGCTCGATATCTTTTGCCGGTACATCGTTCGCCGTCTCCACACGCGCACGAATGACGGGGTAATAAGTGACAGGCGCCTCAATGATCGCATCAATATCGTCATGTTGCTCGCTCTGCACATCGAGCAAAAACAGATTGGGCGCGTCTTCAGGATAGGCATTGATAAACTGCGCGTTGATACTGTGATTGAGTGTGGTGATGAGCGTCAGCACCGCAACCGATAGCGATAAGGTGACAAAGAATAATGCGGATTGATTGCCCTTGCGCGCCAGATTATGAATAGCGATACGCTGCATCCAACTGACCTTGGCATTGCTCGCCAACTTATTAAGCAGCCATAGCCACCCACGCGCCAGTAGCCAAAATATCGCCACAAAGCCGATCAAGCCGCCCAATAATTGCGCGCCTAATGACAATGAGCCAACTTCATAAGCAAAGAAGGCATACAGCCCTGTCATCACCAAGCCATACCACAGTAATGGCACGCGTCGATACCACGGCAGGTTTTGCGACTGCTGGCTTGCTCCTTGATTAAGTAGGGTCGCGGGTTTGGTGGTGTTAAGCGCGCTTAAACCACGCTGCGCAATCAGTAGGGTCAGGGCTAAGGCAATGAATATGGTTTTGATCGCGCTAATTGGATTGATAGATAGACCCACGTCAGCAGGTAAGATAGCCGCGAGGTACGGCTGACCAATTTTAAGCAAGCCCAGACTAAGTACAACTGCTGCGATACAAGCAATGGCGGTAGTGACGATAAGCAATTGATAATAGCTACGTTTGAGTGAACCAAGCGGCTCGCCTAACGCCAAACGAATGGCATTATTGGACTGCTGCTTACTGACGAACGCGCTAATGACGCCGTACATGGCGACTGCAGAGAGTAGCAACACTGCGATGACCAGTAACTTTAAAAACATCAATACATTATCAGAGATACGCGAGACCGAAGTGTCCGCCGAATCAGCATCAGAGAGCTCAATATTAGGATAACTGGTCAGTATGCCTGTGAGCTTTTTGCGCTGCGTGCTTATCAGCTCAGGATCACCGGCTATCTCGATACGGTAATTGATGCGGCTGCGCTGACCGAGTAGATTGGTGGCCTCTAACGCATCTTGTTTCATTAAGACCCGCCCACCAAAACCAAAGGCGGTCAAAGGTCTGTCAGGTTCTTTGGTCAGCACATCACTGATCGTAAACTGCGCATCGCCAATATCGATACGGTCGCCGACACTAGCGTTTAGGCTACTGAGCACTTCTGGGGCGACGACGATATTGTCAGCGGTTAGTTGCTCCCACAGCGGCTTTCCTGAGGCAAGCTCAGCGGTACCGTACAAAGGGTAAGACGGTGTGACGGCTTTGACGCTGGCAAGCAAAGTTTGCTCATCGGTGACGAGCATGGCACTAAACTGATAATCATATACGATCTGCGTATCGGGGATGGTTTCTACTTGCGCCAATACCTCGCTTGGCCAGTCTTGCTTGCTGTTCAAAATCAAGTCGCCACCAACGAGCGCACGCTGATTGTCATTGATATAGCGATCAACAGATTGCTGCACCGAGTCGAGGGTCAGGTAGGTTGCAAGTGACAATGTCAATGTGAGTAGAAACAACACTGGATACACCCAGCGCTGCCACCAACTACGGCTGAGTGCTTGCGAGCCTAGTGTTTTGGTGAAAAGTTGATTGAGGATACCGCTAGAATAACTGGTCTCTTGACGCATACTGGTATCAGTCTTTTTTATATCAGTCGATGTGTTGTCTGTCAGCTTTTCATTCATGTCGGTACAATCCGTCCGTCATGCATGGTAATGACGCGATCTGCCATCTCGGCAAGCGCAGGATCGTGAGTCACGACTACTAGTGCAGAGCCAACTTGCTGGCGTAGATTTAATAGCAGCTGCATCACTTGATCGGCATTTTGCTCATCGAGGTTCCCTGTCGGCTCATCCGCAAAGACAATTTTAGGATGCGATACTAGCGCTCGTGCCACAGCCGTACGCTGCTGCTCACCACCAGATAACTGATTGGGTAAGCTGTGACGGCGATGACCCAAATCGACCGCATCAATCAGCTCGTCTACGCGTGATGGGTTTGGACGTCTGGCAATATCAAGAGGAAAGGCGATATTTTCAGCGACAGTTAGGGTCGGCAGTAGATGAAATGACTGAAAGACAAAACCCATGTCCTGTTGACGAATGACCGCAAGTGCGTCTTCATCCAAGCTGCTGAGCGTTTGATCTGCCAGCGACACCGTACCACTATCGGGATAGTCTAATGCTGCGAGCAATCCTAGTAAGGTCGATTTACCCGAGCCTGATTTGCCCATAATGACCACAAACTCGCCAGCGTTGACGTATATATCGACGTCCTTGATGATAGACAATTTTTGCTCACCGACTTGCACGGTTTTGTTTAGCTGTGAGGCGGTCAGTAGGGCTGGTGTCTTAGCGTCTGCTTGTGGCGTGGATGCGGTAACCGAAGGTGATGATGTCATTACATAGTCTCGTTAAATGGTCTCGTTAAGTAGTCTCATTTGGCGTACTTTTTGCCGTTTCGGCTTGAACGGTTTCAGCCGTATTCTCTGTATCGGTTGTTTTTAGCTCTTTTAACTCATCTAATTTCGGCTCTAGAATAGGCAAGATATTGTCATTGACGATGATGGTGTAGCCCTCTTTGGTTGGATGAATGGCATCGGCTTGGTTGAGCGCGCGGTCACCTCCCACACCCTCTAAGAAGAACGGAATAAGCGTTACGTTCATGTCTTTCGCGACGCGAGGATAAATGTCTGAGAACGCGGCAACGTAGTCATCGCCCAAGTTATCATAGATTGACATACCACCCAAAATAACGACACTACCATTGTCTTGTAGACGTTTAACAGCCGTACGGATATTGGCTTCAATCGTCGCCACGTCGATACCGCGTATAGCATCGTTAGCCCCAATGGTCAAAATCGTCACATCAGGTTTGGTTTGTAATACCCAATCTAAGCGATTGACCAGACCCGTACTGGTTTCACCGCTCAGCCCTGAGTTGATCACTTCGGTATTCTTATAACCCATTGCTTGCAGACGATCTTCTAACTGCGCAGGGTAGTTATCATTTTTATCCACCCCAAGACCTTCCGTCAATGAATCACCTAGGGCCAAAATAGTGATTGGGGCGTCGTTGACTTGCATATCGGTGGGTGCATCAGCATTGGCGTCTACGGACGTTGTATTGGCTTGGTTGGCTGTCATTTCAGTATCTGAGCGTTGGGCGTCAGTCGGTTGATTCGGTGTGGTCGGCTCAGTCTCTTTTTGACAACCACTGATCGCCATGACAGCAGCGAGCATGGCAATAGCAGGCAGGCGCTGAGCGAGCCGAGAAGGGGTATTTAGCATGGGTGTTATGTCCTATAAGCAATCAAGCTGATGTAGAGTCAGCTCAAGATTTAAATCATCTTGCACTGACTATAGCAAAATAAGACAGCCACCAATATTGCCCTAAGGTTAATTTCAAGACAGCTTTATTGCGCTTTAGAAATCAAGAACTTATAGACAGCAGCATGTAGAAATTTTAATAGGATAATATCAAATGTATTTGCCATCGACCATCACTGGACGACTGACGAGCCAAGCAATCACAACGTTTGCAATCATCAGTATCAGAATAATAAAAAGCGGCAGACTCCAGCTATCAGTCGCTTCATGGAGCCAGCCTGTACCGAGTGGGCCAAAAAATGCAATTAAATAACCCACCGCTTGTGCCATACCAGACAGCTCGCTTGATTGATTGGTGGTATACGTCCGCAATGAGAATAGCATCATACTCAAGGTAAAAATCGCTGAACAACCAATCCCCATCATGGCTGACCATAGCCACGCCAACTCAGTGGACAGATAGCTGATACCTAATACGCCAATGACATTGAGCACAGCGGCAAACACGGCGAGTGCTTGAATAGGACGACCACGATTAATCAGCCATGTCAGACTCAAAATAGAGATGGGTGCCATAAACTGAAACACAGAACCCATTTGGCCAGCGCTCACGGCAGATAGCCCTTTACTAACCAAAATAGAAGGCAAAAAACTGGCAACGGTATAAAACAGTAATGATTGTAGCCCCATAAAGACAGCAATTTGCCAAGCAAACGTCGTTCTCCAAATAGAGATATCAGAGGCATCTTTATCTGTAGATATGACGGGTTGGTGGTTGGATGAGCCCAAACGCACACGCAAAAATAACCAAATCAATAACGCAAAAATACCTAAAATCGTCCATCCACCCAACGCCCATTGCCAGCCTACTTGCTCAGACAAAGGGAGGACGATGCCTGAGACTATCCCAGCGGTCACCGTCATTGTTAAACTAAACAAACCCGTAATCAGCGGAATATGTTGCGGAGTACGTTGCTTGATGACAGGCGCGGCCAGTGTATTAGCAAAGCCAATGGCTAGAGTCAGCAATAAAGTACCGATTAAAAACCCAGTCCACGTCGGGATAACGGTACGCAGAATCATGCCAGTGGTTAATAGCGCGATCATGGCAATCAGCGTATTTTCAAGTCCGAAGCGCTTGCCAATGGCTGGTGAGATCAGCGCACCAAGGGCAAAACCCAGCATCGGCACAGCGCCCAACCAGCCAATCTGTATCTCCGAGATATTGAGTGCTTCTTTCACCACTGGCGCGATAGCGCCCAGCGCAACGATAGGGGCACGCATATTGGTCGCTAGCAGAATCATGGCGCATAATACTAACCAAAAGGTGAAACGTGATGAAGGCAGATTGGATGAGGTAGACATAGCAGCACAACGATAACAGGGAAAAAGGACACGTTATAAAACAGCGCCGAAAAATCGTCGCTTGTAAAACAACACCAAAGATCATTTACTCAGACACGTACCTAAACGGTAATCAATAACGTCAAACAGAACTAAAAATTTGCAGAGGGCAAAACAGATATGTTTGCTAGCCAATTTTTCAAATAGAAAGTATCTAAATAGAGAGTTTCTAAATAGGCATAATAAGAGATGGCAACATGAAAATAACGCCAAGTCACTTTGAATGACTTGACGCTATTATACGAACAGATGTTAGGTAAATACTACCTGCGTATGGTAACCAATGAGTTTTTACACAGATTTGCCGAGTTGGGCAGCTCTTAACGCGTTTTCTTGTTGTTCTGCCATCAATGAGTCGCACTTGTTGGGATCATCGCCACAAAATGAGCACTGCTCATCCCCCATCAATTTGGCAACACCACCACAAGAGCCTTTGAGCGGCTTTTTTTTGACCATATAACCGATGCCCATAAAAACGAAAAATAGGATAAACACTGTAAAGGTAATGGCAAGCATAGGAAGCAATTGGCTAAGCATAGAGGAAACCTCATTGTCAAAAGTGGGGCAGTTGCTGTTAATGATGTACTTTTAATGGCAACTAACTAATAGTATAGCAAATTTTGGTGTTGCTCGTTGCGCGTTATCGTATTCTCTTGTTTCAATGCCAAAAACTTACTAGGGCTTTTTGTCAGCGCGTAATGCTTGCATTGCTGGTGTCTGAACCACTTGCCAGTCATCGATATTATCATCAGACACGTTATCAGAAACATTACTCTCAGACCCGTCTGTTTTTATATCGTCAGCCAATACTACAAACATAGCAGCCAAGTTTTGAGCTTTAGCGACATCTAGTGCTTTATGATAGGGCATCGCTGTCAGCGCTGTCGCCCATGCATCAGCTAATGCAACTGAATCAGCCGCGACAGTGACGGAGGGCGCACCGCCCGCGATAGGTTTGCCAGTGGTCGGATCGATGGTATGGCTATAGCGTTTGCCATCAAATATGACGGAGTTGCGATAATTTCCAGAGGTTGCCAGATGCATTTGGCTAGCCGTATTTTTTGGTTGACGGATGGCAGATATCGTTTGGCGCTCGCTGACAGTGCTGCCTTCAATAGGGGCGTCAATCGCAATTTGCCATGGCTGCTGTTGGTTGTTAACGCCAGATGTCGAAATTTCACCGCCAATCTCAACCATATAATTGCGAATTTGATAATCCTCTCTCAGCACGTCAGCGATGACATCAACCCCATACCCTTTGGCAACGGCAGAAAAATCAAGCTCGACGCCGTCTTTAGTTTTAGACACCGTTTGGTCTTTTTTTATAATACTCTCAAAGTCTACCAGTGCTTTTGCTTGGGCAATCTCGAGCGCTGTAGGCGGACTTTGTAGACGCTCGACTGTCATGGTGCTTCCAAAACCCCAGGTCTCGACAAGCGGCATCACTGTAGGATCGAATGCGCCGCCAGACTGCTCATAGACAATCTTTGACACATCCAGTACCCGACTAAAATCAGCGTCGATGGTAATCGGTGTATTCTTATTCAACCGATTAAATTTAGAGATGGTCGAGTCGCTCTGATAGGTCGACATGCTGTCGTTAATCTGTTTCAAGCGTTCATCGATTGACGCTTGTATGGCAGCTTCATCTGCATTATCAGGGAGCTGATAACTGATATGGTAGCTTGTCCCCATCGTTTCACCAGTCAGATAGTTATAATCTGGTGTTTGCTGGCAGGCGCTGAGACTCACCATACTAGCGAGACCAGCGATGCCAAGCAAAGAAGCATTTATGGGTTTTGAGGAGGCGGAGCAGTATCGGGTATTTTTCATAGGATCTTCGGTATAACGCAGAAATGAGTTGGGGTATAAAATAAGTCAGGCCTATTTTACACCCCTTAACCCTACAAATACCAATGATGGCAATGTTCGGTGACAATCTAATGCATACCAAGCCACTGCATACTAATCTAATGCATACCAAGCTATTTTACTTGCGACTCGCGTATGAGCTTATAAAGTTTGGGCGGTGAGACACGATTGACCCGTGTTGCCAGCTTTTCTTTACTGCCAGCGACCACGATATATTCTTCACCTTTTGAGAGTGCCTTCACCACTTGCTTTGCAAAATCAGTTGCCGTGAGACCGTTACTGGTTGCTTCATCCATGGTGCCCTGAGCGCTGCCATCACCTGTCAAGGCATTGATAGAGATGTTGGTCTGAATAAATCCTGGGAATATCGTCGCCACTTCTATACCTTTGTCATGCAACTCTGCCCGTAAACTGTTTGCCCACATATGCAATGCGGCTTTGGCTGCGCCATAAGCACCGCGATATTGTGTCCCTAGTAATCCTGCCACACTCGATACCATGACGATTTTGCCGCTACCTTGTGCGATCATATCAGGCAGTATCAGTCTGGTTAGTCGCGTCTGAGCAAAGTAATCTACCTCCATAATCTGACGCTCGACGTCTTCGTCAGTTTCCATGATGAGTGAGCGCTGGCTAATACCGGCGTTATTGATGAGCCAATCAATGTTTCCAGCCTGAGCTTTGGCATTGTCATAGGCGGCTTTTGCTTGAGCAGCGTCACTGATATCGAACGGAATGACAATATGCCTATTCGCACGCTTGCAGCTTTTCTTGACGGATTCTAGTTTTTGGTTATCACGGCCACTGAGAATAATTCTAGCACCACGCTTGGCAAAGGCAATCGCCAATGCTTGCCCAATACCACTAGAAGCACCCGTGATCCAAATGGTCAGATCTTTGTATTTCGTTTTCATAAGCGTCCTTTCTTAATATTTAGAGCGTTCATGATATAGGATAGCAATGCTGATCTACCAGTTAGATTTGTAGTCTCAACAACTACAATGATTGCTAAAAATCACACAAAAAAAGAGCCTCAATTGAGACTCTTTTTACATACACTTTTAATTTTATCTGGCGGGGTTATTTAACCACCGAAATCATCAAGCATGATGTTTTCGTCTTCTACGCCCAAGCTGTGTAGCATATCGATCACAGCAGCGTTCATCATTGGTGGCCCACACATGTAGTATTCACAGTCTTCTGGGTTTGGATGATCTTTCAGATAGTTTTCGAGCAACACGTTATGGATAAAGCCTGTTGGACCTTCCCAGTTATCTTCTGGTAATGGGTCAGACAGAGCTACATGCCATTCAAAATTGTCAAACTCTTCTTCTAGCTGATCGTAATCTTCAACATAGAACATTTCACGGATCGAGCGAGCACCATACCAGAAACTGATCTTGCGATCTGTTTTCAAGCGCTTGAGCTGATCAAAGATATGCGAGCGCATGGGAGCCATACCAGCACCACCACCGACAAAGATCATCTCAGCTTCAGTCTTCTTGGCAAAGAATTCACCATAAGGACCTGAAACCGTCACTTTGTCGCCAGGGACCAGACTAAACACCCATGAAGACATTTTGCCCGGTGGAATGCCGTCAGGACCACGTGGCGGTGGACTTGCGATACGGATGTTGAATTTGATGAGGCCTTTTTCTTCAGGGTAGTTGGCCATTGAGTAAGCACGGATAACGGGCTCATCAACTTTCGAGACATAGTTGAAGATACCGAATTTTTCCCAGTCTTCTCTATACTCTTCGTCAATCACAAAGTCTTTATAATGTACTTCATGCGGTGGCGCTTCAAGCTGCACATAACCACCAGCGCGGAAGTTTACTTCTTCGCCTTCTGGGATTTTTAGCACCAGCTCTTTAATGAAAGTCGCAACGTTATCGTTTGAGATAACCTCACATTCCCATTTTTGTACATCAAAGAATTCAGGATCAATCTCAATTTTCATGTCTTGCTTAACAGCTACCTGACAAGCCAAGCGCATGTGATTGCGGATCTCGCCTTGAGTAAAATAGCCTTCTTCGGTGGGCAAAATAGAACCACCACCTTCAATAACGCGGCAACGACACTGCGCACAGGTACCACCGCCACCACACGCTGAAGACAAAAAGATGCCTTCGCCCGCTAGCGTTTGCAGTAGTTTACCGCCTGCTGGTGTCACCACGTCATTATCGGGATTATCATTAATATGGATAGTGACATCGCCTGAACTGACCAGTCTTGAGCGCGCCGCCAAAATAATAGCGACGAGGCCCATGATGATCAAGGTAAACATAGCAACGCCACCAATCGCCGTAGCGTAATCCATGGTAGGTATCCTTAATCTATGGGGTAGGGGTGCGAAGACATTTTTTATGCTGTGTCCGAACCCTTACCGAATAAATGAATTAAATAGATCAAATAGCTAATAGAAGCTTTGAGCTTAGTAGTTTAGATGGACATACCACCGAACGACATAAAGCCGAGCGACATAAGACCAACCGTGAGAAAGGTAATACCAAGACCGCGCAATGGCGCTGGAATGTCTGAGTATTTGAGCTTTTCACGAATACCTGCCAATGCAGTAATAGCAAGTGCCCAACCGAAGCCTGCGCCCACACCATAGACGACAGATTCACCAAAGTTATAATCACGCTCGACCATAAATAGTACACCACCTAAGATGGCACAGTTTACAGTGATCAGTGGTAAGAATACCCCAAGCGCGTTATAAAGACTTGGTACAAACTTGTCTAAGAACATCTCTAGAATCTGTACGGTGGCAGCAATCAAACCGATATAACTGAGCAATCCTAAAAAGCTAAGGTCAATATCAGGAAAGCCTGCCCATGCCAGCGCACCATCTTTTAGGATGAACTGGAATAGCAAATTGTTTAGCGGAACGGTGATGGCCATCACGACAATCACAGCAACCCCTAGACCAATAGCCGTTGAGACTTTTTTGGATACGGCCAAAAAAGTACACATGCCTAAGAAGTAGGCAAGTGCCATGTTCTCGATAAAGACTGAGGTTATAAATAAACTAATATAATGTCCCATTAGTGACCGCCTCCATGTGCCATGCCTTTAGACTGCGGCTTCATTACAAACTCAGCTTCTTCCACTTGTTCTGGTTTCCAGGTACGGACGATTGCGATAAACAAAGCAATAATGAAGAACGCTGATGGTGGCAACAGTAATAGACCGTTTGGTATATACCAACCGCCATCAGTAACTGGCTGTAGGATAGTGATACCAAACCATGTGCCAGCACCCAATAGCTCACGAATGGTGGCAACGAATAGCAAGACTGCCGAGTAACCAAGACCGTTACCGATACCATCTAAAAAGCTTGGGATTGGCGGGTTGCTCATCGCAAATGCTTCAGCACGGCCCATAACGATACAGTTAGTGATAATCAGACCAACAAAGACCGACAGACCTTTACTCACATCATAAGCGACCGCTTTTAGTACCTGATCTACCAAGATAACCAATGAAGCAATAATGGTCATCTGTACGATGATACGAATGCTCGATGGAATCTTTTTACGAATGACAGAAATAAAGAAGCTTGAGAACGCCGTTACCAATGTCAATGCCACACACATAACCATGGCATTTGCCATACTTGTTGTGACCGCCAGTGCCGAACAGATACCGAGAATCTGTAGACCAATGGGATTATTGTCAAAAATAGGCGTGGTTAAAATACTTTTAGTATCAGCCATGTTATGCCTCCTTGCCGTTTGCTACTGGTAGCGTGGCTGCCAATTCGGTGTTAGGTTGAGCTGCTGGCTTTGATTGATTTGCTTGTGTGTCTGCATTATCAAGTGTCTGGCCGCTTTGTTCACGTAGCATATCGAGATAAGGCTTATAGCCTTGCTCGCCCAACCAAAACTGAATCATATTACTGACGCCGCGGCTAGTCAGAGTTGCACCACTGATGCCATCAACCCAGTTTTCTTTTGAATTGCCGGCTTTGGTTACACCCGTGGCAACTTCGCCACTGTCATCATAAGAGTGGATGCCGTTCCACTTTGCGCGCCATTCTGGCTCTTCGATACGAGCGCCCAGACCTGGAGTTTCTTTATGCTCATAAAAACTGATACCTTTAATAGTATTCATGTCGCTTTCAAGCGTTAAGAAACCATAGATCGTACCCCAAAGTCCATAGCCTTGAATTGGTAAGACGATCAACTCAGGCTTACCCGCATCATCTTCTTTGACATAGACTTTAGCATATTTTGGCTTACGGCCAATACCAGCAGGATCATTGTCACCCAAGTCTTCACTTAAGGCTTGGTTTTTGGTCGCTTGACTGGCGTCATAAGCATTACGATCAGGAATACCAGCCGTTTTTAACTCATCGTCATCAAGGTAGTTGCCTTTATTTAGATCAATGATTTTGACATCAAAGTCTTTAAAACGTTCGGCAACATCATCTGCTGTATCAGATTCAGCATCGTACATGTCAGCCGCAACTAAAATGTTTTTGTTACGATCTAAGCGCGCATTTTCAACTTGTGCTGGCTTTAGACCAACAGCAGCTGCCGAGACCAATACTGAACACACCAAGCACAGCATCAGAGCCACGCTAATGGTTTTTGCGTTATTACTTTTGGGCTTGGACATAACGAACCCTCCGAGCGGTTTGGCGTTTGATGTTTGCTTGGGTCACAAAATAATCAAACAGTGGAGCAAATAAGTTGGCAAACAAGATAGCCAGCATGATGCCTTCTGGGAAGGCTGGGTTAATGACACGAATCAGAACGGTCATAAAACCGATCAAAATACCATAAGCCCAGCGGCCCTTATTAGTGTGGGCAGCAGAAACTGGGTCGGTCGCCATAAACACAGCACCGAACGCAAAACCACCGATAACCAAATGCCAGTAGAATGGCAAGCTCATCATCATATTATCGTCAGAGCCAACCATATTGAACACGAGAGACGTGGCAATCAAACCAACCACACAACCTGCCATGATGCGCCAAGAAGCAATACGCGTCCAAAGCAACACCGCAGCACCCATTAGGATAGCTAGCGTCGATACTTCACCGATACTGCCCTGCATGTTGCCTAAGAATGCATCACTCCACGTGATCGCATTACCATAGACATCAACAAAGTCCTGAGGAACCACACCGAGGGCTGCAAGGCCAAGCGGGGTTGCACCTGAGAATCCATCTACTGCCGTCCATACTGAGTCGCCAGACATATAGGCTGGATAAGCAAAATATAGGAACGCACGACCCGATAGGGCAGGGTTCAAGAAGTTTTTACCAGTACCACCGAACACTTCTTTTGCGACCACCACACCAAAGATAATACCGAGGGCAACTTGCCATAGAGGAATATCAGGTGGTAAACATAGTGCAAACAGGACTGACGTCACAAAGAAACCTTCGTTAACTTCGTGTCCGCGGACAACGGCAAAGATAATCTCACAGAGAATACCGACGGCAAACGTCACGATATAAATCGGCAAAAACTGCATGGCCCCATAAACAAAGCTTGCCCAGATACTGTCTGGGTTGTAGCCTGCCATACTAGTGATGACGGTACGCCAGCCTTCAGGTTGCAGACCGAGCTGAGCGATAGCGGTTAGTGCTTGATGACCGATGTTGTACATACCCCAAAACATTGCTGGGAAAGTACATAGCCATACCGTAATCATAATACGCTTTAAGTCGATACCGTCACGAACGTGTGATGAAGCGTACGTTGTGGTGCCTGGCTGACGAAGAAACGTATCAAACATCTCAAAAATAGCGTAGTACTTTTCGTGTTTGCCGCCTTTGGTAAAAGATGGCTCCATACGATCGAACATATTGTGTAAAAATTTCATCGTGGTTAGCCCTCTAGCTCAATGCGCGTTAAGTTATCACGCAAAATATCACCGAACTCATATTTGCCAGGAGATACAAAGGTGCATAGTGCCAAGTCTTCTTCGTCCAACTCAAGTGCACCCAAATCAGTGGCACTGATGATGTCTTCGACAATCAAAGCACGTAACAATTGAGTGGGTAGATAATCTTGAGGCATGACTTCTTCATAGACACCAATCGGTACCATGGCGCGAGGTGAGCCATTACTTGTTGTGGTGAAATTGTACTTTTTGCCACCAAAAAACTGCGAAATATAGATAGGCAGTTTTGAGAAGCGGTTTTTACCGAGGCTAAAGAAGTGAAACGCAGGACGCTCACGACCTTCAGGCAGTGCACTGATCTGATTATGAAAACGACCAAGATAAGCGATATTGTCAAATACTCTGCGACCAGACAATACTGAACCTGATATGATACGGTTCTCGCCTGCCGCCAGTTGACCTTTAGTCAATGCCGTAATATCAGCACCACGCTCGGTTGCAATCAGATGCGGATTGGTAACCGCAGGGCCAGCTAAGCTCAGCATACGGCGTGTATACAGATGTCCAGTTGTGAACAGCTTACCAATCGCAATCACGTCTTGATATCCAATCGTCCATACGGACACACCGCGCATGATTGGGTGCAAAAAGTGAATGTGCGTACCAGCAAGACCTGCTGGATGTTTACCCGCAAAAGCATGATACTCAGTGACATTATTAGCCGCAGTTTTTGCAACTGGCGTCAACTGGGCGTCGCCATGATGGCAGACAAAGGTCTTGGGCGTGAGTGTTGAGAGTACTGCTAGGCCATCATTGAACGATTGTAGCTGCTCATTGATTACCAGCATTGGATCAAGGGCTAATGGATTGGTGTCCATTGCTGTCACAAAGATAGCATGTGGACGAGCGCCGATTTCGGGCGCACGGCTATAGGGACGTGTGCGAAACGCAGTCCATTCGCCAGAGGCAATCAGTTGGGTTTCAACGACTTCAGAGTCTAGGTCAGCAAGCTGCTGTGAGTCATAGCGCTCAAAGTCTACTTCTTCACCATTCGGGTCGACCTCAATCACAAGACTCTCAAACACTCGACGTTCGCCACGTTTAACAGCGACGACCTTACCAGCAGCAGGGGCAGTATAGATGACGCCAACACGCTTTTTGTCTTCAAAAACGGGCTGACCTTTGGCTACAATGTCACCTTCTTTGACATTCATCGTAGGCTTCATGCCCACGTAATCATAGCCAATAAGTGCTACATGTGTCGGTTGGTGCTCAGATATCTCGCGGGAGGGTTCACCGGTGATGGGCAAATCCAAACCTTTTTTGATGGTAATCATAAGCGAAAACTTAGTCCATAGTCTAAAACGATACCAGACATCCTGTTTGGTACATCGGTAGCTTGAACATTTATCTCACTCAATAAAGCCTTCAATCATCTATTTCTATACTGAAATAAGGATGAAAGCTCTCTGAAGATAATACATGATCATAACTACTATTAAGAGTATTAACGCTGACCTTAGACTCCTTAACAACACGTTAATGTCTTATTCGAATTACCAAAGTGGCGACTGGCTACCAAGGTGTATGTTAAAACTATTGAATCAAAATCAATCGCCAAAAGCACATTGCCAACAGAGATTACTTTGAAAATAACAGCCTTATCATACGTTTCATTGAAATTAAAAACTTGTAATACCAGTATGATGGGCCACTTTTATCCAATCAGCATCATTCAAAAATACGCAATTTTTTAGAGGTGTGACTAAAAACGATCTATTGAAGTAGATGATCAACTGGCTAAAAGACAACCTAGATAAGCAAGCATCACATCATTTTTGTGAGCTGCCAAACTCTAGTCATAACTGTTTTATATTGTTAGCTAGTAATAGGGTTTTAAACGGCATCCAATGGGGCTTTATACTGCAGAATCGGTGGTATACAGACTACCAGATTAGATTTCTATTATAACCCTTTTTGGCAATATATCAGTTAATATCATACGGATATATTTAGCCATTGCTCGTTGTATCTGAATCGTCTCAATATGCTACTAAGCAATAACGACTCAACAAAAAGCGTAACGCATGGTTACTATCACATAGAAACAAATAAAAATTTACCTAGGATTATACGCTAAATTGACCTAAAATTGCCAGTCAGTAATAGAATTTAACGAATGTTGGTGGTGATTCTACGTATTACAACTTATGGTTATGATTGTTTGGTTTTGGTTGTATTCCATCTTTGTTTGAATAGACTTTCACCCTATTTTGCCTGATTGGTGACGCTGTCTGTACGCCATGCCACGTTTGCGTGGTGTTTTCTATCGTTGTTTGATTCTCTAATATCGTTTCATTCTCAACAATATAATTGTCTAAATTTATTGCCAATATTGTGCTTTATAAGGAATGCTATATGTGTGCTGTGCCTGTCATTATCCCGGCTATTGATTTAAAAGATGGTAAATGTGTACGTTTAAAACAAGGCCGTATGGAAGATGATACGGTGTTTTCTGATGACCCAGTCGCTATGGCTGCACGTTGGGTAGATGAGGGCGCGCGTCGCTTACATTTGGTCGATTTGAATGGTGCTTTTGATGGCGTGCCAGTACACAGACAAGTGGTCAATGATATCACCAAAGCATATCCGAACCTGCCTATTCAGTTGGGCGGCGGCGTGCGTAATATGAATACTATTGAGCAATACATTACTGCCGGTCTGACCTACATTATTATTGGTACAAAAGCGGTTGAAGATCCGGATTTTGTTGCTAAAGCTTGCCGTGAATTTGCAGGACACATTATCGTTGGTATCGATGCCAAAGACGGTATGGTAGCCACTCATGGTTGGGCCAATGTTACCGATACCAAGGCAACCGAGCTTGCCAAGCGCTTCGCTGATGTGGGTGTTTCTTCTATTGTGTATACTGATATTGCCCGCGATGGCATGATGCAAGGCGTGAATGTTGAACAAACCGTTAATTTGGCGCGTGAAGGCGGATTACCTGTGATTGCATCAGGCGGCGTTACTGATATGAAAGACATCGAGCTGTTAAAGCCTTATGGTGATTGTATCGAAGGTATTATTACTGGTCGTGCTATCTATGAAGGCACGTTGAATTTGAGCGAAGCGCAGCTTTACTTAGATAGCTAAATAAATCAAAAATTAGTCGGTTAAAATCAGACAGCTAATTATCAGCAATCAGCTAAGCGAGAAAAATCCGTAAAAAATAAAGGATGCTTATGGCCAGTTATTTTGACCGTCCAATGATACGCCGTTTTATAAAAGCGTGGGGTCAAATGCTGTTGCTGTTAAGCATCGTTTGTACGTGGCCCACCTATGCTGCTGGTGAAGAACTCTCTGGCATTGCAACCGTACTTGGCGTGGAGAGTGCAGAAGAGGCAACACCTGATAGTGATCCTGCGCCAGACGAGGAAGCATCAGACCCTGCCACCTCATCATCGACACCTGCCCAGCCCCCCGTCATCAGCGGCGAGAGCACCAATAACGGTCAAATTGAAACCACACCCAATCCGCAAAAAGACAATGACATACGTCAGCGTATCAATGGTATTTTCTCTGAAATCGAAGGGTTACAAGCCGTTACTGTCAGTGTGAGCCAAGGCGTGGTCACCTTGGCAGGAGAGACTGCCAACGAAAAAAAAGCGCAGCAGGCCATCAATCTGACCAACCGTTTGACTGATGTAGTCACCGTTGATGACAATATCAATCGCACATTAGATGTCCAAGAAAATGTCTCGACAGTTTATCAAGGACTAAAAGCGCAACTGGAAAATTTAGTGAAGGCGCTGCCTTTACTGTTAGTCGGCATCGTTATCTTTGCATTGGTAACATGGTTTGGCAGTTGGTTATCTAATCGCAAAAGAATGTGGCAGCGCTTAACGCCAAATCCGTTTGTCGCTGAGCTATTATCACAAACAGTCAAAGTCATTTTTATCATCTTTGGTCTGATCTTGGGACTGAGCCTTATCGGGGCAGAAACCATCTTAGGTACTTTGCTTGGCGGCGCAGGTGTCATCGGTATTGCTGTTGGTTTTGCAGTCAAAGACACCATCGAAAACTATATTGCCTCACTAATGCTCAGTATCCGCCAGCCATTTCGCGCCCGTGATCAAGTGGTCATTAATGGGCAAGAGGGTATTGTCGTTCGTCTGACCTCACGTGCGACGATACTGATGACATTGGATGGCAATCAGTTGCGTATTCCGAATGCTGAAGTCTTTAAAGGTACCATTCTAAACTATACCAAAAATCCCGAGCGCCGCTTTACTTTTGAGTTGGGAGTGGATGCCAATGATGATCCGCTAGCAGCCATCAAAGTGGGACTGGATGCGATCGATACGCTCGCATTTGTGTTGGAGGAGCCCAAAGCCATCGCGGTGATTACCAATGTGGGTGATTCCAATATTGTGCTAGAGTTTCAGGTATGGGTAGATCAATCAGAGACGGACTTTGCTAAAGCGCGTAGTATTGCCATCAGAGAGACCAAACATGCACTAGAAAACGAAGGCTTTAGCTTGCCTGAACCCATTTATCGTTTGCGGTTTAACGACAAATTAGAGAAAGCCATTGAACATATGCAGAACAGTACGAGCAGCGCTAAATCTGACATGACGATTACCTCAACCACGCCTGAGCCTACTCTTACCCATCAAGATAATGAGAATCCTGTTGATGATAAAGATAAAAAGCAAGCGAAGGCGCGAGCCAAAGTTATTTTGCAAGGCCGTAATGCTGATGAGGTCCTCGATGCCCGCCCTGATGACAAGCTGATGGAAAAGGTCGAGCAAGAGATTGCTCAAAGCTCAGATGAAACGGATTTACTCAATAATAATAGTCCGCAAGAATAGTAAGAGATAGTAGGTTTAAAAGTAGGCACAAAAAGTGCAATGGAACTCGTATTTGGTAATTAATCAAAGTAGAGATTTTTTATGGAAATGAAGCATGTAATCATATTTGCCGTAATCGGAATCGTGGCACTATTGGGCTTTAATATCGTTAATGGTAACAGTCATGAGAAAAACAGAGAGGTTGCCGTTAGCAGTACTGTTTCTGAACAGCCTACAGCAGCTGTATCTGATGCAGATAGCTCTAAGAATAGCTCTGCAAATATCGCCAGCAAACCACTTGGCGAACAGCCCAAAGCCATTTTAGATGATGCAACCAATAAAATCGATCAAGCACAGCAATCTGAGCAAGATCGTTTGGAGCAGATGGATGATACCCAGTAAAGAGAATTGCGAACTGGTCTTGATTGATGATAGAGCATAAAAAAGGCCAACGTTATCGTTAGCCCTTTTTATTTATGGTACTACAGTTTCAGATTAGCTTTTTTTGCTAGATCCTCTACGGTTATTACTTCTCTTCGCAGGGCTTTTCTTAGGCTGATCTTTTTTTGCGGGCTGCTTTTTTGTCTGATTCATGGCACTAGACTGCAGTTTTTCTTTTAAATCAAAGTCAATTTGCAGTAAGTCCATGTTGACGCCAGCAACCTGTACTTTGACCAAGTCACCAAGTCCAAAGAGCGTGCCTTTGTCTTTACCGATAAGCTGCTGTTGCTGCTCATCGTAAACAAAGAAATCATCGCCCACATTGGAGATATGTACCAAGCCATCGATGTATAGATCAGTCAACGTAACGAATAGGCCGAAGTTAGTCACGGTCGTCACAATCCCTTCGAACTCTTCACCGACATGATCCGTCATATAATGACACTTGAGCCAAGACTCTACAAAGCGAGATGCTTTTTCTGCACGGCGCTCTGTATCAGACGTCTGTGTACCCGCGCCGTCAAGTGAAAAATCCATGACAGGTTGCTTGCTGTTTGTTACTTTTGCTTTGATCGCACGATGCAGCATTAGATCTGGATAACGGCGAATCGGCGAGGTAAAGTGGCTATATTCATCATAAGCCAAGCCGAAGTGACCAATATTGTCAGGGGCATAATTTGCCTGCATCATCGAGCGCAGCAACATGCTATGAATGCTAATCGCATCTGGTCTGTCTTTGGTTGCTTCAATAATACGCTGATAATCGGCTTGCGTTGGATTCTCTTCTGGGAAGGGTAGGCCAAAGTTTTTTGCATATTCGTGAATACGCATTGATTTTTCATTATCAGGCTTATCGTGGTTACGATATAAGACTGGCAGCTCATGTTTGAGTGCAAAGTTTGCCGCGCAGGTATTAGCGAGGAGCATACACTCTTCAATCAGCTTCTGAGAGTCACCGCGAGTACGCGGTAATATAGCGTCAATCCCGCCTTTTTCATTAAATTTGATGTAGGTTTCAACCGTCTCAAACTCCATGGCATGACGTTCTTCACGTTTTTTGAGCAGTAACTCATAAAGCTGATGCAATGTATCAATGGATTTTTTGACGTCTTTATTGCCCGTTAATGATTTAGGAAGTCTTTTATCAGTCGGATTGACAAAATAGTCGTTTACTTGGTTATACGTGAGACGCGCTTGTGAGTGCATCACTGATGGATAAAACTCATATCCTGTGACCTTACCTGCACGTGATATTTTAATATCAGCCACCATGCATAGACGATCAAGGTTAGGGTTCAATGAACACAGACCATTAGAGAGGACTTCAGGGAGCATCGGAATCACACGATGCGGGAAGTATACAGACGTACCGCGCTCGTAAGCATCTTGATCTAGTGGTGAGTTTGGCGTGACATAGTAGCTGACATCCGCAATTGCGACCACGACGCGGTAGTTGCCGCCTGAGCGCTTCTCAGCAAATACGGCATCATCAAAGTCACGAGCATCTTCACCATCGATAGTAACGAGTGGCAGATGACGCAAATCTGTGCGACCTTTTATGTCTTTCTCAGTTGGTTCTTGATATTCAGCAGCTTGTTTGAGCGCCGCTTCACTGAAATCTGATGGGATATCATAGTTGAGTAAAGTGGTCTCAATAATCAGCTCTCGATCGTTATCATCAGACAATACCTCAGTGATTTTGCCAGTGGCAAATTCATGTTGGTTCGGCCAGTCGATGATATCGACTTTGACAGGCGCGCCTTGTTTGATATTGAGGGCTTGGACATTATCATCAGTGACAGTGATTGGTTGATGACTGTTTGGACTACCAAGCTCAACACAAAAGCCCTCTTCATCACGCGCAAGTGTACCGATAAAGTTGTTCTGGCGGCGCTCAATCACATCGACAATACGGCCTTCGGTACGACCGCGATTGTCTATTGACGTGCCAACTGCTGCTACTGTATCGCCATTGAATACCCAGCGCATTTGTTTTTCGTGCAAAAACAAATCTGGCATGTCACTTAGCACCACAAAACCAAAGCCTTTTGGATGTGCAGATACGGTGCCTGTGACGATATCTTGTTTGGTGACCGTGCGATAGCGATAGGGACGGCCTTCGCGGTTCACTTGACCATCACGTGCCATTGCTTTTAGGCGATTGCCCAAAGCATCAAACTGATCAGGATCATCAATATTAAAGGCTTTTGCCAGTTGTTGATGAGTGACTTCCCCATGCTCACCAATCGTACTGAGTATCAACTCACGACTAGGGATTGGGTTGTCGTATTTTTGTGCCTCACTTGAGGCGTTTGGATCATTCCAACTCATAAATTACCGTATCTATTTTTTAAATTATTAATAGTGACTATCTTAACACGAACGGCAGCGCAATATCTTGCGTCAATTGCCTTATGTGCCTTCAATAGCAGAAAGCGTTGCATTTTTAAATGAACGCTATTGGGATCAATCAAATATCGATATCAACACTGCTTGATTGATTGGTGATCTTTTTGCTATCTAGCTCTTTTGATACTTCTAGCACCGTCGTTTGATTTGATTTATCCAAGTATTTTTGTGCTTTATCGACTTCAGTGGTCAAAGTATTGACCGTTTGTTTCATATTCTCTAATGCTTCGATTTTATAATTACTAATCATATCCATGGTGTCATAGACATTATTGAAGGCATTTTGCAGTTTATCAAGCTCAATGCTACTACTGGTTGCTTGTTCATGAATCTCACCTGACTGACGCTTAAGCATGGCAGAGGTTGATTCAATCAAGCTACTCGTGGTTTTATTCAATGCCGTAATCTGATCAAGTACCAGTTTTTGATTGGTCATGGCTTGAGCAACTACCACCGCCGTACGTAGTGCTGAAACAGTGGTCGTCGTTGCTCGATCAACCCCTTTAATCAGCTCTAGATTGTTTTTACGAATGGTGTCGAGCGCTAGATAACCTTGTACGTTGACGGCCAACTGAGTTAAAAAGTCAGTGTTTTTTTGACGCACATAAAACAGCATCTCTTCTTTGATAATACGCGCTTTTTCAGGATCAGTCGCTTCTATGGCGTAGACTTTTTGCTCTAGTTGCTCATCTATCTTTTTGCCAACATAGATATACTGGCGTATAGACTGCATCAGCTCCCACATATTGACTTTTTCTTGCTCAATCATTGCATTGTCTTTGAGCAATTCATCTTTACCGTTATATAAACTGGTTACTACTGCATTGATATGCGATTGCGCTGACTCATACTGACGGAAATAGTCTTGCACTTTATTACCAAATGGAATCAGACCGAATAGCTTACGTGAATTGGTCAGCTCTTTTTTGCTCGGATCTAAGTCCTCGACGATCCCTCGTAATTCAGTTAAAGATTTGGCGATAGGGGAGTTATCAAACAAACTGTCATTGAGGCTTTTGGCTGGTAGCTCAAGCATCCGATTAGAGACTTGAGCGGATTCACGAATCTCTTTGGTGCCCAGATTATGAATGGACTGGACGTTTTGCTGAAATTCTGGGCTGTGCACGGAGTTAGTAATCACGTGATCGACGAACGCATCCACTTTGGCATCCAGCTCCGGAATTTGGCTTTCATCTAACTTAACCATTTGATCGGCTTCACTTTTTTGTATTTCTTTGACAGGTTCAGGCGCTGTAAGAGAGATACTAGGAGTTGTGGCGTTTTCTGGTGGTGTTAATTCTTGCATGAAATTTCCTTTGATGTCGGCTAAAAGTAGTGTGTTTTATCCGTGACTCTAGCGGTCGCGATATACGTTATTGTTATACACTGACTAAAAATTTTGATAAATGCTGATTAGCAAATATAAAACAGACCTTTAGACTACCGCGTAATCAAATAGTTGAGAAGGTAGATTTTGTAAAATAGCGTCAGCCAATTATATCTGGCTAAATACATTTAAAAGAGACAGTAGGCAGTCCAAATAATAAAAAACCATCAATATCCCGTAGCATATTGATGGTTAGAGTTATAAATATCTATATGGACTAACAGCCACTACTTAAGGTAATCCAATGAACAGATTACTTTTTCTTTGTAGGTCCGAGCAACATACCCATTTGACGACCTTCCATCTTAGGATATTGTTCGACGTTTGAGATATCAGCAGTATCTTCAATGATACGATCAAGTTGTTTGCGACCGATGTCTTGGTGCGCCATTTCGCGTCCGCGGAAACGGATACTAATTTTAACCTTGTCTTGATCTTCCAAGAAGCTCACAATTTTTCTCAGTTTGACCTGATAATCGGCCTCTTCGGTACTAGGACGTAGCTTCATCTCTTTGAGCTGAGTCTGCTTTTGGTTTTTCTTAGCTTCTTTAGCCTTTTGCTTTTGATCATAGAGGAAATGTTTATAATCCATGATCTTACATACTGGTGGCTTAGCTTCAGGAACTAATTCAACCAAATCTAGGTTTTCATCACGTGCCGCTTTCATCGCGGTTGCGATATCAACCACACCCATTTGCTCGCCATCTTCTTTGACGAGACGGACTTCTTTGACGTTGATATCTTCGTTGATGTTCAAACGGTTGGACTGTTTAATAGGTATTACTCCTCATCTGTTTTTGGGGTCTGTCGGCCTTTTTTACTGACAGCGGTCTGTACTAATGTAATAAATTCAGAAACACTCATTACGCCAAGGTTCTCACCTTCGCGAGTTCGGACGTTGACACTGCCCGATTCCACTTCTTTATCCCCTAATACTAGCATATAGGGAATACGTTCTAATGTTTTCTCTCGTATCTTAAATCCAATCTTTTCGTTACGCAAGTCGCTAATAGCGCGCAAACCTGCATTTTTGAGCTCGCTAACTACGTTTTCACATGCATCAGCTTGTTTATCAGTGATATTCATGACCACAACTTGCTGCGGTGCTAGCCATACTGGCATCCAACCGGCATAGTTTTCGATCAAAATACCAATGAAGCGCTCAAATGACCCTAAGATGGCACGGTGCAACATAATAGGCACTTCGCGATCGTTTTGCTCATTGACGAATTCAGCATCGAGGCGCTCAGGCATATTGGGATCAACCTGAATGGTACCGCACTGCCAAATACGACCTAATGAATCCTTTAGACTAAACTCAATCTTTGGACCGTAGAAAGCACCTTCACCAGGTAGATAATCCCAGTCTAGGCCTGAGCTATCAAGCGCATCTGCGAGAGCCTTTTCTGCAAAATCCCAAGACTCGTCACTACCTACACGTTTTTCAGGACGAGTAGACAACTTCATAATAATGTTGTCGAAACCAAAATCTTCATAGACAGCAAGCGTTAGCTTGATAAATTCTGCTACTTCTTGCTGAATCTGTGCTTGCGTACAGAAGATATGCGCATCATCTTGCGTAAAACCACGTACGCGCATCAAACCATGCAGTGAACCTGATGGCTCGTTACGATGACAAGAACCAAATTCAGCCATACGTAGTGGCAAGTCACGGTAAGACTTTAGGCCTTGATTGAACACTTGCACATGGCAAGGGCAGTTCATCGGCTTTACCGCATAATCACGGTTTTCACTAGAGGTCGTGAACATATTGGTTGCATAATTGCCCCAATGTCCTGAGCGCTCCCACAAGCTACGATCCACGATTTGCGGTGTCTTAATCTCTTGATAGCCATTGTCGTATTGTACTTTGCGCATGTATTGCTCAAGTACTTGATAAATTGTCCAACCATTAGCATGCCAGAACACCATACCTGGCGCTTGCTCTTGCATATGAAATAGGTTTAACGCTTTACCAATTTTACGATGGTCACGTTTTTCTGCTTCTTCAATACGCTGGATATAAGCTTTTAACTGTTTTTTATCAGCCCACGCAGTACCATAGATACGCTGTAACTGTTCATTTTTCGCATCGCCGCGCCAATAAGCACCTGACATTTTGGTCAGTTTAAATACTTTCAAAAAGCGAGTGTTTGGTACGTGCGGGCCACGACACATATCAACATATTCTTGATGATGATACAGACCAAAGGCTTCTTCACCTGGCATATCATTAATCAGTTTTAGCTTATAATCTTCGTTACGTGATTCAAAGATCTCGATCGCTTCGGCACGTGGTGTCATTTTTTTGATAACGTCATAATCTTGCTTGATCAGCTCCATCATGCGTTTTTCAATAGCTTCCATATGCTCAGGCGTAAATGGCGTTTCACTAAAGATATCGTAATAAAAACCATCATCAATAACAGGACCAATGACCATTTTCACATCAGGGTAGAGCTGTTTAACCGCATGACCTAATAGGTGAGCGCATGAGTGACGGATAATATCGACACCATCGTCGTCTTTTGGCGTTACGATTTCAACATTGGCATCAGCGACGATAGGATCGTGCGCATCTACTAGGTGACCATTGACACGTCCAGCAACCGTCGCTTTAGCGAGTCCTGTCCCAATACTTTGTGCCACTTCCATGACTGTTGTATGACCTTCGAAGTTTTTCACGCTACCATCGGGTAAAGTAATCGCTACCATAATCTATTCGCCTATTATTGGGTCCGTTGGCAGTGATGATTGCAACCATCAATCATATAACCGTGAGACCGCATCAATTATATCTAATCGTTGTGATATATAGTGAGAGTGATACATTACTTGCAATACTTTGTACTGCTATATATTGTGGATTTTATTGGTTATTCAAGAGTGTCAAACCAATACCGACATCATAGACAGAACCTTGTCATCTATCTAATATAGATAATCAGCAAAAATAAGTAATGTAATAAAAGGGTGATTATAGCAAAAACCGTCTACCAACACTAGATATCAAGGGATAGAGCCTTAAGTTCAATAAGAGATAAACTGCGAAAGTTATTTTCCAACATTTCAAAATAGAATGTTGGCAAAACTATATATAGCTTGGCGATTAACCTTCTATATAGTGATGTTTGTAGTAATCTCAATATTGGATGTATGAGTAGGAGTGCCTTAAAAGAGGTAGAAGATAATCCAAAGATAATAAACGGCAATACATATCTGATGAAACTATCAACCAGAGCACACTTTTATTGTTTTTTTAAAGAAGCTTATTTCAACCCATTGAAAGAATTACCATTTTTATATTCTGCTAAAATAAGTCCAAAAACATCACCAAAACAGGTTGACACAAAAGTTAAACCGTATATAATACGCCCTCATCAGACGGACTGGCAGTGAGAGATGTGTCAAT
>NZ_MRYC01000012.1:0-104346 GCF_001921765.1 Psychrobacter sp. C 20.9 | reverse complement strand
TGGATGGAAAACGACTTATCCAAATTGTTTTATGATATTTGTCCTAACCATAACAATTTTATTTTGAACTGACTATAAGTAAAGAAGTACAGCGAAGGCTGTTAGAGTTTTTCACAGCTGAAGTGACTGCTAGAACAGCCGCAGATTTGCTTGATATTCAGCCTAATACTGCTGCACTTTTTTATCATAAAATAAGACTTGTGATAGATTACCATCTCTCATTAGAAGCTGATGAGCTTTTTGATGGTGAGGTCGAATTAGATGAAAGTTACTTTGGCGGTGTACGCAAAGGCAAAAGAGGTCGCGGGGCTGCTGGTAAAACCGCTGTATTTGGTATTCTAAAACGAAACGGTAAGGTGTATACCATTGTCGTAGCAGACACCAAACAGACTACTCTAATGCCTGTTATTAAGCGTAAAATCAAGCCTGACAGCTTTGTTTATACGGATAGCTATCGAAGTTACAATGCATTAGATGTGAGTGAGTTTAAACATTTCAGAGTCAATCACTCTATAGAGTTCATTTGCGGTAAGAACAATCACATCAATGGCATTGAGAACTTCTGGAATCAGTGCAAACGAACACTCAGAAAGTATAATGGGATTAATAAGAAGAACTTCCATTTGTTTTTAAAAGAGTGCGAGTTTAGATTCAACTATGGCTCACCATCTAATCAGCTGAAAACCTTGAGAAAATGGTGTGATATTTAATCCTTATCTACTACAGTCCCTTTATTTATCAATCAGCAGTTGTTGAATATACAGTTTTGAGCGTCATGATATTCACATAAAAGACTCAGTCATCTTGGCGACGAAACACAAAAGTGACTAACCGCTAAAATATCCATAAAACATGATAAAACCATCAGACTAAGCAGGCGTGTTAAACAACTCCCAAACCCCTTGTTGGTCTTCATTTAAGATAGGCACATCCCCTAAGCGGCGCCACGGCATATTGCTACCATGAAAGTCGCTGCCAATCGAGGTGACAAGATTGTGCTCGGCAATACTACGATCAACCATTCTACGCGTACTGATTGGTTCACTTGTGGCTGGTAGCTCACAAGCGTCACCGCCAAGCTGAGCAAACTCCCCAATCAGCTTGCGCACTCGTGTGGCCGATAGCTGATAACGAGTGGGATGCGCGAGCACCGCTCGACCACCACAAGCATGAATCAGCTCGATACCATGCTGCATCGTCAACGCCTCGATCGCCACATAAGCAGGCTTATTATCTGCCAAATATTTATCAAAGGCTTTTTGAACGGTTTTGACCTCGCCCCGCTCAAATAATACCTGCCCAATATGTGCGCGTCCAACCGCTTGTGGGTTGCCACCTGCCTTATCGAGTACGGCTTGCCACAACTCATCGAAATCTATATCCAGCAGCTCACTGAGCTTTTCGGTGATGCGCTGACCACGTGTGGCCCGACTGTCTTGTAGTTGCTGCAGAGTGGCATGCATCTTTTCGCGATCAGCAAAATCTAGCCCAAGCACATGGATGATTTTATTGGTAGATTTGTTTTTGCCATAGCCACCGCTCAACGTATGCTCACAGCTGATTTCCACCCCATTGATCAGCTGTATATCATAAGCATTAGCGGCTTCTCTTGCCTCATCAATGCCCGCCAGCGTGTCGTGGTCAGTCAGTGCCAGTACATTGATGCCCGCTGCGTGCGCGCGCTTTACTACTTCAGTTGGTGCGTAAGTACCATCCGAACAGGTACTGTGACAATGTAAGTCATATTTCATAAGATAAACCTTAATATTTTAAAAAATAAGCGTATAAACAATTTAGTAGTAGATAGTCACTATTCATATTGGTTGCTATTGATTGCTATTATTAATGATAATGTCTGAGCCAACTCTCTGGATTTAGCGACTATTGCTGCTGTATTTGATGGTTATATTTGGTCAGTGGCATGGTCATTGCTCGCAATAAGAAAGGATTGTTCTATCGGGTGCTTATATCGCAGGATTATCGTGTTGATTGCTTTTTTTTGCGGCAGTAGACGTGTAAACTACCCCATACGTTTTTGTTGGACACAACCTTTGCTATGAAAGCATTATTAGACTTTATCCCTTTGATTGCCTTTTTTATCGCGGCGCGTTATAACGGTATTTTGGCAGCGGCAGGGGCTTTGCTCGTCGCTACTATCGTTGTTTATGCCATTCACTTTATTCGCCAAAAAGGCAAGTTTGATAAGCAACAATGGGTCGTCTTACTATTAACCATTTTGTTTTGCGGTGGCACATTGCTGCTGCGTGATGATATCTATCTGCGTTGGAAATCGCCCATTATCAATGGTATTTTTGCGTTGACCTTGTTTGTCAGTGCCGCTATCAATAAGCCATTAATGCAGCTAGCAATGAAAGAAGTATTTACTTTAACACTTAGTGGTTGGAAAAAACTGACCGTTGCTTGGGCACTTTTCTTCGCCCTCATGGCTGTACTCCATTATATCACAGCATTCACCATGTCAGATGAAGCGTGGATTAACTTCAAGACTTATGGCTGGATTCCGATTATGCTGGTATTCGTCGTGGCTCAGTTTGCTGTACTCAAAAAGCATCTCAACCCTGCGCTGACGGACAAAACCACTAAATAACGGTTATGCGCTGATTGCAGCTACTGTCTTATAATTGATAAAACTGCTTTTAGAGCTCAAAGTAATCAGCCGTTAGCGTTATACGATGTATTTCAAATCAATCATTACGTTTTATTATCAACTAAGGAAGTTCCATGTCTTTATTTGTCATTATTGGTCATGATGTGGCTAATAGCAGCGCACAGCGTCTGATTACTCGCACTGAACATATTGAGCGATTACAGGCGCTAAGTCGTGAAGATCGTCTGGTGATTGCAGGCCCAACGCCGATCGAACATGGCAAGAGCGATATGTCAGGCAGTGTAATCATTGCTGAGTTTGACTCTATCGAGGCGGCACAAGCGTGGGCGAACGATGAGCCTTATTTACGTGATGGCGTCTATAGTCACGTGGATATCAAGCCATTTATTCAAGCATTGCCTGCGCCCACTGATAAAGTAGCCGCGTCGTGAGTCAGAAAGCCCTCTATTTGAATACTCGATTCTATAAAAGTAGCTTGGCTAGCCTGCTACTGATGGCAGCAGTATCAGTGCAAGCCGCGCCAACGGCACCCAACGCAGATGCAGCGAATCCTACAGTAGCCCCTATAAATCAACCTGCTGTAGGCGATGCAGCAACAAATTCAGCATTAGATATCAATGATACTCTGGCAGCACAGTTGCAACCGTCTACTAAAGCGCTGTCAGCGGCCAATCAAGAACTACTCAGCCGTAATGCACAATTGCAACGCCAAGTGAACGACTTGCAGACCCAAGCAAACGTTTTAGTCTATGAGAGCAAAGGTCAGCTGTTTTTGTATGGTGCATTTACCGTTTTGATCAGTTTGTTGGTGGGTATTTTTATCTCGTGGCTGGTGTTCGTTCGCCGTGATCGCTGGTAAGCGATGCGCTCTTTATAGATTTAGCCTTTGACCTGCTCTATTCTGCGACGTCTCATTGTATTTTTATGAACTTGATTCTGTCATCAAGAACATTTTTATTATAGTAAATCATCCTACTAAGAAGTTTCCATGTCTATCGCTCATCACACAAACGCTGAACCATTAAACACTATCACACCTGCCAAGGTTGAGTGGCAAATGGATGATACTGGAAATATGGTGCCAGTGTCTGGTGAGTTCGGCGATGTGTATTTTTCGCATGCGGATGGTCTGGCAGAGACACGTCATGTATTTTTAGAGCACAATCAGCTGCCTGATCGCTTGGCAGGCCTTGTACCACAGCAATGTTTTACGATTGCTGAATTGGGTTTTGGTACTGGGCTTAACTTCTTAGCGACTTGGCAGTTATGGCGACAGCTGCGCGATACCTACCCACAACTGGCAGATGCCCGCCTACATTTCATTACCACTGAAAAATTCCCGATACCGCTTGCAGATCTGACGCACATACTTGCCCTATGGGGTGAGCGTGCACCCGAGCTTGCTCCATTGATTGAGCCACTTTTGGCTGCGTATCCGCCTCTTATCGCAGGCTGTCACCGTTTGGATTTTTCTTATGATAATCTGACGGTCGATATATGGCTTGGTGATGCAGCCCAGAGCCTTAGCAAACTGGCAATAGAGCGCTCTCAGCAGTCTGCGCCTCAGCCTCATATCGATGCGTGGTTTTTGGATGGCTTTGCCCCTTCTTGCAACAGTACCTTGTGGGCTGACAGTATCTTTACACAGATGCAGCGCCTATCGCGTCCGCATACCACCGCCGCTACTTATAGCTGCGCAGGCATCGTCAAGCGCGGGCTCAAGGAACATGGCTTTGACATCAAAAAGGTAAAAGGTTTTGGTCGAAAGCGAGAAATGCTCACCGCCATCATGACCGATACAGACCATATTGACGTTACTAGTGATAATAAAAATTGTGATAACAAAAGCCACGATGCGAAGCAGATAACAACAGATAGCACCTTTAATCACACTGTCATCATTGGTGCAGGCGTTTCAGGGTTGCTAACGGCTTGGTCGCTTGCCAATCGCGGCATTGCGGTCACTTTATTAGACAAAACGGCGCCTCTGGCTGGCGCTTCAGGCAACCCTCGAGCATTGCTTGCCCCAAAAATGACGCCCATCCATCATGTCGACGAGCATTTGCATACCATCGGTTATCTTTATAGCAGCAGGCTATATCGAGACCTTAATCAGAAAGCCACACAGCTCAATACAGCGCCAGTACTAGAGCCGACTAGTGCGCTTGATTTACTGGTGAAAGCCAATATTAGCACCGAGCAAATCGAAGATTATCCTGATGAGATGGCAACCACCCTACCCCATGAGCAAGCACAGAATATTAGTGGAATAAAAGAGCAAGACTTATCAGAGAACTTATACTTACCACAGTCTGGTTTGGTCAATCCGCAAGCATTGAAAACTATTATATTGACACATCCGCTCATTCGCTTTCAGCAATTAGAAGTGAGTAAAATTGACGAAACTGAACAGCAAGTGTGTATTGAAGGCAGTGATCAAAATCAGGAGACTGTCTCTATTCTTGCTGATCATGTCGTTATTTGCGCCGCCTTTGAGAGTCATCAATTAGATAAGCGTATTTTTGATTGCCGTAAAATTCGTGGTCAGCTGTCTTGGTTTACGCCCAATACAGCGCAACTGGCAGACCTACCCAACATACCACTCAAATACAGCGGTTACTGTGCACCCTTTAACGCAAAAGCAGGGGATGATAACCTAAACACTGTCACCGCTGGCAAGCCATATCTATTACTAGGGGCAAGTTTTATCCGCAACGATACGGATACGGACTTAAGAGATGACGAGCATCAGATTAGCCGGGATAAGCTCGTTGCTGCCATTCCTGAGATGGCATCTATCATGCCAGCCGATACTAGCCTGTGGCAAGGGCGCGCTGGCATTCGCACTCAGACACCGGATTATCATCCAATCGTTGGGCAACTAACCAACAGTCAGCGAATTTGGACGATGAATGCAATGGGTGCAAAAGGTTATGCGTTGGCACCCATCTGCGCTGAAGCGTTAGCGGGTATGATGCTAGGGTCATTTGCGCCACTATCTAATGCAATGCTCGCACGTCTATCGCCCAATCGTACCCGTTTGCAAACACCGCTCACTTAATATCATTTAGGATGATATTCATGTACATCAAAACAACGCTTTCGACGATTCATATTATCTTGTGATATCTTTATTTAATGTTCATTCCGACAATGAGATAAGCATCATGAGCTATCATCAAACCACCATTACCCTACCTACTTATGCCCGTGGTATTCATGTCATCACGCCTATCATCGAGGAAGCCATTGCTCAGCTCATACCGTCCAGCGCCAAAGCGGGGCTGGTTCATTTGTTTTTGCAACACACGTCAGCCAGTCTCGCCATTAATGAAAATGCTGACCCAGATGTAAGATTGGACACAGAGGATTGGCTCAATAAAATCGCCCCAGCCGATCAGCCAGAGTACCGCCATACCTTAGAAGGTTCGGATGACCTGCCAGCTCACTTTAAGAGCATGGTGCTTGGGGTAAGTTTGACCATTCCTCTGATAGATGGTGTCTTGGGTTTGGGGATGTGGCAAGGGGTTTACTTATGTGAGCACAGAGACATGAAGGGTTATGGCGGACAGCGTAAGCTGGTTATTACGGTCAATACGTAATAATATAGAGTCATTAACTGGCAGGTTGACCCTTGCAAATTGCCACATTGATATAGCGCGCTATTAACGGATAAACCTGATTATGACCACTTTTGTCTTAAAATTACCAAGCTCAACAAACGCTAAGGTTCACTTTCTCAAGGCTTCTGCTCTTTTTTTGAGTTTATTTCTGCTGACTGCCTGTCAAGAAACGCCAGAACCTGAAGCACCTACCGAAACACCATCTGAAACGTCAACACAGACAACGCCAGTCACCACAAATATCAATGTCAATGAAGCGGCGGATGACAGTATAGAGAATGCTCAGAACCCATCACAGACTGAAGCTAATTCAGAGCGCGATGTGAGCTTGACTGAGTTAGAGCAAGATCTTGGAGGCACTGTCGCTGCACCAAGTAATACTGCTACATCGCCCAATCCAGAACAGGCCATTAAAGGCGCACAAATCACTGATGTCCGTTACAAAAGTGAAGCAGGCGACACCTTATCGGTCGTTTTTGAAACGTCAGCTGCAGGGTTGCTCAATGCCGTCGTCACTCGACCCAACCAGCCAAAAATGACGCTCAGCGCACCAGAAGGACAAGGTAACAACCCCACTTATCGCTCAGCTGACGGTAACGTCCAACTGGTGAGTCATGCAGGTGGCGGCACCATTGATCTTATCCAAAACAATACCGTCACTAGCTTTGATGCAGTCAGTGCTGAAGCAGAAGTCGTCACTGAATAAGTGCTAATTGTATCCTTTTTGAAAGTCTTATCTTAAATAATTAAAAAGCGGCAAACGTTACTATCGTTGCCGCTTTTTTATCTCTATTTACTGGTCTCTACTCACTCGTATTTACTTAACTTTCTGGTAGATGATTTTATTTATCCAAACCCAGTCGATTGACCAAAAAGTCCGACCAACCAGCTTATCGCCGTCCAAATTCCCCAGCCAACAAATACAATCACGATGAGTCCCAATATGTCAGGGATATGCAAGTACAGCCACGCTACTATTGGATTTCGCCAAAAAGCACCAAAGCGGCTTTGCTGCTTGTCTTCTAGTGATTGATGTAAAAAAGGCCGATCCATATGCATGGTTTCAGTGATACCATACTCTTGGTGCAAATGCTCATGTACGATACCCAATGTCTTGCGGCTAGGACGAATAAAAATATCTAGTAATGTCCCAATGCCCGGCACAATACCAACGACCATATCAATCAGCGCCAGTCTGACAGCAGGTGTCATTTTATCGGCTGGAACACCTAGTTGACGACCCAATATAAAAGCATAGCTGGTCAGTATCAGTCCTGCGACATCCCCTGCGAGAGGAATGGTAGAGAGCGCCGCATCCGCACCCATGCCTTGCTTGGTAAAAGGCACGCGGATTAGTGAATCCATCGCATTAGCAAACTTTGCCAGCTTACGCTCAGTGGCTATCACCTCCTCACGTGTCAGCCCATGCTCAGCAAGTTTTGCCTGATAATCGACGACTGAGCCATTTGTATCAGAGGATTTCTTTGCTTTAAATCTCGGCAACTTCTTAAATTTATCCATTTAGAGTCGTCCATATACAAGCAATTGCAACGAGGGCAAAAACATAGCGTCCTACCCAGATATTGGCTAAGAATGCCTGAAAGCAAGCCTGCGCATTGCGACTGGCACAAGCGCTGTTTTGTTTGGCAAACATCATCGCCACCAATGCCAATCCAAACACGGGTGTCACGCCTAGCGTTGTTGGGGCAAAGTAATGCCACATAGCCGCGCCCATCATCAGCAAAAATAGCATTTGCAGGATTGAGATAATAATCACATCATAGCGCCCAAATAATATCGCCGTTGATTTGACCCCAATCTTGAGATCATCCGCGCGGTCAGCCATTGCGTACTGCGTGTCATAGGCCACCGTCCAGCACATGTAAGCAAAGAATAATAGCCAGCACCAAATATCGGGAGCGCCCTGCACCGCCACATAAGACATCGGTATGGCCCAGCCAAACGCCGCTGCCAAAAATACTTGTGGCAGATGGGTATAGCGTTTCATAAAGGGATAAATAAAGGCCAATACAACAGCACCCAATGACCAATAAAATACGGCAACGGGTAAGAAAAACAGCAAACTGGCACTGAGTAATACCAGTACCAAAAATGCAGCAATGGCTTCTTTGCCAGATAGACGTCCATCTGCTAATGGACGACCTTTGGTGCGAGTCACATAACCATCTACTTTACGATCCGCAAAATCATTAATCGCACAACCAGCGGCGCGCATAAATATCGCACCGAGCGCAAATATCGCAAATATCTTGAGCGTTGGCAGACCTGCTGTAACTCCTTGCTGCTGGGCTTGGCCCATGGCAGCTAACAGTACGCCCCATAATGTCGGCCATAGTAGCAGCTCAATACCCACTGGTTTATCAAAACGCGTGAGCTGGATATAGGCTTGTAGTTTGTCTTTGAATGTCATGGCTTCTTATTATCGTCAATAAAGAGTTTTATATGCTTTTTTGCTAGGGCGTGTCCCTATTTTAAAAATGGTGATAAACATTTGAATTAGGGACACGCCCTAATCGTTAGATTTGTTTCCATAAGTTATTCGCCTCAATTAGAGACAATTCAGGATACTGTTCACGTAACGCTTTAATCGCAGGGATTTTGTCTTTGCGTGCTGCTTGTTGCCGCAAAAATGCCAATTGCTCTTGTGGACTGCTCAATTCCTTTAAACGTGCTTCAAGCCGAAGAATCTGAGTGCGCAGCATGATATTGACCAACAATAAGCCTGCACCCATGACCCAAATGATTAGCGTTGACATTTCCTGCTCCTGAATACATGTATTCTAAATACTCAAGCTAATGAATGACGTATGTTTATGCTGATACACTTATTTATCACAAACAGTGGCTATGAAATAATCCTCGAAAAACCGATGTCCGGCAAAATACCCATCAAAGCGCACGGCTTCATTATGCCAGCTTTCACTAAACGGCTCATCGGCAAGTAATGGCGCAAATTGTGGCCGCTTGACGATCACGCGACCTTGTCCTTGCGCGCTTCGACTCACAATTACCTTAGCACTATTTAGCAGTTGGCGCTCTTCATCTAGCGTTGGTGGGCGAGCCAATTGATGCAAGGCCTGCATGTGCTTACCAACTTTTGCGCCTTTGCCTGTCTTATTGTCTTGATAGCTATCCTCTGGAAACATGGGATCTAAATACACCACATCGACTGCATTGCCATCATTCGATATATCGTCAGCTTTTAGGCTCGCAAAATAACTCAGTGCATCAGTATTGATAATATGTAGGCGACTCATGAGCTTTTGCCAATTGGGCTGCGCATTCATACGCTGCTGTTCTGCACATAACAGCAACGCCATTAGCGGCTGCTGCTCAAGCATAATGACTTGGGCGCCCGTACTGGCCAATATCAAACTATCATGGCCAAAGCCAGCAGTGGCATCGATAACACGGCTATCTGCGGTAATCTTTGCTGCTTGCAGTAATAGCTCCGACTTACGACCAGCACTCACCACGCGGCGTTGCAATTTATCCCACTCTGGTGACACGCTCAGTCCATCACTAAGCCACGATAGCTTATCTTTTTCATCAAGCAGCAAAATAGGTTGAGAGGATGTTTGGCTCAGTTGCTGGCGACGTTTTTGTGTCAATTTCTCCGTGGAGAGCTCAGTCTTTAAGACGATTGGTAGTTTGTGCTCAGCTATTAATGACTGTAGGCGCTCAATCTGAGCTTGTTGGTTGTCATTCACATAGAACAGTTGGCACTGTACAAGGTCACCCGACTTATTATCTGTGTGATGCAGCACTGTCATAACCATCATCCTTTTTACTTATAACTGCTTACTTTTTACCTATAGCATTATAAGCCATCGTACAAATCTAGCCCGCCATTTGGTAACCAAAGCCCCAAGCCGCAACCAACACGATAACACCCGTGATAATGCGTAACCAAGCAAAAATAGTAAAGTCACGGCGACTCACCCATGCCACAAGCAGGCGAATACAAAGAAGCGCGACAACAAATGATACGATGGTGCCGATACCGAGCACCACCCAGTCTTCACTACTACTCAGTACCTCCCTATGCTTAATCAAATCCAATAAGGCGGCGCCAACAATAACAGGAATACCCAAAAAGAAAGAAAACTCAGCAGAGGCCTTACGTGAGACCCCAAGCCATAGCGCCCCAATGATCGTCGATCCTGAGCGTGACGTGCCTGGTATCAGAGCCAGACACTGAAATAGGCCAATCATCAGCGCCGTTTTCATACTGACATCTTCTGCCTCTTTTGCAATGATGGTTTTAGGGCGCTTTTCCACATAGAATATGAGCAGACCACCGATGATGAGCATAATGGCAACGACAATAGGATTAAACAAATAAGCTTTGATTTCATCAGCAAAGGTAAAGCCAACAATCATCACAGGAATGGTCGCGACAATGAGACTGAGTCCCAGCTGCCTAGGATTGGTCATGCCTTCTGCTTTGCCTGTTATGAGACCCATCAATGCTTGCCACAGTCTGCCCCAATAGTCATATATCACTGCCAAGATAGCACCAAGCTGTACCACGACCACAAACAAATCGACTTTTTCTTTAGTCCAAAATCCCATCACATCGGCTGATAAAATCAAATACCCCGTGCTGGAGATGGGCAAAAACTCTGTGATACCTTCCACGATACCCATGATGACAGCTTGAACGAATAACAGTATATCCACAATGACTTTCCTAAAAACAGGCCGATTGGCTGTCCTATGTTGACGTTGGTTTTATATTGATTAATGCTTAAAAAATACTCAAAAGCTACGCTTTGCCTTGCTCTTTAAGTGTTTTCCAAGCTTGGTTACGTAGATATTTTGGTAGCGCTTGCGCTGCCTCCGTACCACCATCGTTTGCAAACTGAGCAACACCAAGCTGCCCGATGACGACAGCGTCTGGCCAGACGTCTTCATGGCACACTTGCTGATCATGCAATGCTAGTAGTACTGATCCATTCCCCGCGATAGGGAGATTCAGTGCTGTTTGGCTATCATAATCTAATAGCTGCTCAGTGCTATCACTGCCATAAGCCCATACTGGCTGCATAATGCTATAACCTAACTCGTCGTCAACTACCAACTCATACTGTCCGAAATAGACTTGCTGCATACGAGCATCAAGGGCGCTGTATAGGTGTGTCAGGCCGTACTGCTGATACGCAGATTGTGCAATCGCTTGTAGGCTAGAAACACCAACACAAGGCGAGTCATGCGCGACAGACAACGCTTGCACCACTGCCGTATTGATACGAATACCGCTAAACGCACCCGGCCCGCGATTAAATATTAAAGCCTGTATATCAGCAAGACGTAACTGCGCCTCAGATAGTGCAGCATCAATCATAGGTAAGATCTGCTGAGTTTGCTGACGCTTGCCTGTTTCGGTATGGTTCGACAGTACCTGTCCGCTCGAATCTAAAATCGCGATCGAACACTGATCGAACACGGTATCCATTGCTAAAAACATCACAACCTCGGCTTTTACTTTTGGCGTTCTAAATGGGTTTGTCAGATTTTAATAATTTTTAATAGCTATTCATTATTTATGTACTATCAAAATTTAGACAGAATGAAACAGCGCCTATCATAGCATTTAGGCTAAATGAATTTTATCAATTTCTACGCTTTTCCACACTTTATTCATCTGTACTTATTCATAGCTAACCATAAAAAACCCCAAAGCTTAGGTAGCTTTAGGGCCTGTATAAAATACTTTCAGTATACATCACAATGGCTTAGAAGCGTGTTTTAAACTTCTTTGGTGCTTGGTTTTGCATTTCTTGCATTTGCTTTTGCATATCTTCAGTGCTCGGCATGTTATTTGGATCCAGTCCCATTTGCTTGGCCATTTGTTCTGGATTCACGTCTTTAGTGCCTGGTTGACCGCCGCCAAACAATGGGCCACCACCGCCTGCGCTGCCACCACCCATGAGGCCTTGCATAGACTTCATCATTTTACTGATGCCTTCAGGCTTTGAGATCATTTTCATCATTTTTGCCATTTGCTTGTGCTGCTTGAGCAAACGGTTAACATCTTGAATCTCACGGCCTGAGCCTGCAGCGATACGGCGCTTACGACTTGGATTAATCTTATCAGGGTTTTTGCGCTCAAACGGCGTCATTGAATTAATCAACGCCTCCATCTCACGTACTTTTTCTTCTGGCTTGGCATCTTCGACGGCTTTTTGCATGTCTGAGCCGCTCATACCTGGCATCTTATCTAAGAAGCCCGCCATACCGCCCATGCTCTTCATTTGCTGAAATTGAGTCAACAGATCCTCAAGGTCGAAATCACCGCCTTTTTGCATCTTTTTCGCCATTTTTTCGGCTTTATCACGGTCGATTTTTTGCTCAACCTCTTCGACCAAACTCAGTACGTCGCCCATACCAAGGATACGCTGGGCAATACGCTCAGGGTGGAACAGCTCTAACTCGTCGAGTTTTTCACCGCGACCCAAGAACTTAATTGGCTTGCCTGTGATAGCGCGTACAGAAAGCGCCGCACCGCCTCGTGCATCGCCGTCAGTCTTAGTTAAGATAACACCCGTCAATGGCAATGCATCATTAAAAGCTTTTGCGGTATTGGCGGCATCTTGACCCGTCATTGCATCGACGACGAATAGTGTCTCAGATGGGTTAACCGCAGCCGTTAGCGCCTTAATCTCATCCATCATGGTATCGTCGATATGTAGACGACCTGCCGTATCAATGATCAGAATATCTTGATATTGGATTTTGGCTTCTTCAATCGCACGCTTTGCGATATCGATTGGATTTTCATCCGTGCTTGAGTTGACAAACTTAGCATTGACCTGACCGGCGACTTGCTCAAGCTGTTTGATCGCCGCTGGACGGTAGACGTCGGCCGATACCAGCATGACTTTTTTCTTTTGACGCTCTTGTAGATATTTAGCCAATTTACCAGCTGTGGTCGTTTTACCCGCACCTTGCAAACCTGCTAGCAAATAGACAACGGGCGGTTTACCTGTCATCTCTAACTGCTGATTGGCACTGCCCATCATTTCGGTTAGCTCGTCGTGTACGATCTTGACAAATGCTTGACCTGGCGCTAGCTCTTTTAGCACTTCAGCACCAAGCGCTTGCTCTTTGACGCGTTTGACGAAATCACGAGTGACAGGCAGTGCCACGTCAGCTTCTAACAGTGCCATACGTACTTCACGCAGGGTGTCTTTGATATTGTCTTCGGTCAACTGCCCCGTACCGACGATATTACGTAGGCTAGACGATAAGCGTTCTGTTAAGGTATCAAACATAAATAACTCTCAATTAAAATGGTTTTCAATTAAATAATACGCAATTAAAATAACTTTCAATAAAATGGTGGCGAATCAAACAATTCAAATGGTTCATAAATACTATTAGGATGGACTATCAAATACTGGGGTTTCTCTGATAAGAAATGTATAAAAAATCATATTATCAATACTATAGCATCAACACAGCTCAAAACTTATAGTGGTTTTGCAAAACTTGGCTCTGATATTTATAAGTGACTTACGATATATTTTGCGGATTGCTGCTTTGTCAATCATATTTATAAGCAATAAGTAAGATGATGCTCAACTGGCACCCATTTTATGATAAATTGGACGATTATTCTAATCATTCTGATAATACCACTTTAGCGACACATTGAGCGGCAGTTTATGCTCAGTATAAGATGAGGCTTTTTATCTGTGCACCTTGCATTCTTACTTGCTAGCATGGCTTATGTCTTAGTCAGCCTCCACATTGGTTGGGCGCTGATTCAGGACAAACCTATTCATAAAGGCGTCAGTTTGGGGCTTTTATTGGTAGGGATGGCCGCACATGCGACCTTACTTTATCCATATGTTGTGACGCTTTATGGTCTGAATTTCAATTTGTTCAATATCATTAGCCTGACCAGTTTATTCTTCTTATTCTTTTACCTGCTGTTTTGTTTGTACCGCCCTATTCTGAGCCTTGGTATTTTGGCTGCGCCTACTGCACTAATAGGTATGACCGTCGGCTATATTGGCCGCGCACCCTATCAACCGCTTACTGACATCAGTGTCGGTCTTGAAGCTCATATCCTATTATCGTTAGCGGCCTATTGTGTGCTGTTGATGGCTGCAGTACAAGCGCTATTTTTGCGTCTACAAATTCGCGAGCTCAAGCATCATACCATTCACCGATTTTGGGTCAATAAATTACCCTCATTGCAAAGTATGGAGAGTCTATTATTCGATATGCTCTTGGTAGGCTTTGTATTACTCAGTATCGCACTGGGGATTGGGTTTATCTATGTCGAAGATTTGATGGCACAGCATATCGTGCACAAAACAGTATTTAGTCTGCTCTCGTGGTTATTATTTGGTACGTTGCTGCTTGGCAATTGGCGCGCAGGATGGCGAGGCAAACGTGCGGCGAATATCACTATTTATGCCTTTATTCTGTTAGCGATTGGCTTTGTGGGTAGTAAGTTTGTTTTGGAAATGCTGATATAAAATATCACATTATAAAAAAGGCGATCAGTAACTGTTGCTACTGACCGCCTTTCTTACTCAATTTTCTACTGATTTTTTAGTTAAAAACTACGGTCTTGTTGCCTGCCACAATCACACGGTTTTGCACATGCCAATTGACAGCACGAGCCAATACATTACGCTCGATATCGCGCCCAATCGCCCGCAACTCTGTTACCCCTTGGCGATGGGTCACACGGTGTACGTCTTGCTCAATAATAGGCCCTTGATCCAGCTCAGCAGTCACATAGTGCGCTGTTGCGCCAATCAGCTTGACGCCTTTATCATAAGCCTGACGATAAGGATCTGCACCCACAAACGCAGGCAAGAACGAATGATGGATATTAATCACTTGCATCGGCCAACGCTTCACGAAATCAGCTGACAATATCTGCATATAACGCGCCAACACTAGTAAGTCATTACCTGCCATCAGCTTATGGATTTGCTCCTCCGCTTCTACCTTATTCTCTTTGGTCACGGGCACATGGTGAAAGGTAATGCCGAAGTTTTCGACCGCTTGTTGTAAATCAGGATGGTTACTCACCACGCAAGTAATCTCGCAATCTAGCAAGCCACGCTGATGTCGCCATAATAAATCTAATAGCGCATGATCAAACTTTGATACCAAAATACCTACTTTGGTCTTGGTCGCATTGTTATGTAGACGCCAGTCCATGTTATGGCGTTTAGCCACAGTATGGGCAAAGCTGGCCTCAAAATTATCGATAATATCGCTCAAGCCTGCCAAAGCAAACTCCAAACGCATAAAGTACTGACCACCCTCATGAGCCGTCGAATACTGATCGAGCGTAATGATATTCGCACCGTAACGATGAATAAATTCAGAGACTGCTTGCACGATGCCAGCCTGATCTTTGCATTTGATGAGCAATGTCGCTGTATCAATAAAGCTAGGGATCTGTTTGCTCTGCGAGGCTGTGTTTGTTGTATTTGATGATGAAGCGGTTTTGGTATTGTCTGACATAATACGCCCAATATAAAAAATGATGACTGTTCGCTGACGTGACTGACAGCGTAGTAAACCGGTTATTTTAATCTTTTTTGCGATGCTTTGCTGAGCGAGTTGGTTGTTTTTGGTTATTTAAAGTGATTTGGTTTTTTGAAAGGACAAACTAAAAACCCCCAACGTAGGGTTGGGGGTTTTGTAACTGTTAATTATATTGAGAGCTATATAGAGCTAGAACAATTCAGATCAGTACCAAAAGGACTGTTCGTATTAGGACGCAAAGGTATTCCAATATCAACATCGTCTACTGATGCTGGAAAATCTATTACTCTAGATTGCTGTGATTCGCTACCGTCTACTCTTGTATTTACAGTTACTTTAGCTCTGTACCAATTAGCATATTGTTTTGGATAACGTATAGAAAAATCAACTCTTCCAGACCCATCTGTCACGAAATTAAAACTTTGATTAGAATCAACTGTTTGGCCAGCGCTATTAAGTACTGCTGCTACGTTGACAGGATCTAACTGACCATTTCCATTGAAGTCTTCATTAGGATCCAAAATTCCATTACTATTTCTATCTTCGTTTTCACAAGTCACCGCATTTTGCTGCCAAAAGTCCGCTTCTAAAAAGTTATTTCTGATAATCTCAAAATAACCTTTTAAATAATTGTGTGGCATCAAATTTATAGATACTTTTTGATTTATGGCAGGCTTACCAGTGCTATTAAGAACACTAACAGAGCCATTACGGAAGTAATATATTTCACTATCATCAGAAGACACTTTATCAGCAAAAGCAAAACTGATGTATGTAGATTTGGTTTGAACCGTAACTTCAGAGGTGTCTAAAATGGTATTAACAGCCTTTTCTTGACCGTTTGGCAATTTTATTGACTGTACTTGGGCTTTAATAGTGACGCCATTTGTGCTAGTCGGGTTTTGTCCTGCATTATAAACCACTGTGGCTATACCACTATCATCAGTATATGCAAAACCTTGACCCAAACTTCCACCAGATGCATCTCTAATAGTAGTAAATTGCACGATAGCATTTTTTACTGGAGCATCATTTTTATCCAAGACTCTCGCTACTACTGAAGTGGAACCACCAACACTTACTACAGCTCTTTCTATCTGTAGAAGCAGTTTGGTAGGCTCCACCGATACAAAGCTTAGCGGAGTTTCTTTAGTTTCATTGTTATATTCTGCTCTTATAGTTGCTGTACCAGGTACGTTAGAATCAATATAGAAGTCAACTTTTCTATTTAAAACATTAAATCCACGACGAGAGCTACCTTGAGTATCATCAAGAGAGGTAAATAGCTCACCTTTATTGGTTGATAAATATACAATATCACCATTTACGGCATTTGGAACATTCAAAGTTATTTTTTGTTTATTACCAACGACAATATCAGGAGTTTCTGAGAAGCTCATACTAGAGCTACTTGCTGATACTACTGTTAGAATGTCAGGAATGCGCTGACTGATCTCAGCACCTTTAACCTCAATGCTGAATAAGTAACCAACATCCGATGCTTCTAAATTAGAAGCATTTAAATTAAAAATAAATTTACCGTTATTATCTGTTGTACCGGTTCCCGCTTCTTTATCATTGCTATATAAAACAACATTAGCATTAGCAACAGGTTTAGTTGCACCATCTAAAATTTGACCAGACACACTAAAGTTTTCACCCGCTTCTACCAGATTTTTGGAAGAAATAACGTTACTCGTGCTAGTACCAGAAACTAAAATAGGAAGGGTTTGTTGAATTGAATTTTTATTTTCATTAGCCACGACAGTTAATAAACTTTCATGATTTAACTGTGAATCAATACCTACTGTATTTTGTAGTAATTCAACAGCAATCAAGCCCTGATCATCCGTGACTTGGTTAGAAGTACTGCCCAAAGATAAGCCGTATAAAGACGCATTTGCGATGTTAATGTTTACAGGAACATTTCTAACAATACCGCCATTCTTGTCGGTAACTCTAATGTTAACAGTGGTTTTATCACTACCTGTTAGCAGTTGATTTTTTTCAGCTGATATATATATTTCGCTTGCAATAGAAGTGGAAGAGCCTGTATCTCCACCTGTACCAGGTTGCTGCACGCCTGTATCAGGCTCTGGTGCAACTGTATCCGTTCCATCTCCACCACCACAACCCGCCAAGGCCAATGATAAGGTTAGCGCTGTCAGTTGAAACAATTTAGAAGTAGGTAGCGAGGGATATGACATATTGTGACTCCGCATGAGCAATAATTTATTTGAGCAAATAGGCAGAAAACCATTACACAGAATTAAAGAAGATTGGTAATGATAGTTAGATTTACAGTGATACCGATGTATTAACAGATTGTATTAAATATATAACAGCAACTTTACTGACTTTTGTTATAACTTACAACTAAAAATTAATCTTTACTATTAAACAATCAACAACATAGCGCGCTCATTTCAGGGTATAATAGCCCTCCTTTAATCCAACAGTTATTGTAAAAATATTTGAGTATTCATCTGTTTTATGGTATAAATGTCGGCTTTAAAATTTTCTGAATTGGTCAGCCTGTTATTTGCCTTTAGATAACAGCAAAACCAGCTCAACCTTCATATAGTTTTGTTTGGTGCAAAGCTGCCGCTTGCTGTGTCCATGCCGCAAAAACGTGCAACTTGCCCAGACTGGTATGAGAAAAACTCATACCTCATAGATTAGGAGTTCGCCATGTCTCGAGTTTGCCAAGTGACTGGAAAGCGCCCTATGGTGGGTAATAATGTTTCGCATGCAAACAACAAAACCCGTCGTCGCTTTCTACCAAACCTTCACAACCATCGTTTTTGGGTAGAGTCTGAAAACCGCTTTGTACGTCTACGTGTGTCTACCAAAGGTATGCGCATCATTGACAAACTTGGTATCGATAAAGTGTTAGCGGATCTACGCGCACAAGGTCAAAAAGTTTAAGTTAAAAATAGCAGCTGAGTGATGACTCCCATTATTTAGCTGCCGTTTTGCTACATTAGCTGTGGCAACTTGCTCTTTGAGACACGTACCTATCGTTTGAAGACCCCTCATTTACAGGAAAGCTATCATGAGAGATAAAATTAAATTAGTATCAACGGCTGGTACTGGGTATTACTACACCACTACTAAAAACAAGCGCACTATGCCTGGCAAAATGGAAATCAAAAAGTTTGATCCAAAAGTACGCCAGCACGTGATCTTTAAAGAAGCTAAAATCAAATAATCTTCATTTTATAAATGGTATTATTTGAACAAAAAAAGGGTTTATCCATTGATAAACCCTTTTTTTATGCTTGTATATTTAGCTATCTTCAGCTCGCTAATAAACTAGATCAACTGTAGTGCGTTGGTTCTTTATCATATACATGCGCATGCCACTTACTCATTTGCTTTTGCATAATGACCTGAATCGCAGCATGAATCATGTGTTGACCAATCACTTGAGTGTCACTACCAAGTAGCTCTTTTAGCTTGTCAGAAAAGTCGATAGTCATCAGCGGCGCTTCATCTTGCTCGGCATCACGCAACAACAATCTACCATCATCTGCTTCCACTAACTCTAAGGTGGTTTCTTTGGCAAACCCTGCAAACTGATCGCTACTTTCGTTGTCTACTTCTATATCATTATCGATATCATATGGCATCAATGTATTCCTTATTATCCCGTTTAGTACTGGTAGAGAAACTAATCATTGCAAAGCCGTTATTTATTGAAAACAAACGCATTCGGCAAATCTATCATCTTACAGTAACGCGGGTAAATCTGTCTTACTCATACAATGGACGCTTTAACACTAGAATTCAAGGGCTATCACATAAGTCTTCACTATATCTCTTGCATAAGTCATTGCTAGCCTTTGATACTCCGTTAACGACGGTCAATAAAACGGTACTTTTGCAAGAGGTCTACTATAAAAAAACTTGGATGCCTTGCAATAAGGACACATTAGCGCCAATAGCGCAGTTTCGCTAACGTAAATAAAAAAGCAACGAACATCCCAAGGTAATAGACCAGCTTTAGCTCAAGGGTGGGATCGCGGTATTTAAAAGGCAGAGCAACAGTCGCCGTTGCAGTCGGAAGTATCAATAACATCAGCAGCCAGTTCTCAATCACATTGAGCCAACCCTGTAAATCCGTCCCGTTACGCAGTGAAGCGAGCCCCATCAAAAGACAAGCTATGATTAAGCTGGTAAATAAGCCATTTGGTAAATCTTTTGGATAGATAATTTTGGCAATACTGTCCGGTACAATTCGCATATAAAATTCCAGCCATGCTTACAAAGCAAGGCTTAACGATTAAAAAAGTATAGAAAATAGCTTATGAGAATATTACAACGCTATATTTATGAATAGATACTATCTTTGTGCTAAAGCATTTAACTATAAGTACCCATCAGCCATAGCATCGATATACAAGAGGTCAAATAGCCCAAACTAATGGCATTCCAACTCTCAATATGCAGGCCCTTAACTTTATTGAGTATGCGAGAACCCACCCAAAAAAACAGCGGAATACCCAACATAAACGCAGGCACAATGACCGCAGCATGACGCAGCACTGTCCCAACATCATCACCCACCATCAAACGAAAGCCATAACCTGCCAAGCTTAGTACCAGCGCAAATATAGCCATGCCAACCGTAATGCCTTTTGGTACCAAGCTACGTTGTGTCTCACTTTTCGGTGTCTGATCAGTATTTTTCATCGTCTCAGAAGGTTTCAATGAGTTGGTAGAATGTTTGTTGTCCATGATTCACCTTTACATGACTGGCCACTGCGCACAATTGCAAATGATATGGCCTACTTCAATACTGTTTTTTGGTCGCCAACACCGTTTATCGATCATGTCACAATATGTAGATTAGCTGTTGTTTGCTAATGCCAACTCTGCGCGCATCTCATCAATAGCCGCTTTATAGTCTTTTTGGTTGAATATCGCAGACCCAGCGACAAACATGTCAGCCCCTGCTTCAGCAATCGCACGAATGTTGCTGGCTTTGACACCGCCATCTACTTCTAATCTGATATCTCGACCACTGGTGATGATACGCTGACGTACCTGACGTATTTTGTCTAATGTGTTATCGATAAACGACTGACCACCAAAACCAGGGTTAACACTCATCAATAAAATTTGATCCACTTTATCCATCACACAATCTAGATGGTGTAATGATGTGGCAGGATTGAGTACCAAACCGCACTCTGCCCCACCATCTTTGATAAGCTGAAGAGAGCGATCAACGTGATGACTGGCTTCTGGATGAAAGGTGATGATACTCGCCCCCGCTTCCAAAAACTGCTCAATCATACCATCAACAGGGGAAACCATCAGATGCACATCAATTGGCGCCTCCACCCCATAGTCACGCAGCGCCTTACAAATCATGCTACCAAATGTCAAATTGGGAACATAATGATTGTCCATGACATCAAAATGAATCACATCGGCACCTGATTCCAAGACCTTCTCGACTTCTTCGCCCAACCGCGCAAAGTCAGCTGAGAGTATCGATGGGGCGATCAGATAAGGTTTAGCAGGACTGTTCATAATTGAGCTACCTAATTCAGGTTTATATAAGATATGGATAGATTAAAAAGTAAATTCTAATCGGCTCACACATACTGCGAGCCTTTTATGTACTTATGTTAAATACTTAGTTGTTTAGCGCTGCTTGTATTGAGTTTTGCAATAAGCACGGCCAACTTCGAAAGAGCGCTTTGCTTCATGCTTGATGGCACGGTTACTCACGCGCTTGCGCCATAAACGAAAAGACGATGGCTTTAACGTTTGGCGCATGAGTTTGATAACTCCAGTCTCATCGAGACCATAGCTATGCTCTATCGCACCGAATGGCGTTCTGTCTTCCCATGCCATCTCTATCACGCGAGATATTTGCGCTTCATCAAGTAAGGTTTCGCCCGCATCGTTGACGGTTTTTGCGATACACTCTTTTGCTTTCGCTTCGGATACGTGGTCACTATCGACATCATGTTGCTTTTTTGCCAAAGCAGCGTCCATATCGGCTTGCATAGTCGCTTTTGTAGCGCTTGTATCTGCTGACTTATTCTTCGAATTAGAAGCTGTCAAGTCTTGATAACCTGCCATAAAAACTACCTTTTAAACATGAATGCAATAGCAAAAAATGTATTACGGTCATCTGAATGACCTCTTAGCTCATTTGAGCCATATGCCAATGATGTTCGATATGATCATTAATCACCGTTTGGATAAAATAATAGCTGTGATCATGTCCTGCCTGATAACGCAATGTTAAGGGCTGTTTGGCTTTTACACAAGCGTCTTGTAGTTTAGCGGTTTGTAATTGCCCTTCTGCTAAGAAATTATCAGCCGCGCCTTGATCAACCAAAATGCTCGAATACTGCTGACCAACTTTCTCTATCATCTGTGAGGCGTCCGCTTGTACCCATAGAGACTTATCATTACCGAAGTACTCTGTATAGGCGGCTTGCCCCCATGCAGACTCACTGGCAGCACACACTGGCGACAACGCCGATACACTGACAAACTTACTCGGATACTTAAATCCTAGTAATAAGGCTCCGTGCCCACCCATCGAGTGCCCTGTAATACCAATGCTATCGATAGGAAACTCTGAGCGTAATAAGTCATATAGCTCATCAACGATGTAACTTTGCATATTGAAGTTGTCTGACCACGGTGCTTGAGTGGCATCTACGTAATAACTTGCACCTTGACCAACAAAATAGCGCTCATCATTTGGTACATCGCTGTCTTCATTACTTCTAGGCGAAGTATCAGGTGCGATAAGTATCATACCAAGCTCGCTACATTTTTGTTGAAAATGACCTTTATGGGTTACGTTGTCTGCGTTACAGGTCAAACCTGACAGATACAATATCGCAGGACAACGTCGTCCAGCCAAGGCCTCATCAGGTAGATAAATACTAAACGTCATAGAGGTTTTGGTAGACGTCGATTCGTGACTATAATAATGCTGCTCACCATTAAAGCAGCGATTCACACTTTTTTGCGTAAGCTGTTTATGGTTAGACAAACTATGACTATAAGAATTCTGCATGAGTGATATCCTTTTTATTCAAAAAACCAACGATGGCGTTTAATAAGTGCTCGTTATTTGATACTAGCATTTGCCAGTTACTAGATCATTTCTCATATTTATTCGGCAGCTGCATCTACTTCACCTACCGATAGATTAGTAGTAGTTTCAGGTAAAACATTGACGGTTGTAGAAGCAGTATTATTCGTAATACTCGCAACGGATGGGCGCGTTTTATCAAACAATACTTGCTCAAAAGCAGGTAGCGCGGTTTCCATCAAACTACCGATCGCCATCTGCGGCTCTGATGGCTCAAATCCCATTGCGCTTTCACGCTCCGTCACTCGTATGCTGGCATCCTTAAAAGCATCCTCAAAACTGGTATTTCCTCTCAAGCTTTCAGCAAAAAATGCTTGACCAAAATACGTCATCTCAGCGGTATTGGTACAGCCAAACGATGCCTTATCAGCGGCTGATGCCGTTATTACCACTGTGGTCGGAGACGCTAATTCATCGATGAATGAACCCGAATAACAAGCAGATACCACAATCACACGCCAGCGAATACCCGAAGCATCCAGCGCTTCACGAAGCCATGCAGCATCTAGATTGTCCATCGCGATTGGCGGATTTGCTAATTGGACGATATCCTCATTACCATGTGAAGACAACGTCAAAAACAACACATCTTCGTCAGCATTCATCTGCTGACCGATTTTCTTTAAACCGCGTAAAATGCTGGTTTTGGTCGCAATTGGCTCGTCCATCCAACTATACGTATTGTTAATCAAGGACAACGAATGCCCGCTGGTCCCAAAACGCACATCAAACAGCTCACGTACTTTATTGATCTCAGAACGAAAGACGTTTTGACCAGAGAACCCTGCCACACCCATAAAGTACCAGTCGGTTTTGCCATCGATACTTGGGTCTATACTATTTAATGCTTGCTGTAATAAACGGGGCTGCTCATATAGTGCCGCCTCTTCCAACACAGGCTCTACTGGAATTTGCTTAAATATAGGCTGATCAGCGACATTGCGCTGCCAGATCGTCAACAATGCCACAGCACCAACTAGGATAATAATTCGCTCCCACCATGGTATGCGCAGGCGACGAGAAAAAATCCATAGCAAAGCGAGCGTCTGCCATAAAAACAATACCAAAAATAGTATGGGTAAAAACGAGTAACTCCACTCAGGTAACCAGCCATAGCTACCAAAAAACTGTACTAAGCTCTGTAGTAATGCAGATAAGGTATCAGCAACCAACCAAAGAACAACAGGCACAAAAACCAGTGTCTGATTGCTCGCTCGCCGTGCCAAAATAATACCACTTAATAAAATAATCATCGGCCAGATCAAATAACTGACCAAGCCTTGCTCATTGAACGTACTGCTACTTTCAGCCGCCAACCACGAAAATAGGACGTTACTACCAAGTGCCAATAAGGCAAATACAGCAAACTGTATAAAGGTGGGCTTTACCCAAGAAAACGCCCGAGTTGAACCCACCAACATCCACAAAGTTGCGATGATATTGGCAGCGAAATTAAGCGAAAAACGCTGGAGCGATACGGTTTTTAACGACGTAAGTGACAAAGACTTAGACCTCTAGCCAGTCGAGAAAAATAAAATGACCCAATGATAACTATCATGATGTCGTCGCCGCTTGATGTAATCGACTTACGATTTTTTCACGGCTGTAGACATCTATTTATATTGAATTCACGATGGAATGTTTATCGAAGATGACTAGCATTGACTAATAGTTTAGCTCGCTAATCTATCGCGATTGTAACGGATTGTCGGTCAAGAGGATAAGGATGATTTGTAAAATTCATTCAAATATGACCATAAACCTCAATAAAAAAGGAGGCCTTGCAGACAAGACCTCCTTTTACATCAATTACCAGACATTATCTCATCAATAGCTCATTAACGCGCTTCAGATAAGCGGCTGGATCCTCTAACTGCCCGCCATCTGCTAACAATGCTTGATCAAAAATGACTTGCGCCAAATCATCAAACTGCTCGCTGCTCTCAAGCTTTTTAATGAGTGGATGATCTGGATTGACCTCTAGTGTTGGCTTACTCGCTGGTACATCCTGACCCATTTGCTGTAGCATCTGAATCATTTGCGGTGATAGCTCACCTTCACCAACGACTAAGCAAGCAGGGCTATCAACCAAACGCGTCGAGACTTTGACATCTTTAGCACGTTCGCCCAATGCAGCCTTTAGTTTATCAACAACAGGCTTTAAGGTTTCTTCGGCTTTCTCTGCTTCGGCCTTTTCTGCTTCATCCTGCAAGTCACCCAAATCTACCGCGCCTTTTGCGATGTTCTGTAGCGGTGTGTCATCAAATGAGGTCAAGAAATTCATTGCCCATTCATCGACACGGCTGGTCATCAAAATAACTTCGATGCCTTTTTTCTTAAACAGCTCAAGTTGCGGACTGTTTTTTGCTGCAGCTAGATTATCAGCCGTTAGATAATAGATGGCTTTTTGGCCATCTTTCATACGGCCTTTATAATCTTCAAAGCTGGTCTCAAGGCCATCTTGGGTGCTGGTGGCATAACGCAATAGCTTAGCAATACGTTCTTTATTGCCGGCGTCTTCACCCAGACCTTCTTTGATGACATCGCCAAACTCTGCATAGAACTGCGCAAATTTTTCTTGCTTATCGCTGTCTTCGCTATTGGCAAGGCTTGCCAGCAAAGTCAAGATACGGCGCGCGTTACCATCACGGATAGATTTTACATCACGTGACTCTTGTAGTAGCTCGCGGCTCACATTCAGTGGCAAGTCGGCAGAATCGATCACCCCTTTCACAAAACGCAAATACATCGGTAATAGCTGCTCAGCATCATCCATAATAAAGACGCGCTTTACATAAAGCTTTAGACCGTGCTGCTGCTCGCGAGTGTATAGATCCATCGGGGCTTTTTTAGGGATATATAAAAGCTGGGTATACTGTACGCGGCCCTCGACACGGTTGTGCGTCCACGTAAGCGGCGCGTCCATGTCATAAGTGATGTTTTTATAAAAATCGACATACTCATCATCTTCGATTTCAGAGCTTGAACGTGTCCATAGCGCACTGGCTTTATTAATGGTTTCCCACTCATCCGTCAGTACCATCTCACCGCCAGCAGGTGTGTCGTCGCTTTCGTCTTCTTTTACATCTTCTTGCCAGATCTCTTTACGCATCTGAATGGGCAGACTGATATGGTCAGAGTATTTATTAACCAAACGCTTGATCTTGCTGCGATCTAGGTAGTTGTCTTCACCCTCGCTATACTCTTCTTTTAGGTGCAAAGTGATCGCGGTACCGCGCGTGTCTTTGGTAATTGGCTCAACCGTAAAGCTGCCTGTACCATCTGATACCCAGCGCACGCCTTTATCCGCAGGCTCGCCTGCTTTACGTGATTCAACACTGATGGTGTCAGCCACGATAAAACCTGAGTAAAAACCAACACCGAATTGACCAATTAATTGTCCGTCTTGTTTTTGTGATTCAGACAGTTTATCCAAAAATGCTTTGGTACCTGATTTGGCGATGGTACCTAAGTTTTCGATGGCATCAGTCTCATTCATCCCAATACCGTTATCAGTAAAGGTAATGGTTTTGGCTTCTTCATCGACAGCAATGCGGATCTTCAATTCGCCATCATCTTCATAAAGGCTATCATCATTGGTGGCTTCAAAGCGCAACTTATCGCAAGCATCCGACGCGTTAGAGACGAGCTCACGGACGAAAATATCAGCGTTAGAATATAGTGAATGCGTGACCAAATGCAGCAACTGCGCCACTTCCGCTTCAAACGTATGTTTTTTTAATTCTGGATTCAGACCTTCAGCTTGAGTTGCTTCACTCATAAAAACTCCTTTAAATTCTATGAAAGACCTATTATCAGATAACGATATACTCACTAAGGCCGCTCTCATAATGTTAGAGACCCCGCCGTATGTGATACCGTTAAACTGTCTATACTAATAGGGGCATCCAAAAAAAATTCAAGCTCAAAAGTCTTATTCAATAAAAAACACCGCGCTTGTTTACCAAGGCGGCGTTCTGGTATCAGTCATTTTTTAGCGCAAGAACAAAAGCTAACCACTATTCTGAATAAACCTCTATTAATAACTCCCAAATAGTCGTCAGTTTTTTGGAAAATTGAGTATATGTTTTCATAGTAACCTCTATGTCGATTGATATCGCCTTGTTGGCAATATCGTCTTATTAGTTACTATTAAAACCATTTCTCCAATATTTGTATAATTAATTGATTACAAAATATGGTTTCGTTTTCCAAAATTACTAGATAGTTGATTCTTTCTCTTTTAACGTGGCATCGGACGAATGGTTAGGATTTGCTCGCTACGGCCAAAGGGTCCATATACGTCATGTAGTACCGCACTGGTCAACCCAATGCCATCATCGCCATATTGTTGTACGGCTTCAAGACCCAACCAGCGCCCTTTTGGGGCGCGATGCATATGGATTTGCAAATCCGTATTAGGGAACATCCACTCTAACTTAGACAACCCAAGACCCAATCTTGGTACAACACCATTGGCCGTATCGACCATCCCTAATAAATGTACCAGATCATCCGTTGGTACGCCTTCTATCATCTCAACGTCATTGGTGATCCATACCATACCGCGACCAGGACGACGATCCTCTGTCGCTACCAAACGCACGCTTTCGATAAAACCGCCCGGCCAGCCTTTCATGTCTTCCCAAACGGGCAACTCTTCAGGTTTGTATTTTGCTGGTTGATCTTCAAGCCCTGCAATCTCGCTAGTGTCTTGCGTCATCAGCCGCCACGCTCGAGCAATGATCGCATCACGGCCACGACTGCTCATGACAGCTTCGATAAGCTCAATGGTCTTGCCCGGTCGAATACAGCGAGTGGTGACGGTAAAATCGTCCAGCGGTATCAATCCTAAAATGTCAAGGCTGATACGAGCGATACGCATATTGGCTTGCGGCGCAAAGTTATTAATCTCAGCTGTCAGAAGACCTGTCGCTGGTGCCATATGCTGCTCATGCTCATTCCAAGCGCCTTGTGCATGCTTGGTTGGCTGGTAATGCGCCAGACTAACTCCGTCTTCTGGCTGTTCGCGTTTAATAAATTTGTAATAAGCAGACATAACTATTCTCTATTTCCTATATTTGGCACTTTCACCTGTATTTTTTATTTATGCTTGTATTTTCTATTTATGGGTAAGCTCTTGTTTTCTTAGTATGAGAATACCGCGAGCTTTTTGTATGAAGAACAGTAAGCAAATCATTATGACTGCGAGTACAGCGTAAAGAACGCTTTTTTCTGCCATAAACTTCATGATATTCATAAACAGTACAAAGACCACTGCCACCATGACAAGCATATTGAGTTTCAGTTGCTTATTCACTTCAGCGAGCGTGGCTTCTGCCAATACAAATCTGGCTTTTGGTTCTTTCATGCGAGCTTATCCATATAAATGATGATTCATACAAATACGAGGGCGTGTCCTAATTACTTACCAACTTGGGTGACAGGAATCCGCAAGGCTTTCGGCAGACTAAACGTTACGTTTTCTTCAATACCAGATAGCTCACTAGGCAGATCGCCCCCCCAGTCCTGCAACTGTTGTAACACTTCTTGGATCAACACTTCAGGCGCGGATGCGCCAGCGGTCACGCCGATACTCTGCACACCATCCAACCAACGCTTATCCATCTCACTAGCGTTATCAATTAAATATGCACGGCAATTCATACGCTCTGCTAGCTCGCGCAGACGATTAGAGTTTGAAGAGTTTGGCGATCCAACGACTAAAACGACTTCGCAGCGACTGGCCAAATCTTTTACCGCATCTTGGCGGTTTTGGGTGGCATAACAGATGTCGTCTTTACGGGGACCTTGAATACTAGGGAACTTTTCACGCAGTGCATCGATAACACGAGCCGTATCATCCATCGATAGGGTTGTTTGAGTCACAAAAGCCAAGCGTTCGGCATTTTCCACAGTGAGAGCAGCAACATCAGCTTCGTCTTCCACTAAATGGATTTGCCCACCGTTTTTTGCATTGAATCGACCCATCGTGCCTTCTACTTCTGGATGTCCGGCATGCCCTATCAACACGGCATCCATACCGTCTTGTGCAAATTTTGCCACTTCAATGTGTACTTTAGTGACCAAAGGGCAAGTGGCATCAAATACGGTAATATCACGGCGACCAGCTTCATCTTCGACTGCTTTAGAGACGCCATGAGCAGAGAAAATCACCACAGACCCATCCGGTACTTCGTGAAGCTCTTCGACGAATACCGCGCCCCGATTGGCCAAATCCGACACCACAAATTTATTATGTACAACTTCATGACGGACATAGATGGGTGGCTCAAAACGTATTAGTGCTTCATTAACAATCGCAATCGCACGGTCCACACCAGCACAAAATCCACGGGGATTGGCAAGATAAATTTGCATAAAAAGGCCTATCGTCGGATAATTTATATCTAAAGCTTATGTATAAAAGCTTTGATTCAAAAGTTGGGGCAAAATCAATGCTCTACTTTAACATAATTTGATTTTATTGCCCTCAAAAATAGCACCGCACTCATTGCAATATGTCAGGTGCAAATATCAACATGCTAACTACATATTGCAAAACCCACTTTATCTCACATAAAAGCAGTTTATAATGACGTAACTACGATGATTTCTATCGCCATACATGATGGCGTTTTTTCTTTTTTCCAGTCTCTACCACTGACTGAATCGTCTTTTAGTCTGTTACTAAGCCGCATTTTACTAGCACATATTCCATTAGGATAAATTGTATGACAGGTTCATTATTTATTGTTACTGCCGCCTCAGGTACGGGCAAGACCTCACTGGTTAAGCAATTACTTGCTACGACCAACGACTTAACGGTCAGTATCTCACATACGACTCGCACCCCGCGCCCAGGCGAGATTGATGGTCAGCACTATCATTTCACAGATACTGATAGTTTTACCAATGGTATCAATGCGGGTCTATTTTTAGAGCATGCAGAAGTATTTGGTAACTATTATGGCACGTCAGAGAAAAGCGTACGCACCCAACTAGCAGCGGGGATTGACGTTATCTTGGAGATTGACTGGCAAGGGGCGACGCAAATCAGAGAAATCTTTGCCGATGCCATTATGATTTTTATTCTACCACCCAGCATTGCTACATTGCGCCAACGTCTCTCAACCCGTGCGCAGGATTCTGTAGAAGTGATAGAGCGCCGTCTAGCTGGTGCGGTCACCGAAATGGCACAATACGTAAATGCTGACTATGTCGTGATCAATGATAATTTTGATGTAGCCTTAGCTGAGCTAAAAGCGATTATCGTGGCGGATAGACAAACCCTTAACCGTCAGCAGCAGCGTTATCATCGCACGATTAGCAACTTGCTAAATAAGCAAGTAGAAGAGTAAACTAGGCTACAATGCTCGTCAGTTGCTTATCTAACAAGTAGATATAAAAAGCAACTACGCGACTTGGCAAAAAATGCTATAATATTTAGCTATCCCCTTTTATGTATTTGATATTATTTTTATTGAGTGGCGGGCAAGGTCCGTGGCTAATAAAAACAACCGAGGTAGCTATTTATGGCACGAGTGACGATTGAAGATTGTTTGGATAATGTTGATAATCGCTTTGAGCTAATTTTGGTCGCAAGCAAACGCGCCCGTCAATTGGCCAAAGGTATTGCCGAGCCGTTGGTTGATGTCGATAATGACAAGCCTACAGTATTGGCGTTACGTGAAATTGCCGCTGGAAAAATCACCCGCGACATTCTAAATCAACCAGAGCATAACTTTGCAACGAGCTCATTAGATTTAGCATTGTCAGGCGATCATAGCTTCTAAAAAGCTATTTTTGATAAGGTTTGTTTTGCCAAGTCTTTGAAGCTGATAATGGCTTTATAAGATAAACATAACTTTATTGATAACAAAAACCACAGCATAGGCTGTGGTTTTTTGGTTGTAACTTTATTGTATTTGCTGTTTTGATAGCCATTTATCTATCAAAATAGCCCACTGAGTCAAATTTTTTCATCGCCTACTCGCTTATCAGTTGACATTGAATGCGATTTGCGATTAATTAGAGAATGGCCTATCCCTACTTAAGTTTCGTATGGTTGGTCAATATTCAGTCACCATTCACTGCTTACTTCAATCCATAATCAAGTCAGTCAGTCATGGAAAATAGGATCGTCATTTATGAGTCAAACCCTACCCAAACTCAGTCATCATCTCGTCGATGACGCTCAATATAACTTGCTGCGTTCAGTCGGTTATCTCACTGCTGCTGAGCGCCGTGACATTGTTGATGCCTGTGAGTTCGGTGATATTGCGCACATTAAAGACAAGCGTAAATCAGGGGAACCTTATATCACTCACCCTATCGCAGTGGCTGAGATACTGGCGGGCTTTCGCTTAGATCGAGATACAATTATTGCAGCGATTTTGCATGATACGGTCGAAGACACCGACGTGAGTGACGAGCAGCTCGAGCAGCGTTACGGCAAGATAGTGGCTAGGCTGGTCGATGGTGTGACAAAACTAAAATCCTCCTCTCACAATAAGCAGCAAAACAAAGCAGCGACCTTTCACAAAATTTTAACAGCCACACTCGCAGATCCACGGGTACTTATCATTAAGCTTGCGGACCGCCTGCATAATATGTCCACGCTTGATGCCGTGCGCCCTGAAAAACAACGTACAACAGCACAAGAAACATTAGATTTTTATGTGCCATTTGCACGCTTGATGGGTCTTAATGATATCGCCGATTATATTGAGGTGCTGTGTTATCGTAACCTTGATTCTGATATGTACAACAAGATATCTGACAAGCTGCTACAGCATGGACTTGGGCGTAATTTCCAAAGAGAAGCCATTCATCGTTATCTGAGTATCGTGCTTAATAATTTGGGGCTCAACGGACTGGTCAAAGTATTAGACAACCGCGTGGTCATTTACCGTCAGTTTTTCCGCAATCGCGGAGAAATTAACACGCTGCTACGTCACTATGCATTTGAGATTGTCCTCGATAATATCGAAGCTTGTGACAAATTGGCGTATTATCTTATTAAAAAGTATCAAATTGATGATACGCACATTGCTGATAATATTCGCAGGCCGTTACCAGGTGGCAATCAATCACTCACGCTCATTTATGAGCGCGACAACGATGTCGTAAAAGTGACTATTTTGACCAAGCAAATGCAAAGTGCTGCAAGGCTCGGCGTTATCGGTGCAGAGCATGCTTCTGACGTGAGTCAATCAGTTATCCAAGCGTCACTGCGTAACATGAAAGACTTGGTCGATGAAGACAACTTAAATGAGAATAGTCCTAACTTTTCGGCAGCGGTCTCGACTATTAATGAGCTGATGGATTATTTGCATTCGAGTAAGATTATTTGTTATAGCCCGCAAGGTCGTGCCTATGAGCTACCACAAGGGGCAACGGCATTAGACTTTGCTTACGCAGTCGGGCCTATGGTTGGTAACGTCGCTGTCGGTGCCAATATCGATGATAAAGCAGCAAAACTCGGTACCGTGGTAAAAAACGGACAGTCCGTTGAAATTGAGATAAACAGTCACTCAGAACCAAAAGCAGAATGGTTAGGATTTGTGGTGACTAACAAAGCGCGTGAAGAGATATTACGTTGGTTCAAAGACTTATCTACCGCTGACAAGCAGCATCATGGTCGTCAAGCGTTAGATCGTGCCCTTAAAACCTATCAAAAAACGCTCGATGACCTAACAGAGGATGATTGGAAAGATCTGACTGAATGGCGCGGTGTGACTGAAAAAAACGCCCTATTCGAACAAATAAGCTCCGGTACACTACTGCCACAGCTTGTAGTCACTCGTTTGTTTAACGATGAAGTCAGTGACGTACAAGCCAAAGCGCACAACGAAGACATGACACAGCCACAGCAGCTGATCGCCAATGCCTCTGGGGTTGAGCTCGATTTTGCTAACTGCTGTCATCCAATCTATGGTGACCCTATCGTTGGGCACTTATCTCGGCACGGCTTGGTCGTTCATCGACACAAATGCTTTTCGCTTGACGACATTCGTAAAGACAATCCCTATCAGGTGATTCAACTGCGTTGGCGTAGTGATAACGCTGTAAAACAAGGTGAAACAGACGAGCATGATATAAAAAATAGCGGCAAAATACGTTTTCCTGCTTACTTAAAGCTGTCTATTGCGCTTAGCGATGAGCAAATCAGTGAAGTGATTTATCATCTGCGCCAGCTGCATATGGGGGTTGAGACCGTTGACGTACGTAATAGTGATACTATCATCCATATCATCGTACGCAGTCGCAATCACTTGGCTCAAGGCATTCGTGAGCTGCGTTCATTACTCGGCTTCCCTAACATCATACGGCTATATCAATTATAATAACCCTGCCTGTCTAACAAACTCTTTGTCTAGTCAGATTTGAACGCATTGCGCTGAGGTTTTGACAACCTCTAAAACAATAATAGGCACTGTTGCTTGTCAGTGAGCAACAGACCAACCAATAAAATACGAAAAGGACATAATATGACTCGTCAAACAATCCAAACAGATAAAGCTCCCGCAGCTGTAGGCACTTACTCACAAGCCGTAAAAGTTGGCAACACCGTTTATATTTCAGGTCAGCTTGGTTTTGACCCTGAAACCATGGAATTAAGAGAAGGTTTTAAAGCACAGGCTGAGCAAGTGTTCGAAAACATTAAAGCGATCTGTGAAGCGGCTGGTGGTAGTATCAACGACGTGGTTAAATTTAATGTATCTTTGACTGATTTAAGTGACTTTGCGGTTTTAAACGAAGTATTTGTGGCGAACCTAAGCGAGCCATATCCTGCTCGTGCTGCCGTACAAGTCGCAGCCCTACCTAAAGGTGGCGTGGTCGAAATCGAATCTATCTTATATATTGACTAAAACTGATAGTAATTTTTGTTTATATAGTTCTATTATTTAGATAATCCTATAACAGTCAATCCATCATAAGCTTAGCATCATGCTAAGCTTATTGGTCTCTGCCTCTTTTTCTTCATTTCACATCAATATTAATCTGATAAGACTGCGAAGCCGTTTATGTTGGTACAAGTTGCGCTGCCCGTACCCCTTTATCGGGTGTTTGACTATAGCTTACCGGCGGATATGCTTGCTTCGCCAGACCGTCTGATGCCGTTAATTGGAAGTCGCGTTGAGGTTTCATTTGGTCGCCAAACCTTAATTGGTATCGTGATTGCTCATGTTTCTGAAGATGAAAGCTGTGTACCCGTCAATAAAATCAAACCGATTAATAAATGTTTGGATGCTGACCCTATTTTGGATCCCAACATGCTCAAGCTGGCTTATTGGCTGGCGCGTTACTATCATTATCCACTCGGTGATGTCTTAGCCGTCATCCTGCCAAGCCTTGTCCGCCAAGGTAAGCCACTAGACCTACTGATTACCCATTGGCGAATATTGCCGCATATCACTGATGATGATTTTCGTGCCAATGCAAAAAAGCAAAAGCAGCAGTTTGATATGCTAAAACTGCATGGTGAGCGCGGTGCTAGTGAAGATGTTTTGCTATTAGAAGGGATGCAGCGAGCATTTTTAAAAACGCTCGAAGACAAAGGTCTAATCGAGCGCTATATCCAAACTAAGCAATCCCCTTCTCCCGTAAAATTGGCAAAAATGCCGCTTGATCTCAATGATGAGCAGAAACTTGCCGTTGATGCCATCGTTGCTGCGCATAAATCTGAAATCTATACTGGCTTTTTATTAAATGGTATTACTGGTAGCGGCAAAACTGAAGTCTACTTACAAGCGATGCAGGCGGTACTAGAAGCAGGCAAACAAGTGCTGATCTTGGTGCCAGAAATTGGTCTCACACCGCAGACACGTGCACGCTTTGCTAGTCGATTTGCCGCTCATATTGTTTTGCTGCATTCCGGCTTGACTGATACCCATCGTTTGCAAGGCTGGCAAGACTGCCGCACCGGTCATGCACAAATTATCATCGGTACGCGCTCAGCAGTGCTCTATCCATTTGCAGCATTGGGATTGATAGTCGTTGATGAGGCGCATGATGGCTCGTACAAACAGCAGGATACTCTACGTTATCATGCGGCTGATGTCGCACTCTATCGCGGCCTACAGCACAACATTCCAGTCATATTAGGTACGGCAACGCCTTCTCTTGAGCATCTGAAACTGGTCGAAGACGGCAAGCTGGTAGAGTGTCAACTGTTGACTCGTCCCGGCAATGCTAAGCCTGCAACCATGCAACTAATTGATGCGCGCCTGCAAAGCACTCACCAGCAAGCGCAACATGATGGTGCTCGCTATGACACGGGGCTGACAGACTCAATGATTGGGGCAATTAAGCAGACTTTAGAAGCCGGCGATCAAGTCCTGGTATTTTTGAATCGTCGTGGCTATGCGCCTGTTTTATTGTGTGAGGCTTGCGGTTGGCAGGCAGATTGTCCCCGCTGTGATGCTCATTTGACCGTTCACTATAACAGTCTGGCGCAGCGCAGCGGCTATTCAGGTAGCTCTTATTTAAAATGCCACCATTGCGATTGGCAGGCTTATATTCCTACAGTATGCCCTGATTGTGGCAGTCAAAACCTAGATGCCAAAGGCATGGGTACTACCAGACTCAGCGAAAACCTGCATGCAATCTTTGCCAATCCCCAAACCAGTAAAGAGATCTATCCGATTATTCAAATTGACCGTGATACCACCAGGCGCAAAGACAGCTGGGAGAGCATTTATCAGCAAATTAACCAGGGCAATCCTGCGATATTAGTTGGCACACAAATGGTGGCTAAAGGTCATCACTTTCCTAATGTGACATTGGTCTGCTTACCCAATGCCGATCGCGGATTTTTATCAGCAGACTTTCGCTCACCTGAGCATACAGCGCAGCTCATGATACAAGTAGCTGGCCGTGCTGGTCGAGGTGACAAAGCGGGTCGCGTGTTGATCCAAACACTACAGCCTGACAATGAGTTACTGTTAAAACTGGTCAAAGATGGCTACTTGTCATTTGCCCGCGAGCTATTGCAAGAGCGTAAAATGATGGGCTTACCGCCTCACAGTCATGCCGCACTGATACGCTGTGAGGGCAAGACGCTGGCAGCCACCACACAAGCGCTCAAGGATGCCATTGCTCACTTACCCAGTGCGCACCAGCTTGCGGTTCTTGGTCCTATTGATGCCCCAATGAGTAAAAAGAACAGCCGCTATCATGCGCAGTTACTACTCTTAGCCAAAGATCGTGCGCACTTACATCATGTATTGAACCAATGGTGGCAGCCCGTACTTGCCTTACCAAGTGCTAAATACCTCAAGCTTACCTTAGACATTGACCCCGTTGGTTGGTAAAACCGACACTTATCATTCGTCGGTGTTCTATATAGTGTTGTAATTTTTGTGATTTGTGCCTCCTAATGATTTTTACTTCGTCGTTACAGCTTCTCAGGCGTGGCTATGTTAGATTTATAACCACTATCAGGTGGTATGTATCCAAAAGCCTCCTGCTACCTGAACCACAATGGATATTGTTTACTAAACCTCGCTATTAGCTGACTTGAGTGTTGTTATGAATCAAAATAATCTTAGCACTGACGAGCACGATCATAATCACCATAGCCATGAGTACAGTCACGACCATGACGACCAGTTAGAATCGTCATCATCGCAAGATACCAAAGGTTATCAGCGCACCTTGCTGTTTAGCTTTATTATCATCACCGGTTATATGTTTATTGAAGCTATCGGCGGCTGGCTTACTGGTAGCTTGGCGCTATTGTCCGACGCAGGGCATATGTTAAGCGATGCCATCGCGCTTGGCGCCACCCTAACGGCATTCAAAATTGGCGAAAAAGCAGCCACGCATCAAAAAACATTTGGCTATAAGCGTTTTGAGATACTGGTCGCGACCCTGAATGGCGCTACGCTCGTTTTTATCGCCTTGATGATTTTTTATGAAGCGATCAAACGCTTTAACTCTCCACCAGAAATCGCAACCCAAGGTATGCTGATTGTGGCGACGGTCGGTATGTTGGTCAATATCTTGGTGGCGTGGCTCATGCACCGAGGCAGTCAAGGTGGAGAGTCTCACGGGCACAATCATGGTAGTAACGATGCCGCATTAACAAAAACACCCGATAATAAAGAACCTGTCAATCTCAATATGCAAAGTGCTTATTTGCACGTGCTGAGCGATCTGCTGGGCTCTGTTGCTGCTATTATCGCTGCGCTGTTGATGATGGGGTTTGGCTGGGTATGGGCAGATGCCGTGGCATCCGTGATTGTCGCCATTCTTATATTAGTCAGTGGATACCGTGTCGTACGTGATTCTGTGCATATATTAATGGAAGGCACCCCTGCCAACATATCGCTAGTCAACGTTGAGCAAAAATTACTCGCACACCCTCAAGTACAAAAAGTCCATGACCTACACGTTTGGAGCATTACTAGCGGCCTGAACGCCCTATCTTGCCATGTCGTAGTCGATGGAGACATGAGTATTCATGAGTCGAGTAGCCTCATTGCCAATCTTGAACAAAGCCTATCAGCACTCGGCATTCATCATGCGACTATTCAAGTTGAAAGTTTGTCACATCCACAAAACAGCTCACATAGTGAGGCTCTTGTTTGCGATATTTCGGGACAAGCACCTGCTGGCAACAGTCATATTGGTCATAATCATTAAGAGCAAATACCAGTATTGTTAGAAACTTGGCCAATTATTGGTTATGTTTTATCAAATGATATAAATAAAGCAATATGTGCCAAATAATCCAAGCAGCCACCAACACCCAAAGGCTGATACCAACCACGAGTAACATCATTCTGACCCATATATCGAGGCAGCCATTGCAGATATTTGGCAAATAGACTGAGCCCATGTTTGACATCATAAACAACCAAAACCCAAGTGCGAGTATGACACCGGTACAAATGACGATAAAGGCTATTTTGCCAATAATTTTCAATGAGGCTCGCCACTTAGGACAAGCTGTCAGCTCTGATGAGTAGTTGCTCATAAAGGTCATTCTCAATAATCTGATTGGCTATAAATCATTGTTGTCTTACATAGTATTAAAAATGAAAACCTATGAGCCAATAAAAGAAGAAGGTTTCACTTAAGTTTGCCTAAAACTTGTTTCTACGATTGTAATAGCATGTTAAAACTGATGAAAAACCCTATCTCTCGACCATATTTTTGATATAAATTCTGTATACTTAAGACTGACTCCCCCTTTTCACGATCTATTGATGATATAACATTATGTCTAGACGTTCAGCACCCTTTGTCGCCCCAGACTATATCGATGATCCTACGTCAAAAGACGGCAAAAAACACGCCAAAGTTTTGCTATCGACGCTGCAAGAGGACATTGCAAACTTTCGTCATGATCAATTTCCGCCTGATATTTTGCGCCAGATTCGCGATATGCCTATCTATGAAGGCAACTTAGCAGAGGTACAGGCTTATCAGCAACGTTGGCAAAATCTACTTGAGCGCGCCAAGGATTTTTATCCAGCGGCCAATATGCCACCTGATTATCTGCCGCTTCCAGCCAGTCTTGAGATACCGCAGTTTATCTACCATGTTCAGCGCCTACATTTAACCAAAACGCGAGCCAAGGAATCTAAAAGCTTTGGTTCAGTTGGGGCACTGACTGATAAATGTGGTGACTATACTGATGATGAAGTCGCTCGGATGACAGCGGTACTGGATAATGATGACGACGCGCGTTTGGTCGCTCATCGTGAGTTTATTGATCTGCGCGCTTATGTTTTTTGCCGCGATAGCAAGGGTGAGATGCTAGAGCCTGAACGGGTACGTTTTTATCGTACTGGTCTTATCGTCCATGCTTTGCCTGATTTTAAGATTGTCGACAGCAGGCAAACACCGCGCAAGCGCCGCAACGACGCTTATAACAATCCGCTTGCAGATAATGGTGTTTGGAAGATTTATCGCAAAAAATAATGTATGTTGATGCTATATTTTTTCGCGATACTAATTTTAGTTATACCCGTTTTAAATTGCTTATTTTGTCCTAATTTCTGAGGATTCCAGATGTTCGCTGCCGCCGCCGGCTCACCAAATTTAATGTTACAAGCCACTATCTTTTTGGGAGCAGCGCTGCTCTTTGTTCCCCTTGGTAAACGCTTCGGTATTGCAACGGTCCTAGGCTACCTCATCACAGGGCTTATATTGGGTCCAAGCGGTTTGGATGTGGCGGGTGATGCTGAAAGTCTACTGCACTTTTCAGAGTTTGGCGTGGTCATGCTGCTATTTATCATCGGGCTTGAGCTGCAACCCTCGCGGCTTTGGGCGCTGCGTCGCTCTATATTCGTTCTTGGCGGTCTACAGGTTGGGCTGACTGGTACACTATTGATGGGGCTATTGCACCATTTTTTCGCCTTACAGCTAGATACTGCTTTTATCGTTGGCTTTGGTTTAGCACTCTCCTCGACCGCTTTTGTGCTACAGATATTGACCGAAAAACAGCAACTTTCGAGCACACATGGCCGCGAAGCTTTTACTATCTTACTATTCCAAGACATCGCGGTTATTCCTTTATTAGCAGTCATTCCGTTCCTATCGGGGGTTCGTGAGCAAAGTTACGATTTACTGTACTTTGGGAAAGTATTCGCAGTCTTTGCTGGTCTCATTTTTGCCAGTCGTTATGTGGTTCGACCATTCTTTAAGTTTGTGGCCTCAAGCGGTGCTTCAGAACTACTAACGGCGGTCGCGTTATTTATTGTTATGGGCGTGTCTATTTTGATGGGACAAATTGGTCTATCAATGGCACTAGGTGCATTTTTGACAGGCGTGTTGTTAGCTGACTCTGAGTATCGACACGAGTTAGAGGCCAGTATCGAACCGTTTAAAGGATTGCTATTGGGTCTATTTTTCATGTCAGTCGGTATGCTCACTGACGTCAAACTCATTTTGGCCAAGCCGATATTTATCATTGGCTGTGCCCTCGCCTTAATGTTTATCAAATTTGCAGTGATTGCAGCCATTGCCAAAGTATCTGGCAACCGCTGGCCAACCAGTATCAGATTGGGTGTGACCTTGGCACAAGGCGGTGAATTTGCCTTTGTTCTGTTCAGTGTCGCCACCGCCCAAAGTGTCTTACGTCCTGATTTTGCCAATACGCTAAACCTTGTCGTTACGATCTCAATGGCACTGACACCATTAGCCTTTTTGTTGTTAGAAAAAATAGGCGAACCATTATTTGCCAAGCGCAAACCAAGTCGAGAATACGACACCATTCCCGATCATGAGCATCAGGTAATTATCGCAGGCTTTGGCCGAGTCGGTCAGATCATTGGTCGTGTGCTTCGTATGCATAATATTGAATTTACAGCCATTGAACGTTCTGCCAACCGAGTAGATTTCGTGCGTAAATTTGGTAATCAAGTCTATTACGGCGATCCAAAAAACCCTGAGATTCTACGAGCTGCAGGTATTCAAAAGGCGCGTGTCTTTATTTTGGCAATCGATGATTTAGAGCGCTCCATCACTACCGCTCAGTATTTACGCAAAAACTATCCTGAGCTGATTGTATTAGCCAGGGCGCGGGATCGTCAGCATTACTATCGCTTACGCGAAGTTGGTGTGCGTCACATTTGGCGTGAGACTTACTTGTCATCTTTAGATATGTCACGTGAATCGCTACAGCTACTCGGTATCTCTCCGGAAAAAGCTCGAGAGACAGTAAAAACATTCCGTGATTATGATGATGACTTAATTGAGCGTCAGCAAGCCATTTACGATGATGAAGCCAGCATGATTGAGTCCGCACAATCAGCGATGGCAGAGCTTGAAAGCCTATTTGATGAAGATATCGGCAAAGCGCGCAAGATGGATTTGACCGATTTCTACGAAGCCTTAAAGAGCCAAGCGACGCCAGTTGACGAACCACACGATACCGCAACAGACTCTAAACACTAGCAAAAACTAGATAGGTATAGCCCCTAGTCAGATAGACAGTTTTTAGGGGCTTGTTTTTTATTTAGTGAGCTTGTGCAATCCCAGTTATCACTGTCTGGTATATGATAAAACACCAATGTCTGCTCATTCAAATAGCGTATTGGAAATGTCACGTTCTGGATCGTAGCAATCACCGCGCAATCCGTCTCTAGCACACCAGCCGCTTGACTATCGACATGCATACGTACCTGCTGCTGCTCGGTACTGAGCGGTAAATCTACAGGACATCGCCCAGTCTGCTGATAAATCAATGCCACTCGGTTTTGGGCATTCTTGGCAATATCATAAGCATCAAACAACACTTCATTTTCTTTTGGTTTGGCGATAATAGGTAAAAACTGCACCTTAATGACCAATAATGCAAAGGCGAAAAAACCAAACCCCAATGCTAAGCCAAATAAACTGACGCCGCCTTCTTTTTTCAAATGCGCTTGTTGTGCCGCCTCATCTCGCGGATAATCGTTAATCGCATCCGCGATTTCACGTCGCGCCATCCGGTAATAATATGCATCTGTCCAGCGTGCCACCATAGCAGACCAAAACAACCAAATAATCGCAGCAATACCGATCCGCGTCGCCATTTGATAAACGTCTGGCACATAAGACATCGCCACAAACTCAAAGGCAACAAGCACAATGGCAACATTAAGCTGAATAAATGACCATCCTGCCACGCTATATACAATGGCATCCATATAGCGTTTACGGTATAACAGCCAAGGAAACGTCATAAAAAATGCAGCCCAATGCCATTTTGGCGACAGATAGCCTTGCTGATCAAACTGCTCAAAGCGCTTGAGATAATAGCGCTGGGTACGATCACCAATAAACCATTGATCCAGTTGCTGGCGCTTAGCAGGTGTTAATGACTCTTGATAAAACGGTGGCGGTGAATCCGTCTCAATAAATAGCATGGCAATACGCTCTACTGATTCTTAGAAAAAATATTTCTCAACGATGACTCCATGATAACGCTAAAACCCATATCTAGGATAGAGAAACGACAGAACTGAGCAGCAAACGCGCTAAAATAAGATTGTACGTTCACAGTTGTATGGATTTGACTTATAATGAGTCAACATCACTCACATAATTAAGCCTTACAAATCCTATGAGTCAACATTCTGATATCAATGACACCATCAACAGCCTTGATACTACTGATGAGCAAACCTCTAATAATACTAGTGCGCCTATCGATACGGATACAAACGCTAGCCATGAGATAGAACCTGGCTCTGACAAACATATCCGCATCGTTAATACCTTTATGAAGCGGCGCACGCACATGAACAAAAACGCCGAGCTAGCACTCACTGCACCAGAGTTTTCTGAGTATCTGGTCAATAACAGTTTCGGCGATGGCGACCTTTCAGGTATTGATGACTTGCGAGTATTGTTCGCTGATAGCCCGAATGGTTCTGACGCACCGCTAACCTTAGAGATTGGTTTTGGTTTGGGTGATTCATTTATCGAGATGGCAGCCGCAGAGCCCGCGCGTAATTTTGTCGGTGTCGAAGTGCATGAGCCAGGTATTGGTAAATGTGCTTACATGGCAGGCACTCAAGGCCTGACTAACGTCAAAATTATCAATGGCGACGCCATCCAGCTGCTTAAGCAATTACCAGAGAATCATATTGACCGTATCCAGCTCTACTTCCCTGATCCATGGCAAAAGAAACGTCATTACAAACGCCGTTTCGTCAGTCCTGAGCGTATGACCATCGTGACCCGCAGTCTAAAACAAGGCGGTTGGTTTCATACAGCCACGGATTGGGAGCACTATGCATTTTGGATGGTTGAGGTATTGGATGGGTTTGCTGGATTGACCAACAAAGCAGGCGCGGGCAACTTCACCGACCGTCCTGACTTTCGTCCAATGACCAAGTTTGAGCGTCGCGGTCTTGAGCGTGGTCACGGGGTCTGGGATTTGATCTATATCAAAGACTAGCAAATACAATCTTGCTATCGATAATTTTGACAAAGCGGCTATTCTATTTAGCCGCTTTTTTATGCCCGTTTATAAGCTTGCTATCACAGCAATAAATATGCTTGGCGGGTCGTTGGTTGCTTTTATCTCGTCATACTCTTGACTTCAAAGCCCTATAGTATGGTAATACGTGGAAGAATCACAAATTGTAATTATGTGAAACATAGCGGCCAGAGCATATCTTGTCGACGAAAAATCATCTTTAACGCTTAATACTGGAAGCTTGCAATATATAACCTATACACGCAAGCATAGATACCATAAGGGCTTCGAGAGTTCTCCCCATAAGCTGTGGATAACCCTGTGTATAAGTCACTACTTGACAACTATATACCTAGGAAACTTAAAGGATAAGGTAAAATCGTTCATTTTTTGTACAATTTAAAAATCATTTAAAAACAATAACTTATATTAAATATAAAGCCATAAAAAATTATTTTAAATATTTTCAAAAATAATTTAGCCGTTTATAATGTTTCACAACCAATAAAAATGAGTACATTATTTGCTGTGGACAACTCATAAGTCTATTGACAAACATAGCTGTTATCAGGTTCAAAAACACATTTGAACAGATGGCTATCTTCGCGGATCCTCACTCTTATATCGTACGACATTCAGTGTCGTTTAGCATCGTCCCAGACTCAATATAGCGCTTGGATTTTGTTATAATTACTCTATCGAATCAATAGCACTACAGAGATTCAGATAGCTATTAGTCGTTAACATCCGACTCAAAAGCTATTGTAACTGTGATTGATTATGAACTTATTTTTACTTCTCTCGTTATTTAATTTTACTGTATAGTAGAGCGATATCTCGATATTACTACTAATAGCAGTCATATGACAACCTGTGTATTTAAGCCAGTTGTCAGAGCGCTAATAGCTATATGATTTATCTTATTAGCGCTGCTCAGTATGCACCAGTTATCACTCTTAGACGTATAAATCTTTTATCTATAGCACCAAATCAATTATCAAAAAAGGAATCCAGTATGGACGACAATAAAGCCAAAGCCCTCAAAGCGGCATTAGGTCAAATTGAAAAGCAATTTGGTAAAAATACCATCATGCATCTGGGTGATGATTCAGCCATTCTTGATGCCGATGTGGTCTCAACAGGTTCTCTTGGTCTAGATATCGCACTTGGTATTGGTGGATTGCCGAAGGGTCGTATCATCGAGATCTACGGCCCTGAGAGCTCAGGTAAAACCACGATGACCTTGCAAGCAATCGCAGAGTGTCAAAAACAAGGCGGCACCTGTGCATTTATCGATGCTGAGCATGCGCTTGACCCTGTGTATGCACGCAAGCTAGGCGTCAATACCGATGACTTACTACTATCGCAACCTGATAACGGTGAGCAAGCACTTGAAATTACTGACATGCTCGTGCGTTCAGGCGCAATCGATATGATCGTTATCGACTCGGTTGCTGCCTTGACTCCGCGTGCAGAAATTGAAGGCGAGATGGGTGACTCACACATGGGTCTGCAAGCGCGTCTGATGAGCCAAGCGCTACGTAAGATTACTGGTAATGCTAAACGCTCTAATTGTATGGTTGTGTTTATTAACCAAATCCGTATGAAAATTGGTGTTATGTTTGGTAGCCCAGAGACTACAACTGGTGGTAATGCCCTCAAATTCTACGCCTCTGTACGTATGGACATTCGCCGCATTGGTGCGGTCAAAAATGGTGATGAAATCATCGGTAACCAAACCCGTGTCAAAGTTATCAAAAACAAAATGGCACCACCTTTCCGCCAAGCTGAGTTTGAGATTACTTATGGCGAAGGTACCAACCATTTGGCTGAAGTGATTGACTTGGGCGTCGAGATTGGCGCGGTTGGTAAGGCAGGTTCATGGTACAGCTATGGCGATGAAAAAATCGGTCAAGGTAAAGCCAATTCTGTCCTGTTCTTAAAAGAAAACCCTGCTATTGCCAAAGAGATCGAAGATAAAATTCGTGATGAAAAGCTTGGTAAGAAAAAAGATAGCAAAGCGCCTGAAACTGACGATGTAGAACTGGCACCTGACTCTGTACAATAATGGTTCACTAGTAACCATCATCAGTGACCGCTATAAATAATCATGACTTATTATGAAAATTAAAACATTGGCTGAAATCTTAGCTGAGTCGGAAACCGGCTCAGCTAGTTCTGTTGATAGCAAACGAAAAAAACCTACTAAACACTCCTATCAAAACACATCTAACAAATCAGGTAAATCTAGCAAGCTTTCTAAAGACCCAGATCAAGATCATTCAAGCACTAGTGAGCCTACTGTTGATACATCATACTTTGAAGAATTTTCTGCTAAGATAAAAAAAAACTCTAAATCCAAAAAACGTAAAAAGCGCTTTCATCCAGCTGCTAACTTCACCGCTGAGCCAAGCGATACACCTGCTTATCAGCCACCTGAAGCACAAACCATTAAAGAGATGCTGGCCGAGGTCAAGAACAGCGTACATAGTGGTGATGCAGAGAATGACATAGCTGAAAACGACAACTATGCCCCCTCGTTTGAGCAATCAGAATGCGGAAGTGAACGTCCATCATTTGATGATAGTGCAGTAGAAAACCAAAACGACAATATACCAGCTGCTCTCAAAGCTTACCTGCGTACCCCAGAGCAAAAACAAGCAGAAATCGATGCCATTAAAGCTGAAAGCCGACTACGTTGGCTCGCATTCTATTACTTGTCACGCCGTGAATATGGTAAGGCTGAGCTCAAACAAAAACTGATCGACAAAGAACAAGACCCAGAAAAAATAGATGCCCTACTCGATGAATTCGAGGAAAAAGGCTATCAGAGCGATTACCGTACTACCCTAATGCTCATACGTGAGAATATTCGTAAAGGTCGTGGACGCGGGCGTATCAAGCAAGAGTTCTATCGTAAAAGAATCGCTATGCCAGGCAACATCGATGAATTAATTGATATGGCAAATAGCGACTCTGAAGAATTTAGCGAATTTGTCGATGATAGTGCAGATAATTTGGTCAATGGCGTAGATTGGCTAAAACTGGCTGTGGTAGCCCGTACCAAAAAATACGGTAATGACCTACCTACTGAGCAAAAAGACAAAGCCAAACAACTGCGATTTTTGCAGTACCGTGGGTTCAATACAGATATCTGCTTTGCAGCACTCAACTACACAGTGGAGACATTAGATGAGCGATTTTAAAACTTTAATACTACTATAATAGACATAAAAAAGAGCACGTCGTTAGACGCACTCTAAATTTATGACCCTAAGCTTTTTTAACTCAGTCCGTTACTTCAAAGTACCGAGACGATTAGATAACTGATTGATAATTTGATCAATCTCTTCGTTGGCTTCTACTTCATTATCTAGATTGCCATTAGGCGTGAGCTGGTTCATTACCTCAGGCAGTAATTCAGCCAAACCTTGACGTACTTCTGTTTCGTTTGCACCCGTACGCGCTGCTACTTGCTGAATCTCATGCTCATCAAACAGCTGATTTATCTCATTTGGGTCCAAGTTCTCGTTGGCCTCATTTGTGCTCATCCAAGAGCGTGCTTGGTCGCCATGGCCCATGCCAGTGATTTTTGATAGCGCACCACCGATACCGCCATTACGCTTGATCCAGCTCAGCACCATTGGCATAAGGACAGCGATAAGCATCCCCTTACCACCAAAGCCACTACTGTTACGCTGACCGCCCAATACGCTACCTAAGATATCTCCCAGTCCACCAGCGCCTGAGCTTGCACTACCACGCTGACTGCCACCAGCCAAACCACCAATGATATCATCCAAACCAAAACCATTATCTGGCTTACGATCGTATTGCTGCGGATTGTAGCCACCTGCTTGACTACCGCTGCCCAATACGCTGCCTAGTATATCGCCCAAGCCACCAGTACGACGTGGATTGATACGCTGATTCACTGGATGGCGTTGAGCATCCTCTGGATTCATCGCACTACGGGCCACTTGGCTCACTAAATTCCCTAATAAACTCATGATCTCTTCCTCTTTTTGTCATATTATTTATGATACAAGCCGACTGCCTACCGTTGTCCATACTGGTTTTTCATGGCATAAACTGGAAGTACAATGCAGTTGGTTCATATACTTTATTCGTGAGTTTCAATATAACAAAACTCTTTGGAGACCAAGATAGGTATTTTGTTATGACATGTAGGCATTCGTAAGCTCACAAAAAAGAGAGAAAAATTGAATAAAGATATGAAGGCTAATTAGCAAATTTAACCTTTATTTATATTGGCTAAAACACTAAGCGTTCGCCATTCCTCTGGGCTTACTTGATCACGAAATATGGTGATAGATAGAGGGCGCTGATAAGGCTCTACTATGTTGAACTCAAGATTTATCGCCCATTGATAGTAATGTGTAGAGAGTAGATGTGCTTGCCATAGCTCATCACCTCGACTTGTCTGAATCAACAACTGCCACTGTTTATCCATACGTTGATCAAGTGGCGGCTGACTCAGATGTCGTAGTGTCAAACGTGTCAGAAATAAATAGCCAGCAATGGCTAGCGAGACAGTCAAAATCAGCAAATATTGCCACCATGCCAAAGCCGCAAGCCACGCTAAGACAATCATGATCGCAGTTAAACCCACATAGAGCAGACAGCGTAGCCGACTGGTAGAATGAATAGCTGTATCAATGCGCAGTGCCGTTGCTAGGGTCATATGGGCGCGCCATGAGAAATCATCAGTATTGTGCCTATCAAATACAAAGCCTCTAAACCAAGTCTTTGGTGTGTCGCCATATTTTTATTTTATTAACGAGTGCCCATATATCATCCTCTGCTGGACGATTTTGATTGGTAAAATAATCCAATAGATCCGGGTCTTCATGCGTGAGCATCTGAGCAAATGTCTCTTGCTCAGCAGAATCTGCTTTCAGATACAGCTCTTTGACATAAGGATCGATATAAAAATCTAACTCTTTCAAGCCGCGACGAGCTTGATAAATAATACGGCGCTGCTCATTGGTCGGTTCTGGCTGAGTGATACTGGTCATAAAGATACTCTCTTTCATTTCAATAGTTTTTGATGTGGTATTCAATCATAGTGGAAAACTGGATTGTAGATATTGTATTTATCACGGTGTACCTTTATCGAGTATTTGTATTAATAATACAATGCTCATGATGGTACGCTGATAATTGACTCCATAGTGCCACTGCTTGCTGCATCATGCCTACATTATGCGTGCGAATGATGCTGGCACCTTGTTGTAGCGCAAATATCCCAGCAGCAGTCCCTACTGCGTCTCGTTCTATCGCTTGAGTGGTCTGTACTGTTTTGACACCACTATTGGTCAATACCTCTGCTAAAAAGCGCTTACGTGAAATACCAAACATCATTGGCAAACCCAATGCCTGTAAGCTCTCTAACTGACTTAATAAAGCACAATGATGCTCATAGTTTTTGGCAAAACCAAAACCTGGATCAATAATAATATTTTCCTGCTTAACCCCAAGGCGCGTTACCTCTTTGATACGTGTGATCAGTTCTGTGCTCACTTCATCAATCACATTATCATACTGTGCCAGATTGTTCATCGTCGTTGGCTCACCGCGCATATGCATCAGCATGACAGGAATATCAAGGCTAGCGGCCAGTTCTGCAGCGCCAGTACGTTTTAACGCCCTGACATCGTTCCAAATATCAGCACCAGCATCAAACGCTGCCTGCATGACCTCTGGGTTGCTGGTATCAATAGATAACCAAATATCATCTCCACAATGCTGGCGTATAGCTTGTACCACTGGCACAACCCGTTGTAGCTCTTCAGTAGTCGATACAGCATCTGCATTGGGGCGAGTAGATTCACCGCCAATATCAATAATAGTAGCACCGTTATCCATCATCTGCTGACAGTGAGCAACGGCATTCTCTACCGCATTGAACCGCCCACCATCCGAGAATGAATCTGGCGTTACATTCAAGATACCCATGATATGCGGCTCAGACAAATTCAAGGTTTTATTACGGCTCGATATTTTGTAGTTGGGTAAAGGCTGAAATAATGACATGACCGATCCATCATAAATAAATTGTATAAAATAGCTCGAGAGTTCGTTATCTGTGCTTATGATACCAGTAAATCTTATGACGTCCTAAGCTCTTAAAAGAATGATGACAATAAAAAGGCCCTTTATGATAAAGGGCCTTTTATTAAACTTCAATCAGAACTGCCTTACATCGCCGGTAATGGTGGCGGTGTAGAAGTAGTCGTCTTAATGTCATTTTTTGACAAGTTGACTTCGTTATGCTGATAGACTCTTGGTGGACGCGGTTCTTCACCTGCTAGAATATCTTGCAGTTGGTCACGGTCGATGGTTTCCCAATTCATGAGCGCTTCAACCATTGCATGCATTTTATCTTGATTGGCTTCAATCAATTCGCGAGCGATATCGTACTGCTCTTCTAGCATACGGCGCACTTCTTCATCAACCTTTTGCTGCGTGGCTTCTGAAATCGTACGACCACCACCGCCAAAGTATCCTTGCGAGCTGTCATCATCTTCATACACCATGATACCTAGTGCATCAGACATACCGTACTTGGTTACCATGGCGCGTGCCATTTTGGTTGCACGTTCAAAATCATTTGAAGCACCTGTTGACATCTGATTAATAAAGACTTCTTCAGCAATACGACCACCGAACAAAATCGCAATGTCGCTTAACATCTTAGATTTATACATGCTGGTTTGATCGTGCTCAGGCAGCTGCCAAGTAACACCAAGCGCAAAACCACGAGGCATGATAGTGACCTTATGCACCGGATCTGTACCTGGCAGTAGTTCAGCTACTAGCGCATGACCCGCTTCGTGATACGCGGTCGCACGGCGCTCTTCTTCGCGTATCACCATGGATTTGCGCTCAGGACCCATGTATAACTTATCTTTTGCATCTTCAAAATCATTCATGTCGACACTGGTCTTGTTACGACGCGCGGCAAACAAGGCTGCTTCGTTTACAAGGTTAGCAAGCTGTGCACCACTGAACCCTGGCGTACCACGAGCAAGAGAACCTGCATCGACACTGATGGTATTCGGCAACTTTCTTAAGTGTACTTTTAAGATTTGCTCACGACCTTTGATATCTGGCAAGCCCACTTGAACCTGACGGTCAAAACGACCTGGACGCAATAATGCTTTATCAAGCACGTCAGCACGGTTGGTTGCAGCAATAACGATAACGCCTTCATTGCCTTCAAAACCATCCATCTCAACCAATAATTGGTTCAATGTCTGCTCACGCTCGTCGTTACCGCCGCCCATACCAGAGCCACGATGACGACCGACTGCATCGATCTCATCAATAAAGATAATGCAAGGGGCGCTCTTTTTCGCCTGCTCAAACATGTCGCGTACACGTGATGCACCAACACCAACAAACATCTCAACAAAATCAGAACCTGAAATTGAGAAGAACGGTACTTTAGCTTCACCAGCAATAGCTCTTGCTAGCAATGTCTTACCTGTACCCGGTGGACCTACCATCAAGATACCACGAGGAATCGTTGCACCAAGCTTGGTAAATTTATCCGGATCACGTAAAAAGTCAACCACTTCAACGACTTCTTCTTTGGCTTCTTCACAACCAGCCACATCTTCGAAGTTCACCTTGATTTGGTCTTCCGTCAGCATTTTGGCTTTTGACTTACCAAAACTCATTGGGCCGCCGCCTTTACCGCCTGCACCGCCCTGCATATTACGCATAAAGAATAAAAACAGACCAATAATCAGTAAAATTGGGAAACTGGCTATCAGTAGTTGCATCAATACGCTTTGGCGCTTTGGTGCGGTCCCTTGGACTTCGACTTGGTTCTCACGTAGCATTGGCATCAACTGGTCATCTGACACAGCCGGTCTAATGGTCTCAAAAGATGAGCCATTTTTCTTTTCGCCGGTGATCTGTTCGCCGTCAATTTCGACACTGGCTACTTGGTTTTCTGACACAGCGGTCACAAACTCAGAGTAGTTAAGATTATCCGGCTCAGAGGATTGATCAAAGCCGCTAAACACCAGCACTAAAACGCCGATTACCACCAGCCACAATAAGGTATTTTTTACCATGTCGCTCACTAGTTATTCCCATCCCTTACTTATTGGTGTGTTTACTAAACACGTGACGTCTATAAACGTATTGCTCATTTTTGATAAACTTCCTGATACCAAAAACCTTGACTTAAATTTTGGTAATTAAAGAACAGCTTAAATACGGTTCTCATAGATACTCAATATAAGATGAACACTAATCTATCGCAGATGAGCCCATAAGACGCTTATTATCAGACGACTTTGTCTAAAACGTATGCTAAAAACAAAGGTAATATACCATGATATATGGCGCTAACCTGCATAATTCAAGCAGGTTTCACGATTATTCAGTTAATGAATGTAGCGCTTTTTATACGACCATAATGATAGTTTATGGTGACTGATTAACTCGCTTACAATAGTAGCAACTCATTGATGTTAAAACTATTTAATCGCCACCCAAAACATCTCTTTTGAGCGCGGACGTGACGCACCTGGTTTTATACTACGAATCTTACTAAAATCCTGCTGCATCTGCTTGCGTAATTCTTGTGTGCCTTCGCCTTGAAACACTTTCATAATAAGTGCGCCACCTTTTGGTAAGGTTGATAAAGCAAAGTCCACTGCCAGCTCGCATAAATACATCATACGCGGCTGATCGATAGCGCTATTCCCAGCCGTATTGGGTGCCATATCAGACAATACCACGTCGACTTGCCTATCGCCTACTTCTGCCATAATGGCGTCAAACACTTCAGCTTCACGAAAATCACCTTGAATAAAGGTAACATTAGGCAAAGCATCCATCGCCAGAATATCAGAGGCAATCAAGATACCGTCGTCACCAACCAACTGTCCCGCTACTTGAGACCAACTGCCAGGCGCACTACCCAAATCTACCACCGTCATGCCTTTTTTAATCAAGTTGGTTTTTTCGTTAATCTCTAATAATTTATAAGCGGCACGGGCACGGTAGCCATCTTTTTGAGCCTTTTGTACATAATGATCGTCAATGTGCTCTTTCATCCAAGCACTGCTGCTCTTTGATAGTTTTTTGTTTTCGATACGCGTGGCCAAAATACCTGCTCCTATTGCTTTACTAAATCTAGATGCTTTAATTGCGCTATCACTTACAAACTGATACTAATCCGTTGCGGATTATTCTAAATACGGTGTTAATCAGATTTTTTATTCATGGTTGGTCGCAAACTGACTAAATTCTATTGGTTAAATGACTGTTTTATAAGGCAGTAGCGTTTATAATATACCAAACATTCAGTTTAACATTTTCGTCACGTAAAATCGTGCAAAATCCTGCTGATCTCATGCAAGATGGTCACAGATTATCTATAATGATCCATAACTGTTTTTGACAGTACCATTTTTATTTTTACCAACACCTAGGAATTCTATGCAACTCGATAACGCTACCATCAAACGTCTAAAAGGCATCGGTCACGAGCTAAAGCCTATCGTTATGATCGGCAACAAGGGTATTACCCCAACCATTAACGAAGAGATTGATCGCGCGCTAACAGATCATGAGCTTATCAAAGTAAAACTGCCTGCTGGCACCAAAGAAGAGCGCGACATCGTTGGCGCTGAACTTGCTAAAGCAGCTAATGCGTCTTTGGTCCATTCTATTGGACGTATGGCATTATTGCTACGCCAAAACCCAAATGCCAACCCTAAACTGTCTAACCTAGCACGTCACGCGCAGTAATATGTCATGACAAGCTTTGCTTGAATAACAGTAGGCCGCATCAGCTTAAATAATGACGGTAACTATAAAAGCCGCGATGCATCTTGCTCGCGGCTTTTGTCTTGTCTGCTGGTTTTGAATCTGCTTAGTGTGTCGTATCAGCCTAGGGCATATCCCTATTTAAAAATGGTGATAAACGTTTGAATTCGGGGTGCACCCTAGTTATTCGGTTTAATCTTTTACCATTAATTTTTAAAAGTATTATAGAGTTTGATAAATAATGAACCAATTTTTTAATCTTGTTATAGCCGCCGAGACGCTAGAAAACGACGCACAGCAACTGGACGTGACGGTAGAAGCGTTACAGCGTATTTGTGTCAAGGTGAACGCTAAGATCGTTCGACAGCCAATATTACAATTACAGTTAACCTATCAAATTACTTTACCCAGTCAAATATTAGCCAATCAATTGGTTTGGCCAACTTGGCAGCAAGCCCGAGTAGGATTTGCTGATTATCTGTGGGAAGAGACTTGCCTTGAATGCTTTATCACGGGTGACACTCTAAGTGATGAGGCTGCTACTGAGATTCAAGACGCTGAATCTTACATTGAGATTAATGCCAACCCTGATGGCCGCTATGCACTCTATGAGTTTAAAAGCTATCGCCATCCTGCCACATTACCACCAACACCTTTATATAAGGCTGATGGACACACACGTGCCTCTATTGAGTGGACGGATAATATAAATACACAGGACATAATACAGAAATCGTTGTTTGACAAATCACCAGCAGCGTATTCCATTCATCGCTACGAGCGAGGCTTTAACGTTCCTCTGGTCGAACTTCCTAATCAAAAATACGCCATTGCAAATACGATTATTGAGCAGATACATCCTTGTGTTATTTTACAGCTCGGTAAGACCGCTTTATATTTTGCCTCTCAGCACGCCTCCCCGCCTGATTTCCATAATCGCAACTATTGGTCAAAATTTGCACTTTGATTTACTTCTATGATCTGCACTCACTTAGATACAGTTATTATTAGATATCATTATTTAAAGCATAAAAAAAACCCAGCAATGTCATAAAGAGCATTACTGAGTTTGGAGAAAACTTTTAATTCGTTTAACTGATACTTATTTGTCAGCCATCGCAAGGTAGATACCACGGTCTGATGCATCATCAACATACTGCGAGTCACGCCATGTCGTATAGCTGTAGTTACCGCTATATGGGCTGATGCTGTTTTGACGGAAATCAGATACCCAGTCATTGCCATCAAAAATCTGGATATGACCATGTGGACGGCTTGATGTGCGGTTATAGACAACGACGTCACCAACTTGAGGTTCCATATCGTTACTAATTTTGGTAAAGCCTGCTTGGGCTAGTGTGCCACGAGAGGCATATTGATAAGCTGAAGGATTAGGCGTAAATTTGTAACCTGCTGACTGTAGCGCTTTACGTACATAGCGAGCACAGTAGCCAGAACTTCTAGATAGTGCAACTCGTGAGGCATTTGCCGCTGCGATAGCAGGAGCAGAATTGCGATCAGGAACACGACTTGCTTGCTGTTGACGCTGCTCATATGACAAACGGCTAGTGAGTGACGCAAGCTGATATTCTTTTTGCTTAGCATGAGCGCTTAGATTGTCAATTGCTTGACTGATCTCATCGTTGCTATATACATGAGCACCACTGTTAGTGCTGTAGATGTTGCGACTAGAACCATAGTTCGCAGAAGTAGAGATATTTGTGATGGTATGACTCAAGGTATTATTTGGTTGAAAGGTTGTTTCGGCAGCACCACTCGTCTGTGCGATACCCATTCCCAATACTGACAAAATTAATAAAGCTTGTTTCATAAATTTACTACCTATTGTTAATACAAGTCTGCTCGTCATCCGTGACGAAACATCAATTAATTTAGAGGATATAATCATTAAACAAACATGATAAAATCCTTATCACAACAGCTCGTTCTTTTATAGTGACTAACACCAGTATCACCACCCGTTTAGTCAACTACCTCATAAAATTTTGCTATATATCGCTTTTAGCATGTCTATTCTACATATCGAGTTTGTCACCTAATAGATGAGTCATCACGATGTCAAAAAAACAGCCTAATCGGCTTGCCCAGCTTATAGATCATCAAGCCTTTGCTGGTAGCGCGCTACCTCAAACTCTTGCTAATAACATGCGGCTATATATAGAAGCGACCAATGAGGTAAAAGAGCTGCTGGTAGACTGTCTACCTGAGGAAATCCTCAATACTTGTTGGGTCGTAGGTTTAACCTCTGAGCAGTTAATACTCAGTGTGGGTTCGATGACAGCTGCTAATCATATTCGCTATTTACAGAATGCGTATTTGCAAGTATTAACAGAGCAGTCAATTACATTTAAACAACTCAAGCAAATTCGCGTTGTAGTAGCTAAAACATTTGCTGATAATTATTCATCTAGACAATCATCAGCGTCATTAGCAACCTTGCCCAAACCTAGTAAAGCCAATGAAAATCAGGCTCTTAGCCAAAACACAAAACGGACTATATCACAGGCTGCAGAGCATGTCACCACTGATGAAAATCTAAAAAAAGCCCTCCTACGCCTAGCAAATCATTAAAAATACAGATATTACAATGTAAAGTTATGTAAATAAAACCATGAAGTGAGATTGGTAACGCTGCTTTTTTGTAATGTCTTAAACAAAAAAAATCATCTATTGGTGCCATTCAATTTATGAATAGCACCAATAGATGATTTGGAAATCACCTGCAGCTTTTACGCACTCTGCCTTAGAATAAAATTCACAAAAACCTATAAACTTTATATTTAAAATATTGCATATTATATAAATGTAATTATAGCGTTGCTATGTAATATTGCGTAAATGTTTCGATACTTCGTGTATATTCCTGTATTTATCCTTCAACTGCTAAACCATTTAGCGGTGAATATTCGATAGGACATGTTACATTGTCATCAAAAGTTACAATTTCAAAGTTATTTTCATCAGAGAGTATTTCACGCACTAACAAATTATTTAATGCATGACCAGATTTGTAGGCATTAAAACGACCGACAATAGGATAACCAATCAGATATAAATCTCCAAGCGCATCTAAAATTTTATGGCGAACAAATTCATCATTAAAGCGTAGGCCTTCTTCATTAAGAATATTGGCATCATCGATGACGATGGCATTTTCCATACTGCCGCCCAAGGCCAGATTGTTCTGACGCAATTGTTCTATGTCACGCAAAAAACCAAAAGTACGTGCTTCGCTTAGCTGCTCAATAAAGTTTTGGGTAGAGAATTGCAGTTGAGCATGTTGAAAATTTCTGTCGATGGCAGGGTGATCAAAGTCAATCTCAAAATTCAATTCAAATCCATCGTAAGGGCGTAGCTCTGCCCATTTATCATCTACTTTGACACGTACTGGTCGTACAATCTTAATGAATTTCTTTAAAGCATCTTGTTCACAGAATCCTGCATCAAGTAGCAAAGCAACAAAAGGAGCGGCACTACCATCCATAATCGGTATTTCTGAAGCAGAAACACGAATCAATAGATTATCTACCCCAAGCCCAGCGATCGCACTTAGCAAATGCTCAACCGTACCTACACGCGTACCACCAAATACTAAGTTTGATGACATCATGGTGTCTTGCACCAAAAAAGCACTGGCTGGAATAGGCTCGCTGCCTACAATATCAGAGCGCTCGAAAACAATACCAGTATCAACCGGCTGTGGATGAAACTCCAAGTCAACAGGCTGACCACTATGGAGACCAGTACCTGTAACGGCTATCGCTGTCTTTATGGTTCTTTGGTTCATGGCTGTCTTCTCACATATTTTGTTACAATTGACATAGTGTACCACTACCTCCCCCATATCCGCTACAAATAAAAAGGGTTAATTTCCTTATCTCTTTGATTGATAACACTTATCGTCATTATCTCATCATATATTTTCATAGTTTTATGCCCTATTGAACGCTTCGACACACTAGATTCTGGATATATTTTTTCGATCAGAAACATTTTGCGATACTCCTGATTTTGTTACTCTCCTTTTATAGGCCAGTCTTTTGTATGTAGACACAAAAAAGCCAGCGTTTGAGCGCTGGCTTTTTTTTTAATTTAATACTAAAAAACTATTTGTTCTGTTGACGCTTCAGATAGTCTTGGATGCTATTGGTTTTAGTTTTTGTCTGCTCTTGAGGCGCGCTTGGACGTGCAGTATTAACGTTATCTTGATGCAGTTGAGCTTGTGATTTCTTCTGACTATTTAATGCACTAGTATGTACATTAGGATCAACAGGTTGTGTACTATTGACAGAAGGAACAGGTTGCTCAACCACTTCTGGCTCTTGCCCTGCGTTTTCATCTAAGGTCAGACCTGTTGCAATAACCGTTACATGCAAGTCATCACCCATTTTTTCATCGATTACAGAGCCGTAGAAAATATGAGCATCGTCGATATCAGTAATTTCTTCAACGATAATGCTGATTTTGCTCATCTCGTCCAGTGATAATGACTCAGAAGAAATCACGTTGACCAATAGACCTTTCGCATTTTCTAGACGTAAATCATCAAGTAGTGGTGATCTGATGGCTTTTTCGGTGGCTTGACGCGCACGATCATCGCCACTTGCACGGCCAATACCCATCATTGCATGACCTTTAGCCGTCATTGCCGTACGGATATCGTTAAAGTCAATATTGATCATACCTTCGCTAGCGATAGTCTCTGCAATACCTTGAACCGCATGTAGCAAAACATCGTCCGCTTTTTTGAAAGCGTCTTGCATAGAGATGTTGCCGTATACGCTCATAAGCTTGTCGTTTGGAATCGTGATAATCGAATCCACGAAATTGGTCAACTGCTCGATACCTGCTTTCGCAGCTTTAATACGTTTGCCACCTTCAAATTTAAATGGTGTGGTCACAACCGCAACCGTCAATACCTCCATTTCTTTGGCAATACGTGCAACCACTGGTGCTGCGCCTGTACCTGTACCGCCACCCATACCAGCAGTAATAAATACCATATCTGAGTGTTCAAGCAAGGCACGAATCGCTTCTTCTTCGCTTTCTGCTGCTTCACGACCAACTTCTGGATTTGCACCTGCACCTAGACCACGGTTCGTTTTTGCACCAAGTTGTAGCTTGTGCGGTGCAGTCAGACGATCTAGCGCTTGCTTATCTGTATTAGCACAGACGAACGTTACACCTCTAATCCCTTGTTGTACCATATGTTCAACCGCATTACCGCCGCCGCCGCCAACACCGAATACAGTGAAGCTCGCTTGGCCGTTATTTTGAAGCTGGTTATCATCTGGCATGGTGTATTTTGACATAAAAAAGATTCTCCAGTTGCAGATAGCGTGTAGGTCGATACGTAGTAACGCACTCATATGGCGCGCTATCGACATACTATATATAAATGTATTTAAATAAAACAGGGCTATGGATCAAATAGTTCAGCGCGGACCATAATATGTCATCATCGCTTAAGGTATTACTGTTACTGCTTAGCACATTACTTTCAATATGACTTCAATTTTTGCTTACTTCATTCAAGAGCATCTTACAAAAGTGTTTATGCTCTACATGTTTGGTCAGTAGGTCTATAGTATTTTTTTCAACACATCAGCAAAACGTTTGCCTGCGCTTTGAAAGACTCCTGTGACTCGATTTTTTTGAATCGTATCAGGTTCACTTTTTTCACTACGGCGAAACTGCTCGCTTTGACTATATAAGAGTGTGCCAAAAGCTGTTTGGTAAGCCCGGTCATTGACCTGACTATTAAGCTGTTTAAATGACTCGTCATTATCAAAATGATTGTAAGCACTAATAGCAGGATGCGTATTGGTCAATACCACTGGCATTTTGAGCAGCCGTTTAGCAAACGGTATCATACCTTTAATGGTACTACCGCCGCCTGTCAGCACGATACCTTTGTCAATATAGCCTATCAAACCTGCTTCATGCAGTTGCCGAGCGACTTCAGTGAATATCTGCACATAACGTGCTTCAATAATGCGTGCTAAATTATAGATACCAATGTTGATCTCATCGCTCGATCCTTGCGGTTTAAACAAAAAGAATGAGCTTGGATCAACACTATTGGCGTCAGCGGTACCATGAGACTTTTTCAGTTTCTCAGCTTCAATCATCGATATACCGAAATCAGCTGAGATATCCATTGTCACTTCATGGCTGCCAGTAGCTATGCAGTGCGTAAAAATCAATTTGTTTTCTTTGTAGACGCAGATACTGGTTGTACTAGCACCGATATCTACCAAGCAAACCCCTTGCTGACGCTCTTCGGTCATTAAACTATATTCAGCACTGGTCACTGCATCAAACACGATATGGTCAATACCAACATCGCAGCTTTGTAATAGTTTTTGAATATTTTGGCGGCTAGCGACAGGCATCATCATCATGTGATACATCACAGTGATATTATGTGCCATCATTTCAATCACATCGTCGACCATGAAGTCCTGATCATCAACATAGATGCCTTGCTGACAACAATGCATGAGATAGTAATCGGATGGCAGATCGCGCGACTTGGCATTAGACAAGGCCTGTACCATATCTTTGGCACGTACGAACTCGTCCTCAACCCTCACTTCTCCAGCACTGTTTTTACTAGATAGCTCAGGTGTTGCGAGCGTCAACCATACGCTATGCACGCGGCAATTGGCAGTATCTTCTGCTTCTTGAATGGCTTGCTTGATAGCACCTTGTAGGCGTTCACGATGCTTAATTTGGCCTTGATAAAAATCGCTATTTTTAACTTGCCCTACGCCTAAGATACGAATGTCTTTTGCAGAGACAACATTGCCAATTACGACATACACTGCCGTGGCACTTAGATGGACAACAACCAAATTTTCGTTATATTTCATGGTAGCAGACAAATTATTACTAAATAGGAGCGCAAATAACGCCATCCTATTGAATCATTAAAAAAAGCGCTGTTAATACGCTATGATGTTGTACATATATTATTCGTTTTAGGCAAACAGTTACGACTCAAGTAACCACTCATCAGTATTACTTCAATTATTTGGGCTCATCAACTGGCGGCGCTGACATATCCCAGGCAATCGTAAAACCATTCTTGTAGCGTAAGTCTACAGATTGCATCTCATCTCGGCGTCCGCTTAACTGATTACCAAGTAACTGGCTTAGATTCAGTAATTTTTGTGCGGTGTTCTCATTATCGACGATGACGCGCAAGCCATTATCAAAACGAATGAGCCAAGTCATTCTTGGTGACAAAATAATGTCTTCAACCTGCATATCAAGTGGCGCATACCAATCATTGACTTGCTGCATTTGCTGCATAATGACTGGCGCTTGAGCGATTTCACCTTGCAGAGTAGCAAAGCGCTCTTGCGTCAAGTCGCTACTATCAGCAGGAACGAACACAGATCCTTTTGCATCAACCAAACGCTCTGTCCCAAAATTAGCGACTGCTTGCTTAGGTAGTGCAGTAACTACAATGCCGCGTTGCCAGTCTCGAGAGATACTCACTTGATCAACCCATGCAAGGCTTGTCGTAATATCTCTTAATGCTTGCAAATCAGAAGTAAAAAAACTGCTGACCTTTTGCTGATCCATCACTGTCTGCAATGAGTTGTATTGAGCGGTAGAGAGCCCTTGATTGCTGACATGAATCTCAGCAGGCGGTGCATCACGTAACGCTTTACCACCCATTATCAATATTAGTACCAATAATCCTAATACCAATATCATAAAAAGATATCGGGCCGAGGTTGGTAATTGGAGTTTGGATGCTGGGCGACCGGCTTTATCACTCATCAAGTCAGTTACCTCGTTGACAGTTTGAGCCATAACGACCTTTGTCCCTATATTTGCATAAAACTGATCATGCTAATTATTGATGTAAATCTGCAAGTTTTTGCAGAAGCTTATTAAAGCAATATATTATCAAAGACTGTCAATAAAAAGACTGATAGTCAGCGATTATTCTTATTTAAACGTAACATTTTTCTTAGGTTATGAATAACTTATAGGTTATCCCTGCAAAAAACGTAAATATTACTAAAACAAAGCTATTCTTACAATATTAACGTATTTTATAGGCAAACAATAGCGTAACGCTCGCTAGTAGCCTTGAATTTACACAAGTTTACATGAAGCTGTGTTATAGCAGCTCTAGTGACACATTAACGGCTTTTTTGGCTAAACTCGCCATGCTACAAAAGTGATAAAGCTGAGCAATTATAAATCTCTATATAATTTATGATTGCCCATGTTTTAACATAGCTCATTTACTCAAAGTGATTGTCATCAGACTCATTGTTAAAAAATCGTGATAAATATGATGAACGTCACATTAAAAAATTAGACTGTCTGCGATAATATGTGCCAGCACAATGTGTCAAAATCCATGCCTCGAGCTTTGGCTGCCATTGGTACCAAACTATGGCTGGTCATACCGGGCACGGTATTGATCTCAAGCAACCAAAAATTCCCTGTTTCATCTTGCATGGCATCGATACGTCCCCAGCCTTTTGCATCTACTGCACGGAATGCCGCAAGACTTAACTCTTGCAGATGCTTCTCATCAGCAGCGCTCAATCCGCAAGGAATATAGTAGCTGGTATCGTTACGATTGTACTTGGCTTCAAAGTCATAGAAGTTTGTGATATCAGCAGGCTCAAGGCGAATGACAGGATAAGCTTCGTCATCGATAATCACAATCGTAAACTCACGACCTGTGATCCAGCGCTCAGCCATCACGGCATCACCACACTGTACTGCTGTGGCATAGGCAGCAGGTAGCTCATCCAGATGATTGACCTTGGTCATACCAATACTTGAGCCTTCATGAACGGGTTTAATAATAAGTGGCAGCCCTAGCATGTTAACTACTTGCTGCCAGTCGGTATCAGCCGTCAATAATGAAAACGGTGCTGTGGATAAGCCGCAACCTTGCCATAGTTGTTTGGTACGTACTTTGTCCATACCTAATGCTGATGCCAAAATCCCAGATCCCGTTTGCGGTATATCAAACCACTGTAATACACCTTGCAATAGACCGTCTTCGCCGCCACGACCGTGCAAGACATTAAACACGCGATCGTAATCACGTAATTCTGTGATGTCTTGGTGCTTAGGATCAAAATGAGTGGCGTCGACACCTTGGTTTTGCAGTGCCTGCAATACAGCCGCACCGCTATCCAAAGACACGCTGCGCTCATTGCTGCTACCACCATAAATCACAGCGACTTTACCAAACTGAGCGGCATCTTTTACATGACCAGTCATCGTACTAATAGATTTTTTATTCTCTTTTTCATTTGGTGAAATGCTCGCGTCGCTTTGTCCTGCTTGTGCAGCCGCCGCCAATGCTGGTTCTGGATTGGTAATGGCTGACTTATCTTCGGTATCATCGATAGTGAGGTTCTGAGTACTCATGTTTTCTTTATTATTAGTCGTCATGAAGATAGTTCCTAAATTTTAGCTTACTTGATGTAAAGATTATTGGCAGCCAAATCAATAGCGATCTGCCCCACATTACCCGCGCCTTGCGTGATAAGCATGTCGTTGGCTTTTAATAAACGCTGCATCACAGGGGCAAGGTTGTCTTTGTCAATAATCGTTGGTTCAACTTCACCGCGCAGACGGATACTACGTGCTAATGACTTGGTATCAGCGCCTATAATCGGGCTTTCACCTGCTGAATATACATCCAATAGTAGCAGCTCATCAACACTTGATAGCACTTCGACAAAATCATCATAGCAATCACGGGTACGGCTATAACGATGCGGTTGAAATAACATCACTAAACGGCGATCAGGAAAGCTTTGGCGAGCGGCTTTAATGGTTGCGTCAACTTCTTTTGGATGATGACCGTAATCATCAATCAATAGGACATTACCATCATCGATATCGACCGAGGCATGCTGCTCAAATCGGCGGCCTACCCCTTCGAATTTCTGCAAAGCACGCTCAATCGCGGCATCATCGACACCTTCATCCGTTGCCATGGTGATAGCAGCCAGTGCGTTGTAGACATTGTGTGTACCAGGAATGTTCAACGTCAGACGCAATGGTTCACGGTCACGGCGCAATACAGTAAAGTGAGTCTTGGTACCTTCTGCCACCAGATCGACAGCCTGTACGTCATTAAATGGCTCAAGGCCAAAGGTCAATACTGGACGACCAATATCATCGATCATTGCATACAGCTCAGGGTCATCACCGCATACCACGGCCAAGCCGTAAAACGGCATATTGTGTAAAAATTGAATGTATGCAGCTTTTAAATTGTCAAAGCTGTTGCCATAGGTTTCCATGTGATCTTGATCGATGTTGGTCACAATTGCTGCCATTGGGCGCAGTGATAAAAAAGACGCATCGGACTCGTCCGCTTCTGCTACCAAGAAACGGCTGTTACCTAGTGCTGCATTTTTACCTGAGGCATTTAGCTTACCACCAATCACATAGGTAGGATCTAGCTGCCCTTCTGCCATCATGGTGGTGAGCAAACTGGTCGTCGTCGTTTTACCATGAGCACCAGCAACGGCAATACCATGGCGATAACGCATCAACTCTCCAAGCATATCGGCGCGGCGTACGACTGGCAGGCGCGCTTCAAGCGCGGCTTTGACCTCAGGATTGCTACGATCAATCGCTGATGACACGACGATCACGTCAGCGTTGGCAATATTTTTGGAATCATGACCAATCGATATTTTGATACCAATCTGCTGTAGACGCTTCGTCACCAGGCTTTCTGCAATGTCAGAACCACTGACTTGATAGCCTTGATTGTTCATTACCTCAGCGATGCCGCACATGCCTGAGCCACCAATACCAATAAAATGCAAATGCTGAATACGGCGCATTTCTGGTATTTCAATCAAACGCTTAGGAAGGGCTTTAGCAGAGGTAGACATAAAATTTTCTCTTTATTAAGGGATAATAAAAATTGAAGGACAGTAAAATATGATCAGTAAAAAATAACGAGTGGCAAAAGCCGAAACTATAAGGCTTGCCAAATAATATCAGCCACTTGTTTACTCGCACTGCGATTGGCAAGCGCATGACCTTTTTTGGCCATCTCAAGGCATTTCTCTCGATTGAGTACGCTAAGCTCATCGCTTAAACGTTTGGCCGTTAGCTCTGACTGTGGCAATAAAACCGCAGCAGCATGCGAGGTCAATGTGCGCGCATTGGCGGTTTGATGATCATCAACCGCATGTGGTAGCGGTACAAAAATAGCAGCAATACCGACATTTTGGATTTCAGTCACTGTCAATGCACCAGCGCGGCAAACGATAATATCTGCCCAGTTGTAGGCCGCCGCCATATCATCGATAAAGGGTTGCACTGTGAACTGATGCTTGCTTAAATCTTGCTCACTATAAGCCGCCTGAGTGGCTGCTTCGTTATTGCGTCCGCATTGATGGAGGACTTCAAACGGTTGGTCTAGCAAAGCCAGTGCTTTTGGCACAGTCTCATTCAATACCTGAGCACCAAGCGAGCCACCCACGACCAGCAGTTTAAGCGGTAAGCCATCATTGATATCATAACGCACCTTTGGCTCTGCGACACCAGTGATGGCGTTACGCACAGGATTGCCAACTGTTTCAAGCTTGGCATCTTGTTCACTATTGGCAAAAGTGTTCTCGAATGCTTGTAATACTTTGGTAGACAGCTTAGACAGATAACGATTGCTCATGCCAGCGATGGCATTTTGTTCATGGATAATCAGCGGTGTATTGGTCAGACGTGCAGCAAGTCCACCAGGCGCACTCACATAGCCACCAAAACCAACGACCACGTCAATCTGATTGCTGCGAATCACTTTCACCGCAGCCATCGTCGCTGACAATAACGTTACTGGCAGCTTAACTAAACGACCCACGCCCTTACCGCGCAGCCCCTGCATATTGATGGCATGAAAAGGATAACCCGTCGGTTCAACCAAACCATTTTCCATACCATTTGGCGTTCCAAGCCAATGAATAACCGCACCGCGACCGGTCAGCTCGTCGCTCACTGCAAGCGCGGGAAAAACATGTCCGCCCGTCCCAGCTGCCATCATCAATATGTGCGGTGTTTTCATGGAGATCTGCCTATCTTTACTTGACTTATATGAAGGATTTGTCCTACTACTATGATGCCATTTACTAAAAAAATGACACGGTAAAAGCCCGCATAGTATAGAGGAAATCATTGTCTTATATACAGTACTTTATGCAGTAGAAATAACAAAAAAACCAAGCCATGAGCTGGCATGACTTGGCGTCATGTACTACTGACACACGACCATACAAGGCAATGATAAACGAGGTATTAAGACGTACTTTCTTTAATGGACATCTGTCTTAGACTGTCTAAAACTATACCGTAAATTTATTTTCGATTGCCATGATAAAGTCGGTCGCGATATCGGTACCGCACTGATCATCAATCTCACGTACGCACGTTGGACTAGTGACATTAATCTCAGTAATACGCCCACCGATCAAGTCCAAACCCACGAACATCAGACCTTTTTCTTTGACAATCGGCGCCACAACTTCTGCCACTTGACGCTCAATATCGGTTAATGGCATCGCCACACCGCTACCACCTGCGGCAAGATTGCCACGGGTCTCGCCTTTGCTTGGGATACGCGCTAAGCTATAGTCGACCACAACGCCATCTACAATAAGTACGCGTTTATCACCTGCTTTAATCTCTGGCAAATAACGCTGCGCCATGATTGGCAAAGTCTCAAGCTCAGTCAGCACCTCAATCGTCACGCCAATGTTTGGACTATCCGCAGTCAGACGGAAGATACCCGTACCGCCCATACCATCTAGCGGCTTAACGATGACATCTTGATGCTCAGCGATAAACTGACGAATATGAGCCTGTTTGCTGGTCACAATCGTTGGACTCATATACTCACTAAACCACGTCGCAAATAGCTTTTCGTTACAATCACGTATGGCTTGCGGATCGTTGACCACAAGCACGCCTGCGGCTTTGGCATGATCTAACATATAAGTGGCATAAATAAAGCGCATATCAAACGGTGGGTCTTTGCGCATCAAAATCACGTCATAGTCAGAAACTGAGCCTGTCGCTTTATCCCCTAATGTATAAAAGTCTGTAGGGTCTCGCTTTACCGTAAGCGGCTGAGTATCGACCATTAACTGTCCACGGTCCAACCACAAGTCATGAATCTGACAGTAGCCAAGCTGATGCCCGCGATCTTGAGCGGCCCACATCATCGCAAGACTGGTGTCTTTTTTATAATTGACCCGCTCGATAGGATCCATAATGACGAGTATTTTTAGCGATTTTTCTTGGTTTTGTTGGCTCATTGTTTGACTCATAGTAGGGCTCACTTACGTTATATTATTGGTATAAAACAGGCTCAGTGTCTAATAAAACAGGCTTAGTGCCTAACTATACGCCGTACTGCTCACGGTAATGTTGCATTTTGGCTAACTGGGTCGCGTCTTTATGTTGGCCGTTTTGTGCACCATGGTCATCTGCCAGATAACTGATTAAATCGTCAATATCAACCAATGCACGCACTGGCACTGCTAATGTGGCAGCAAGCTCTTGAATAGCAGAGTGCTCAGCTTGGCCTTTTTCTTTGCGATCAAGCGCGACGATAATACCCGCAACGCTTGCTCCTGCTTGCTCTAAAATCTCGACCACTTCACGCATCGCTGTGCCTGCTGTGATGACATCGTCAAGCACCCAAACAGCCTTTCCACTTACGTCAGCGCCGACCAAATTGCCCCCTTCACCGTGGGTTTTGGCTTCTTTACGATTGTAACCCCATTTGGCATTGATGCCATGATGTAGCCATAACGCTTGCGCGGTTGCTGCCACAAAAGGTATGCCTTTATAGGCCGCACCAAAGATGACTAGCTCTTGCTCATCTGTGACATCATTTGTCATATTCATTTGTTCAGCCAAGGCATCCGCATAGCCGCGTGCTAGCAGTGATAGCATCTCACCCGTTGCAAGTAGACCGGCATTAAAAAAATATGGACTGATACGACCAGACTTGAGGACAAACTCGCCGAATTTAAGTACTTTGTTATCTAAAGCCAGTTGAATAAATTGATGAGATGAAAACGTTGGGTCTTGCGGGCGTGATACGTGAGACATGATGACATTCCTATCGGCAAAAAGAGGGGCGAAAAAATTTGCATTATTGTACGCATTATTGATCAGCTTGACCAACCGTTGATCTCGTAATCCTGCATATTGGCATAGCGAGTCAACAAACTACTACGTGACGAGATATTAAAATAACTCTGGCCACCTGCTCGCACTTGTATCTCCCAGCCTAAATGATACGCAGCAACAATGACGTGACCAGCAAATATCCGGATCTGACGATATGCGTGACGCTGCGTAGGCTCACAGACAATTTGACTCAGCAAATAACTACGTACGTGCTGGCAAATTTGCGCGGCACTATAGCTATGATTGATACTTTTGCGGGTGCTGCATTGCTTTAGCGCATGGACGGCGGCGCTGCATGCCATAATATCTGTCGCCAAACTGCCCTCGCCTGTCTCAAATTGCTGCGGTTGCAAAATCACTTGCCAATCATCGGCATACAGGCTACTCAGCAGCTCATCAGGATTATAGCGTTTGATCAATGCGCGCAGAGAGGCTGAAGACTCGTTAATTTCGTTATTGTTATTTGGCTCAGCCATCTCGTCGCGGTCAGCAGAACCAAACCCATAACGGTTGAGTTTTGGATAGGTACGAATCGCCTGCTGGATATCTGACATATCTAATAATGTCATCTCTGATAATGCCGATAATAAGGGCTGATCACTGTGGTTCTGATAAAAGCTATCAGGCAACTCGACGAGCTGCGCCGCCTTGAGTAACGATAAATGCTCCGCCAAGGGTTCTGAAGCAATCAGCGACCATTTTGACAAGCTATCTGCATTAGGCTGATAAAACCGCGTCGAATGACCATAAAGCCGGCGCAACTGGCCGTTTAAGCGGCGGGCAGGCTCAGGAATATCACTCAGCGGTCTAGCAGGATCAAGGGGTGATCGTTTGGGATCAAAATTAGGATGTACGATTGCAGGTTGATGTGAATCAGCTAGCACAGAGGACTGCCCAGCATCGCCTTTTGTGAGCTTGCTACCTTCTGCTGCCAGACTAGCATGAGACAAACGGTCATCAGAAGTAGAAGGCTGGGTCATGAAATCTCCATACACAATAAAATATAAAACCAATAAAAACGATCAAACTAAGAGACGATCTTAAGCTCAAGAGCTTATACTTAAATACTTACGCTGAAAAGCTTACTCTTGGTGATCTAAAATATCACGATAGCCTGTTTGCCAGTCAGCGTACTCAAGCCAAGCTAACGGAATATTGCTGTGCAAGCGCTTTCCTGTCACTGACGTCTTTTTTTCATCGATAATAGGCGCGGCTTCACCGATTTGTTCACTCAACCAAACGCCAAGCTCAAGGGTGGTCACAGGTCTGTAGTCTGTCGCAAGATAGAGTGGCTTTGGTGCGTCTGTAGTCAATACATTAGCGATGATAGTGACCAAGTCGCGATCCATGATACGATTGCTCCAATGCGCCGCTGGTACTGGCTCTTTTTGTGGCTCGCGAGCTTTACGCACGCGCATAAGACGCTCACGTCCATAAATGCCGCTAGGACGAATTATAATGGCTTTGTCACCAAAGCTTTGTTGCAGTGCTTGTTCGGCTTGCAATATTACCTTTGATGCGTCACGCTCAGGCGTCATAGGTTCAGTATGCTCATCGATCCATTCGCCATTATCTTGACCGTAAACACCAGTAGAAGAAATAAACACGACGCGCTGCAGGTTCGCCAGATTCGGAGCAAGCGTTGCCAAGTGTTGGCTAATCGCCAAGTAGCTGTCATGATAACCGCTGGTCGAATACTCATCAGGTGTGACGATAATCGCAATATGGGTAAATGATTGCAGCTGCTCGGTCGTCAGAGTCAGCGCATCAGCCTGCAAAAAATTGGCGTTATTCACTAATGCATAGTGATCACGCTCACTACGAGCCAGCCCTGTCACAGAAAAGCCGTCTTGTGCCAGCTTATTGGTAACAGGCAAGCCGATATCACCTTGCCCGATAATGAGTATATTTGGTGTATTCATAAAGCATCTTTCCTTTTATACAACTTATACAACGATTACAGCGCTAAGAGATAATCCTACTTAAAAATACCGTCTGTATGACAGCTGTATATCCTCGTTAGTATCGACACGCTTTTGCCAGTCATAGCTGGCATTGATACGTAGTGCTTGTTTTTTATCAATATCGTATTGTAAACCGAGGCTTGAGATCGGTTGCCAATAATGACCACGAACGTTGGACTCATCGCTGCCGCCATGATACCAATATAGCAATTGCAATTCAGCTTGCGCGCGTAACTGATTGTTAATCTGATAACGACAGCCGGCATTGACACCTGCCCCTACGCGAAAGCCTTTATTAATACCGCGCCCTGCTTGCGCGGTCCCGGCCAAAAACGTATAGCATAGTTGCGGCGGCATCTGACCCGTACCACTGCTTGGCGTACCAAATGCCCACGACCAGCCCGTCTCATAACCCACACTACCCACCAGATGATCTCGCCCGCCCTCTTGTGAGCCATCATTCACTCGCGTCGCCTCAATGCTTGCACCCCACGTTTTGCCTTTTTTGCCAGCATTGATAGGATTAAAAGAGCGTCCACGAATCAAAGTCGCATTTTGCAAGACCACGCTGTCTGGTTGATTGGGCTTATCATCATCTGTGTCATATAGACGTAAGGTCGCAGCTACCCCTTCTAAATTAAAAAACTGTGAATACCCTGACGCGTGGTCAAGCGTATCATGAAATCCTGCTCTAAACCCAATATCGATATAGTCATTGTCACCGCGCTGACCGATAGCTATCACTCCCAACTGTAGTGGATGCCTATCTATTGGATTATTATCCGATACCTCGATTTGACGTTTGCGTAACCGTTGTCCATCATCTGATAGGCTTGATACAGGATTAAGCTGTGCCGATTTTATCTCATTTAAGGTTTGTTTGGCGCTGTTATGATAGCCCAACTGCGCGCGTTGTTGCTTAGCGTCATTAAGCTGAGCTTGACGCAACGTATTGTCGGCTGGGGTATAAGTGGCATTTGCCAAAAGATTTTTGCTGTTTAATAACTGAATAACATCAGAGGGCACGACCACATAAGCCAGTTGCTTCAATAGACTTTGCTGCGGACGAATAACGTCGATCAGGCGCAGAATCTCAGAAGCACAATTATCCGTGGTGAAGTAATATGGCATTTTTAGCGCTTTGGTCTCCCAAACATGCCGCATAACCTGCTGTACTTCACTAGATGTCAGATTCAACTGATACGTCCACGTATCACGCTCATCGTCTTGTAGATACTTTGCGAGCTTTTGGGGATAAGGATCAATCTCGATGGCGCTGTCATAACTGCCAATCATGGATTTGGTCGCATAGATTGGAAAGCTATCGCCTGGATCACCGTCCACCGTATAATTGAGCGCATACGCCTGACTGATTTGATTGGGATCTGCTACGCTCGATTTTGAATCAATGCGCAATAACGTATGACCAAAGGCAGAGAGTGGGTTGTCCAAATATTCCTCAGCAAACACAATAGATAACTGCTCAGGCGCCAATGTCGACATCCAGTCATCCAGCTCTGGACACTCATTTGTCAGACTCGCATCATCGATAGCTAACTTTTCTTTTAGCCATGCTACTCGTGCTGGGAAACGGCACAGAACGGAATTATTATTGGCTTGAGTTTTTATATGAATGTTTGCTTGGTTATTACCAGTTGTCTGCGATGTGAATTCTTTTGCCAGTGCGACTAGTGTCGCATCTAATTCTGCGGCTGCATCCTGCTGACCGTTATCACTCAAAAAAAAGCGTGGATCATCGACCAGACTCTCCGTTTTCTTTTTAGAAAACATGCTGCTTTGGTCATCGTAAAAATACAATAATCGTCGCCATGTTGTATGCTGTGCTAAATTGTCGGTTTTTGCCTGTCGACGCCATGTTGCCAGTAACTGCTCTGTCGTCATATCTGACCCAGACGCAGTATTATTTTGAGTATTGTCTCCAGTATCACTGAGATTAGATGTCTCAATGCGAACAGTAGTTTCAGAGTCACTAGGTGACATACTCTCTGGCAATTCAGATGAGAGCGCACCTTCAGTGACCAATAAAGGTGTCGGTAAAAATGCCTGCGTGTTTGCAGAGAATAATAGCGCCGCTATCGCCAATGGCAGTCGCGCTCGCTGACCAATGGTTATTAGAGTATAAGTTCCAGACGTAGACATCAGTTTTATAGACATGAAGCAGGCTCTCACACGTTATTATTTATACGCTATTCGCGCTGTTAAGGTTTACTATGCTAGAGACTCAAATGACATAAATAGGCTGTGACTATTTAGGGACACGCCCTAGCTACTTTGATAAACTTTTTATCACAACATCACCAATACTATTATAAAAAGAGAGCTTTATGCCCGCTTCATCCTCAAATTCATCATTATCTACATTGCCAATGACAATCACAGACGGTCTGCTATCAGCCGCTACTTGGCTGGCCTCACCCAACTATAATATCAGACCAAAAGGTGTCAGTATCGATGCCATTATTATTCATAATATTAGCCTACCACCCAATGAGTTTGGTGCATGCGATACGAGTGGCACACATTACGTAAAGGCATTATTCACCAATCAATTAGACTGGAATGCGCATCCTTACTTTCAGACGATCAAAGGCGCAGAAGTGTCAGCGCACTTGTTTATCGAACGTGACGGCGCTATCACGCAGTTTGTCAATTTTGACGAACGCGCTTGGCATGCTGGGCGATCTAGCTATTTGGGCCGACCCGAATGTAACGATTATAGCATTGGCATTGAGCTTGAAGGGTCAGATTTTGTGTCCTTCACTTCCGCTCAATATGAGAAGCTCGCAGCGGTAATTGCGGCTATTTATGAAGCGTACCCGAAAACACGCCGACATTTGACAGGGCATAGTGATATTGCGCCAGGGCGTAAGACCGATCCTGGTGATTATTTTGAATGGACAAGGTTGCGGGAGCTAGTTGCAGGGTTATTACGAAATAACTCTTTATCACTGCAAAAATGATTTCCACATCCAATCCATTTATCTCAGTGATGAAAGTGCTATAATTCGTCAGTTTTTTTGCAACAGCAAATCAGCACACCACCTCTTATACAACCCTGTACACAACTTAGCAAGATAGGTTCTCATGGCAAAAAGTCGGTTATTTCGTTCCACCATGGTGGTCAGTAGCATGACCATGTTATCGCGTATTTTAGGTTTGGTACGTGATGTCGTGTTGCTAGGGGTTTTTGGGGCTGGCGGTTTGATGGACGCCTTTTTGGTCGCCTTCAAAATCCCAAATTTTTTGCGACGACTGTTTGCCGAAGGGGCGTTTAGCCAAGCATTCGTTCCTGTGCTGTCTGAGTACAAAGAAAAATACAGCTTACAGCAGGTACAGATATTAGTCAGTCGCACCTCAGGCGCACTCTTGCTGGTGTTGTCGATGCTGACAGTGGTTGTCATCTTAATCGCGCCTTGGGTAGTGACGTTATTTGCCCCTGGGTTTGCCGATCAACCTGATAAGTTTGCCATTACCGCTGAATTACTCCGCCTTACCTTCCCTTATTTGCTGTTTATTTCTATGACGGCTTTTGCCAGTGGTATTTTGCAAAGTTATGGCCGTTTTGCTGCGCCCGCTTTTGCCCCAGTCCTATTGAATTTATGTATGATTGGTGGTGCGCTGATTTTTGCGCCGATGTTTGATACGCCTATTATGGCGCTTGGCTATTCCGTGGCGATCGCAGGACTATTGCAATTCTTAATACAACTGCCTCAGCTATGGCAACAAAAACTACTAGTCGCGCCCAAGATTGACTTTCAGCACGAGGGCGTTCGCCGCATTCTAAAATTAATGCTGCCGGCTATCTTTGGTGTGTCTGTCACTCAGATTAACTTATTGCTGAACACCGTTTTTGCCTCATTGATGATTGGAGGTTCGGTGTCTTGGCTCTACGCGGCTGAGCGTATGAGCGAGCTACCACTAGGGCTGATTGGTGTAGCGATTGGTACGGTCATATTACCAAGTCTGTCAAAAAGTGAAGCGCAAAAAGACGATGTTAGTTTCAAAAAGACCATCGACTGGGCCGCGCGCCTTATCATTTTGGTCGGTGTGCCTGCCTCGGCTGCGCTCTTTGTACTCGCAGATGTGCTGATGCAAGCCCTGTTCTTACGTGGTGAGTTTACCTTACGCGATGCGCAGATGAGTGCACTGGCATTACGTAGTATGGCAGGTGGTATCTTAGGATTCATGCTGATCAAGATCTTTGCCCCTGCATTTTTTGCGCGTCAAGACACCAGAACACCTGTCAAAATCGGCATCATTTCTGTTATTGCCAACATGGTATTTAGTGTCATCTTTATTGGGATATTCTATTTCTTAGAAATGCCATTACATGGTGGCCTAGCCTTGGCAACGACGGGCGCAGCGTTCGTAAACGCAGGCTTGCTCTATTACTTCTTACACAAGCGCGATATTTTCCGTTTTGGCCCCCATTGGAGCAAACTATTCACACAGTTTGCCATTTCGACTGGCTCCATGATCGGCGTACTTTATCTCATGTTACCCTACTTCCCTACTGATGAAGCCCAGTGGCAACGCATCATCGCACTCGTGATTATGTGTGTCGCCGGAGCGCTCGTCTATGGCGTGGTATTGCTAGCGACAGGTTTCCGTCCTCGCCAGCTCAAACACGGATAAGCCAACGTAGATATAGGCATGAGCTTAGCTTACGAAACCAAAACAAGCCTATCATCAGAATTGACAATGCTTGCCACCAATCGTTGTCATAATGACCTATTAATGAATAACTGACATTTGAGGTTTGATATGACAACGAAACAGCCACTCTTTCAGCGCTTACCGCTTCTCCTTGCAACAGGTGTACTCGGTACTGGACTACTGCTGAGCGGTTGCAGCAACAATGAGTCTGCAGACACTGAAACTGCTACCAACAATGAAGAGGTTGCAGCTGTCGTTGATACTTCAGAAGAAGACACAGCTGAGCAAAAAGAGACAGCAGATAGCACAAGCGAAACGACTCAAGTCACAGATGATACTGAGAACAAAACGACCGTTGATAATGACAATATCAATACAGTCACCGCTCCGATTAACCAAAAAAGCCTAGTGACCAATCCGACCCAAGCTGGCACACCAGAGGACACGGTCAAAAAAGCACTAAATAGCTTGTATTATGGTGATGTGAAGGATGCGGCAGGCTACTATCAAGTAGATATGGCAAACTTTGAGCAAGAGCTTGCCAACACTCAATCGGCGTTTCAACAAACGGTCGATGGCGTGACGATTACTGACACAACGTACAATGATGACAAAACGCGCGCTACTATTACGGGCGAGTTGATGCTCAAAGGACAAAGCGACCCTGCACCATTGACCTATCAACTACAGAAAAACGACGGCCAATGGAAAATTTTGGGTTAAGGCATTTTGCTCTAATTATCTGCAATGTTGTCCGATGCCACGGCTTTACCAAGCATCACAACATCAGCGATAAACCCGTCCATATCACAAACTTTTGGCATATATCCCCACTGCTCAAAGCCAAGTTTACGGAACAGTCCCAAACTTGGCTGATTGTGGGCAAAAATAAGGGCAACGATATTTCTGATTCCTAAACTGGGCGCTTGCTTCAACATCCAGCGTGTCAACAGACTGCCCAACCCTTTACTCTGATAATCTTGGTTCAGATAGATGCTGATTTCAGTGCTGATATGATAAGCGGTACGCGCATATAAATCACTGAAACTGCCCCATGCAACAATCGGCAGTTTTGTACTCTGTCTATCGGCATCACCTTCTAGTAATGCTTTGACTACATAAATAGGCCTCGTTGGACTATCTAAATGCTCATCGAACCAAGCTGTACGTTCTTCGAGCGTTACTAATGCCAAATTTGCCGTTGCTTGTTTGCCAGGAATACTTTGGTTATAAATCGCCAAGACTTCTGCCAAGTCTTCTTTACTGGCACGTTGTACCATAAACTGCTGGGTCAGCTGATGTGTCAACGGGGCAGTTGCTATGACATTTAAGGCAACATCGGACATAGAGTCTCCATATTGATTGGCATTATTATTGGTATTCATGATGATAGTAAAAAATCGTCATACTGATAATAGACGTATGTACAAACCATGAAATTCATAGAGCGTCATTCATACTTGCATTATCCGTAGACTATAGGATGTTAGTGTGGCTATTTTACTTTATAATGGCTAATTTTCGACACATCAATTTTGACCATAGATGTGTTTTTTCGTTTTTTATCTGGTCTCATCATAGCTGAAAACTTATGAAAACCTATTTTCTTGAGCAACTGATTGCATCATCAAATGCCGCGTCTACTACTAATGACCCAGTAGAGTTAGCGCCTTGTGTGCTCACTATTGGCAATTTTGATGGCGTACACCTTGGTCATCAGGCAATGCTGGCACAAGTTCGTGATATTGCGCATACCCAAAACTTGGACGCTGCGGTCATGATATTTGAGCCACAACCACGTGAGTTTTTTGAGCCAGCTAAAGCCCCTGCGCGTTTGACCAATCTAGCAGAAAAGCAGGCACTCCTAGCACAACATGGGGTTAAAACCTTAGTGGTGGCAGGTTTTGATGAGGACTTTCGCTCATTATCAGCACAAGCCTTTGCCGATATATTAGCCAAGCGCTTAAATGTAAAAGCGCTGGTACTAGGTGACGACTTCCGCTTCGGTCATGATCGTACTGGCGATAGTCAGTTTTTGCGCGACTATGGTTTGGATGTGACTAACCTACATACCATCACTGATAGCAATATTGACAACGACCACTTGAATGATTTCAATAATGAGGCTGCACGTATTAGCTCTACTCGCATCCGTGACTTGCTATTGGCAGGTGATATTCATGCTGCCAATATACTGCTGGACCGCGACTACGCCATTACGGGGTCGGTCGTCCGTGGCGATCAAATTGGTCGCACTATGGACTTTCCTACTGCCAATATTGATTTGCAGCGAATAAAACCCGTTTTGCACGGTATTTTTGCCGTTGATGTCGTCAGCTTAGATGAGAATGGAGAGGTCATACCTGATGGCTTAATAAAGCTGGCTACTGATAACAATATAGGCGTCGCAGGTTTGCGTCCACATAGTTTGTTCGGTACCGCTAACATTGGCAAAAGACCCTCTGTTGATAAAGGTGATGACTGGCGATTGGAAGTACACTTTCCCAAACTAAAAGCAGATTTGTACGGATTGAATCTAGAAGTGCGCTTCTTGCACTTTTTGCATGGTGAGCGTCGCTACGATGGTTTGGACGCCTTGAAAGCGGGTATTCATCAAGATGTCACTGACCTACTAGAATGGCGTGATAACCAAGTTTAGCAGTCAGACGTATCTTACATTTTATCAAGTCCAAACTTCTTTGCTGTTGCGATTCCGGTATGTCCTTGACGATAGTATGCGATGACTTTGATCTTAAAGTCTAGATTGTAACGCATAAAAATACCCCCGTAAGTTGTGTCCAACTTATGGGGGTCGGTTCACTATATTAGGTTTTTTATATCAGCTTTTAGGCATCAGGATGCATTCGTACATTTAACTCATCAATCGTCTCTACCCATGCTGCATCTTTTTGCCATTCTTCTTGCAAGAACATACGCTGGCTATCGGTCCAGAAATCAGCTTCTACCAATTTCTCTTCACTTGATAACTGGTTGTCTGCGATAAACTTATCAATCGCTTCATCAGAGCTATCTAGACCTAACTGAGCAAATAGCTCATTCATATTATATTCTGGCTCACCCAACATACTTTTCTCCTTAAATGGTGTAGTGGTAATTGTGCTTATTATTCAAATTAACCCATTTATTGTAGCAAGCTTTGTGCTAATAGCTGTTAATCAACGTTTATCTAACGTTATCAATTGTATAGACAGCAAACAGATATTGCCATTTCAAAAGATGCGATAGATTACTTTTTATTTCATCATATCTTTTGGATAAAAAAACTTATAGACATAAAAAAGCCCTCCTATATTAAGAGGGCTTTTCTTTTTCACTCATTACTTAAGTTAAGACAGCTATATAACTGCTTAGCTTATGGTAGTAGGTGTGCTACTGCATCACGCTCTTCGCTCAGCTCTTGCTCAGTGGCGGCCATTTTCTCTTTTGAGAATTCTGATGACACATCAACGCCGTCTACGATAGACCAGTCGCCGTTTTTGCACGTGCATGGGAATGAGTAGATAAGGCCTTCAGCGATACCATATTCCCCATTTGAGTAAACACCCATAGAGACCCAATCGTTCTCGTCAGTACCGAGTGCCCACGTGCGCATATGCGCGATAGCAGCGTTGGCAGCAGAAGCTGCAGACGAGGCGCCACGAGCTTTAATGATAGCCGCGCCGCGCTGTTGTACTTCTGGGATGTACGTGTTTTCGTACCAATCACGATCAACCAACTCTAGCGCTGGTTTGCCATTGACAGTCGCAGCCGTTAGGTCTGGATACTGGGTCGATGAATGGTTGCCCCAGATGGTCATGTTTTTGATGTCATTGACAGTGCTATCAGTTTTTTCGGCCAGCTGTGCCATCGCACGGTTGTGATCTAGGCGAGTCATGGCAGTAAAGTTACGTGGATCAAGATCTGGTGCGTTACGCTGAGCGATTAGCGCGTTGGTGTTGGCAGGGTTACCGACGACCAATACTTTTACATCACGGCTAGCGACTTCGTTTAATGCTTTGCCTTGTGCTGAGAAAATCGCAGCGTTGGCTTCTAGTAAGTCCTTACGCTCCATACCTGGGCCACGTGGACGGGCACCGACGAGTAACGCGTAGTCAGCATCTTTGAATGCCACATTTGCATCATCAGTTTGGACAATACCAGCAAGCAATGGGAATGCGCAGTCTTCTAGTTCCATGACCACACCCTTTAGGGCATCAAGCGCTGGTGTGATTTCAAGCAATTGCAAAATAACTGGCTGATCTTTACCTAGCATCTCGCCAGATGCAATACGAAATAGCATCGCGTAGCTGATATTACCAGCGGCACCAGTGACGGCAACACGTAAAGGCTGTTTCATTGACATTGAATACTCCCTAATTGATGATTGGATAATACATAGTTTTAATTGATGATTATCATTATAGATATCGACTTGTCTGCCGCATTGCAGCATACATAAACCGAGAGCTAGTGTAGCACTTCATCACAGCGACCGTCTAGATACAGTCATAGACCCATCAGGGACTATATTGTTACATTTTATACGAAAAGAATATCTATAAGCTCAGAGCCTATAAATAAAGGGCTGTATAATTTTTAGATACGGTCCATAGTATGTTTTATCGCTATGAGACGAGTAAATAAGAGCATAAAAATGACAATGTAATACGGACAAGTTTATTCAGATTTTATTGAAAACAGTACCGAAAAGGATGTAGAAAAAGAACGGTAGACTATCTAAAAAATAGTTAAATAAAAGCTATCTACCACCTGAAATGATGAATTGGCTGCCGCAGTTATCTACAACATTGTGACAAGTGCCAAAACTGCTACCCTCATAGCACACATGGATATCCGTCAGTATCGATTGACGACGACTGCCTTCTTGGCAAATGAGATCGACACTATTTGATGACATACCACTATTTAGGCGCGTCATTTGACTAATAAATCGAGATTTAGAGACTGTATAACTGTTGCCCGTATTCAGCTCGTTAGGAAGCTTTAGTTCACCAGCGTAGTTAGTGATTTGTCGGAAGTAGCGACTGGCACTCAGTGGGCTACAAGCACCATAGCGCTGCCACGTTTGGCTACGTACTGTCGTATCAGGCATGATGCGATTGACAACCTTTAGTTGTAGTGGTGTCAAACGTGGCTCGCTACCACGACCACAGCGTTCGCCGTAGCCCATGTCTAAGCCTGAAACTGTTAACGAATAGCCTTCTAGACATTGACGCATGCGGGCTCTTGTCGGCTGCATGCTACATAGCGCGGGGGTCATCTCGACCATCAATACGCGCTGGCCAGCTTTGACCGTGCTCGCCGCATATGCTGGCGTAAGCATAAGACCTTGTATGATTAACAAAGCACCAAAACTCGTCGTTTTATTAACTTTACCCATATGATGCCTATTTATCAAACTTCCACTTATCAAACTTCCACGGAACTGCACCAAGAAACTGGATGTCTTAAATTTTGAGCTTGTTTCTGCTTTCGTATTAGATGACCGGGGCACCTGAATCAGTAACGGTTGCCGAGTTTTCGATAATACAGGCAGTTTGAAGTATTTTTTGATCATAGGGCTGGGAGCAATTAGCAATGATAAAACATGGGCTATCACTTAAATCATTGTGCCAACAGCATTAAACACATAGCGATCTAAGAACATAAACGTCAATTAAAGCAATGGTAACAAAATGTCTTTTTTAATCTATAGCAAAAACGTAAACGTTGTCGTGCTCGTCAACAATTGCAAAATTAAGTTCAGTATTTATTGTATAAAGTACTAAGACTTGCTGCCATTTAACCCATAAAAAATAGACCGTTAACTATAAAAGCTAGTGGTCTATTAAATACGAATTCACTGATTAAAAAGCAGCAGGTACTGTACCCATACGTTGACTGATTGGCTGGCTACGACCCAGCAGACTGCTATAGATAGTAGCGTTTTCCATCACGTGTTTGACATAGTTACGTGTTTCAGGAAAGGCAATCGATTCGACATATTGATCTGCGGCGATTGCGCCATAGGTTGGTTGCCAGCGTTTGGCATTATTGGGTCCAGCATTGTACCCTGCGGTTGCCAGTACTGGCTGATAGTTCAGTTTACTTAAGATATCACCCATATACCATGTACCATAACGAATGTTGGTATCGCCACTATTAGCACGGCTCGCACTATAAGTCTCACCTAAGTTACGCGCGATATATTTTGCCGTATCAGGCATGATTTGCATCAACCCACTGGCGCCCACGTTTGAGCGCGCAGAAGACACAAAACGGCTCTCTTGACGCATAATGCCATAAGCCCACGCTGGATCAATGCCTGCTGATTGACTATAACGCACCACTGACTCTTGGTGCGGCATAGGGTGCGAAAGTGCCAAGCTATCGACTCTATCGGTATTATCAACGGCATAAATCGCCCGATCGAGCCAGCCCATGTCATACGCTTGACGAGCCGCAGCAATGATCAGATTGTCATCACGGTTATCGCGTGCTTGCTTCACCGCCCAGTTCCACTCGCGGTTGGCATACGCGCGGCTAGCATCAGAGTTATATAAGGCAAATGCACGAGCAAAGTTGCCATCTTGCATCACGCGCGCGCGGTCAGCGGTACTGACATTAGGCAAATTGCTACCACCTAGACGACTGGCATCAAAACGCTGGCCGATTCTGTCTTTTGCCATCAATCCATAATAGTCATTACTTTTTGCTAGATTTTGATACATCTTTTTAGCAGTATTGCGTTTGCTACTATTACTCGATTGCTCATAAGCACGAGCCAGCCAGTATTGCCACTGACCATCCTTCTGAATTTCACCATCCATTTTTGAAATAGCTTCAACCACATCATCCCAGCGGCCAAAGCGGATTGCCGCCATGGCATAGTCTTCAGCTTCTTCAAAGTTAAAGTCATCATCTAAGCTATTGCGGAACCAGTCTACTGCTTCAGCATTAAAACCGTCATCGGTATTGTGGTTCATGCGCTTAACGCCAAGCGTACGGTAAGCGTAACGACGCGTTTCATCATTTAATAGTTTGACAGCGCGCTGATTGTCTTGCTTGATATCGAAGTCTAACTGCAGGGCCGCCTCTCGATAAGATTTGTCTGCGATACGGCCAAGGGCATATAAATATAGGTATTGATTGGTTTGACTGGCGGGCTCGCGGCCAAAGCGGCTAAAAAACGACGAGGGATTTAGCTGAATTTCACTAAGCGCCGAATAAGCAATCGGCGTACCTAGGCGTGACGACAGCGCCATGATGTCACCCGTTTTGCCTATTCGTAACATACGTTTGAGACGAGCAGCGCGATCTTGATTGCTAATGAGCGCGTTGTTATTCATCTCCATCGCTAGCTGGTCACAAAGGGCTGGCTGCTTTTTGGTGGTGAGCCAAACATCAGATTTGGCTGCCATGGCGCGCATGGTATCACCGCCATTATTGAACCCAAGGGCAATAGCGCAGCGCTCACTGGCATCAGGATTGGTAATCAGATTTGCCACTTGTCTAACCGAGGCGTAGTCATTTGAACCCGCTTTAGTCTCCGCAAAATCAGCCACCAACTTCTCAGCCATGACCGTATCTGGATACTGACGCACAAACTGTGATACGGCCGCTGAACTTTGTGAATTGAGATCTAAATTCATCCGCCAATAGGTTGGATACATGGCAAATAGACCGCCGCTCATGATTTGCTCATAATTATAGAGCGCACCCACATCGCCGCGATCCGCTGCGATAGCCGCTGCCATAAATGAGTCAATACTACGGTCTTGCTGATAATTTTGCTGATAGTTACCCTCTTGTTGATAGCTCTCCTCATCACCCCACGTCAGCTCTGCACAAGCCACTTGTGACACACCAAGCGCGCTTATAGCGGTTGCCACACTCAATGCGCTTATCCACAACGAGCCTACTGTGAGTCGTTTCGACGTCTGCTTTTCACTGGTAAATTCTTCATCCTTGATGCTATGCGCAACACGCAACTTTGTCATACTGACTCTCTTTATAATATCTCTACAAATATTTGAATAACGGTTCGCTAAGTACCGCCAAAGGTATCGCAATCATCATACTATACTCATTGTGCTTTCAACTATCTCCTTTACCTTTTGTTAATAAATAGGAGAGCACGGTGTAACATAGCAATGATAAAGAGTGCTGGTTTTATGAATGGTGAGCATCAGTCGTAGTAAATAATTGATACTGCTATGAATTATTTGTCATACTGAGGGTTTATTGTCGGTGCTAATTTTTCACATTAGTACAGGGGTGTGATAAAATACGCCACCTGTTAATCGGCTACTCCGTTATATTTTTGGTCAATCATGGACTTCCCCTTATGAGTGTTACTTTATTCAATCCCCGCATCGATGATGATGCTGTTGCTGAGACGACTGTCACCGCACGTGCTGTCACTGCACTCAAGGAGCAAAGTTCAGCCCAAGCACCAGTCGAAAAATCATCGACTAAAAAAGTCTTTATCACCACCCAAGGCTGTCAGATGAACGTCTATGACTCGGACAAAATGCTCGATGTCTTGGGTGACTCGCACGGCATGCAAGTGACGCACAACATTGATGAAGCCGACGTGCTGTTGATGAATACCTGCTCTATCCGCGAAAAAGCGCAAGAAAAGGTGTTTTCAGAGCTTGGGCGCTGGCGCAAACTCAAAGAAAAACGTCCTGATCTCGTGATTGGCGTTGGCGGCTGCGTGGCCTCACAAGAAGGCGACAATATCCAAAAACGCGCGCCTTATGTGGATATGGTGTTTGGCCCGCAAACCCTGCACCGTCTGCCTGAGCTGTATGATCAATCCAACGATCAGCGCCACGTGTCACCCAAAAACCGTATTGGCACGATTGATGTGTCCTTCCCCAGTATTGAGAAGTTTGACTTTTTACCTGAGCCAAGAGTAGAAGGCTACAAAGCCTTTGTCTCTATCATGGAAGGCTGCTCAAAGTATTGCTCATTCTGCGTCGTTCCTTATACCCGCGGTGAAGAATTATCACGTCCACTTGATGACGTATTGGCTGAGATTGATAGCCTTGCCGCTCAAGGTATTCGTGAAATCAACCTATTGGGTCAAAACGTCAACGGCTATCGCGGCGAAAAAGACGATGGCAGTATTTGCCGTTTCGCTGAGCTATTGCACTATGTCTCGCATGTCGACGGTGTCGAGCGTATTCGCTATACGACCAGCCATCCGCTAGAGTTCACTGATGATATCATTGACGCATATGCCCAATTACCAGAGCTAGTATCGCACTTACATCTACCGGTTCAAAGTGGCTCAAATGCTATCTTGGCAGCGATGAAACGTAACCATACGATCGACGTTTATATTAATCAGATTAATAAGCTAAAAGCCATTCGTCCAGATATTCACTTGTCGAGCGACTTTATCATTGGCTTCCCTGGTGAGACCGATCAAGACTTCCAAGATACCTTGAACTTGGCGAAAGAATTGAACTTCGATCACTCTTACAGCTTTATCTATTCTAAGCGTCCAGGTACGCCAGCCGCTGAGTTGCCAGATGATGTAAGCTTCACGACCAAGAAAGCTCGCTTGGCTGAGTTCCAAAAAGTTATTATCGATTCAACACTGGCTAAAACGCATGAGATGGTCGGTACTACTACTCGCGTCTTGGTTGAACAAATCGCCAATCGTCATCCTGACTGCTTAATCGGTACGGCAGATAACACTCGTACCGTTATGTTCCCTCATGATGTTGAGAAAATGGATGAGTTACTTGGTAAACTCGTCAGCGTGCGCATCACTGATTTTGTTAGCCCGCATATGGTAAAAGGCGAGCTAATCGAAGTATTAGCCTAACTGTTAAGGTAACAATGGTTAAATTATAAGTTTGAGTAAGAATAAAAAAGCCGTTCACTATAATAGAGAACGGCTTTTTTGCGGGTGAATGTTAACCATCACTATTCTGATAACCAATCTGTCTTCCGTAGCTGCTGCTTGGTCTCACGACGACGTTTCTTGCGGACAATATCGATATCTTCCTTTTCATGAAGACCACCCTTTCTTAACAGCGGATCAAGCGCTAGATAATTACGCGGTTTCATTGTGCCTAGCGAGTGCTGTGCACCTGCTTCAGTCTGATTGTCTAACTGTCTCTCAATTTGTTTGGCTTTCTTTAGAGTTTGTTTTAAGCTCATATAGTTACCTATTCTTTAATCCTTTTTAGATACCAACGCCGAAAATCATCTTGGCGAGGAAAACGAGCGCAAATTGTATATCCAGTACATTAAGCAAGTTTGACGATGCTAAGAGGATTTGCAGGTTTGGTATTAGCCCTTAATACACATGACTTGCTTCAGCGTATGCACCACTTCAACCAAGTCTTTTTGATTGGCCATCACCTCATCAATGTCTTTATACGCGCCCGGTATCTCATCGATAACGCCTTTGTCTTTGCGACATTCGACACCATCGGTTTGCGCTTTTAGCTCATCAATGGTGAACGCGCGTATCGCTTTACCACGGCTCATCTGTCGCCCCGCCCCATGTGAGCAAGAGCAAAACGACTCTGCCGCGCCAAGACCACGGACGATAAAGGATTTTGCGCCCATAGATCCGGGGATAATGCCAAGCTCACCGGCATAAGCACTGATCGCGCCTTTACGCGTCACGTAAACCTGCTCGCCGAAATGCACCTCTTCATTAACGTAGTTGTGATGGCAATTGATGGCTTCTTTGGTCAGCTGAAATCGTGGCAATCCTGCTTGCGGCGACTGCAGCGCCTTAATCACCAATCGCATCATCTCGCGGCGATTCTCTAGCGCGTAATCCTGCGCCCAACTAACTGCCTCAACATAATCAGCAAAGCTGTCAGACCCTTGGGCAAAATACGACAAATCACGATCAGGCACATGACCAAAGCGTGATTGACGCTCTTTTTTGGCCAGATTGATAAAATAGCGCCCGATACAGTTGCCAATACCGCGACTACCAGAATGCAGCATCACCCAGACATCTTGGTTTTCATCCAAGCACAGTTCGATGAAATGATTGCCACCACCAAGTGTACCCAGCTGTTTGGCCCACGTACGCTCAAAACCTTTAAGCATTTTGAGCAATCCTGAATGCTTATCGGTAATCGGTTTTAGACGTTTGCCGAGCGGATCAAGCGTGGAGCTTTTTGCTTGGATTTGCTTGTGCATATTAAAACCCACCGGCACTTGCTGCTCGACCACCAAGCGCAGCGCTTTTAAGCTATCAGGCAGATCACTTGCCGTGAGTGATAAGCGTACCGCGTTCATACCGCAGCCGATATCTACGCCGACCGCCGCAGGAATAATGGCAGACTTGGTCGGAATCACGCTGCCAACGGTCGCGCCTTTGCCCACATGCACATCAGGCATGACCGCAATGTGCGAGTGTACAAAATCTAGCTGAGCCAAATTACGTAATTGCTGCATCGCGCCTTGCTCGACATCCGAGGTGTAGATTTTGACAGGCACGCCATGTTTACTATTTTTATTTAATAATAATTGAATGCTCATTATTTATTTTTCCGTTTTTTTTATTCTTAAAGCCATGCATTTTTTCAATTCGCCTATTTATATTTTTTAGACATTACTTATCTTTCTCAATTAAACATAATGGTTTAATAAGAAAAAAATTATTATCTAAGAAATTATAGGCAATAAAAATCCGTATTTTTATTAATTAAAAATCAATAAAAATTCATGGCTGCTTTATTATGGACGTTTTAAAGAAGAATCTTTCATACCAAAAATAAGGGCGTAAATATTATGCGCGCAGGTAGACAATCGCTAAGTGTTAGCGTGAATGATTTTTTGGTAATAAAGATACAGCAGAATGTTGGATAAACAGATAACAGCAAGCACAAAACTACTTAGCACTATCGCATCGCTATTTTGACAAAGTAGATTTAGAGGAAGGATGGAGCGAGTACATATAGGAGGCTATTCATTGATATGAATAGATAGAATATCACTCAATAGCTATATATAAATTTAGCCAAACTTTTTCGAAGTCTTCATTGTTGTCATGCTTTTCATACATTCAATCTTTAAAAACGTCTTAACAGTTATATAGGACACGATGATTCCTCCATAGGTTGTGGCTAATGTCAGGGCGACAGTAGCAGATTTATTAGAAATTTATAGCAAGACTATAAATCAGTGAGATAATAATAACGATTTAAAAAATATTGTCAACTATTAATTTTTGAATAACAAAAAACGCAATACTATAGCGATTCATTTAACAAAGTGATTATTTCAAATAATAACTAATAACTTTTTATAGCATAAAACTATTAATTACTTCAGCAAACAAAGCCGCTGCAATTATAATAAAGATAATGCCGCAACCACGATTAAGCCATGCTAAACGATTACCAACATCGAGCCAACTTGCCAGCTTTTTTCCGCCTAGCGTATAGACAATCTGCCAAATCGTTTCGCTCATGAATAGCCCAATGGTCAATAAGATATATTGCGGCCATAGTGGCGCACTAAAATTAATAAACTTAGGAAAGAACGCTGCGAAAAATAATATCGCTTTTGGATTAGATAAAGATACCCAGACTCCTGTACGGAATAAAGTGAGATTGCTCGGACTTGTCTTGACCGCAGCACTCGACAGCGAGCGCGGCTGCGGTGTACCAGCTTGACCTTCAAAAGCCCCATAGTCGGCCTCAACCTCAGCACTTAACTCCTTGGCATCGCTCATCAAGCTACCATCACCCGCATCACGCCATGAGCTGATGCCCAAATATACCAAGTATGCCGCGCCCACGGCTTTGATAATTGTGAGCAGCCATGGCGACTGGCGACTGATCACATCCAGCCCAAGTAAAGTCGATAGCAGCAAGATAAATAGCCCAAGGCTCAACCCTGCCAGCGTCCATAATGTGCGCTTCACGCCATAGTTCATGCCATACTGGAATGCCAACAACATGTTGGGACCTGGTGTTGCGGAAATCAAAAACGTACTTGCGAAAAATACTGCAAACAGATGCCAAGACATCAGCTAACCCCTACTTTGTTATATATAAATGCTTCTTATACGAACAGCCACATCGCCAAAAAAAGAAATACCGCCATTCAGGCGGTATTATTGATACTTCTCACATTATATACATATGTTTGCCACTTTTATAGCGTATCGACACCTCTATAAGCTACTTGGCAGTACAACTGTCTAATAGTTTTTGCAAAAAGCCGTCACAACGTTCGATTTCGATCAGTTCTACATATTCATCCGCTTTGTGTGCCTGCTCAATACTACCAGGGCCACAGATGATCGTTGGGATGCCTGCATTGGTAAACTGACCACCTTCTGTTGCGTAAGCGACTTTGTGACGCTCGTCGTCACCAGTGAGCGCCGCTATCAATGACTGTAACTCAGCACTATCGCTATCCGTCATTGCTGGGACGCTCTCTTCTTGCATCAGCTCGATGCCCGTTTCAGGCGCACGTGCTTGCATTTGCGCATTTAGCTCAGCGACTTTTGCTTGAATGGGTGCCAGTATATCGTCTTGCGTCATGTGCGGCAGATTGCGGTAGTCAAAGGTGAACTCGCACAGATTGGGTACGATATTGGTGGCTGTGCCGCCGTGTATCGTACCTACTGATAAGGTAGAATAAGGCACCGTAAACAATGCATCCCCGTCTTCTAAAGCGTCATCACGAGTGCTCAGTTCTTCAGCAAGCGTGTCAACATAGCCCACCAATTTGCTAGCGTAGCTGATCGCATTGACCCCTTGTCCAATCAATGAAGAATGCGCCGATTTACCATGGACACGGCAACGATACACCGCGATGCCTTTGTGTGCAACCACCATCGCCATATTGGTTGGCTCACCGACGATGCAATAATCAGGGGTGATACCGCGCGCTTTTAAATCCGCCAAAATCAATGGTGCACCCAAACAGCCCACCTCTTCATCGAACGACAGCGCGAGGTGCAATGGGCGACGCAGCTGACCGCTATTTGATAGCTGTACAGCTTGTGGCAACATCGTTAACGCACACGCAATAAAACCCTTCATATCGCACGCACCGCGTCCGTATAGCTTGTCACCACGTATCGTCGCGGTGAACGGCTCTGATGTCCAGTCTTGACCATCGACAGGCACGACATCAGTATGACCTGAGAGCACCAAACCGTTATTAATTTGGTCAGCGTTTTCGCCAGCGGTTACGGTCACAAACAAGTTGGCCTTGGTCTTTGCCTCGTTAAAGGTCAAATCCACTGTCAGACCAAGCTGCTCACAATACGCTCTCACATCATGAATCAATGCTAGATTGGAGTGTCGACTGACTGTATCGAAGGCGATAAGCCGTGTCAGCCAATCAAGGCTATTACTCGGGTGCGTAGCAGGCTTTAACTGTTGGTCATTGCTAGCATTGTCATTAGTATCTTGGATCATAAAATATCCCTATTATGATTTTTAAGAATTATGTCTTAAAAGTCATTTCTTAAAAGTCATTTCTTAAAAACTATGAGGTATCAGATTTGTCTTATGATGGATTATTCTGATTCATCACGTCAAGCACGGGTGGCATCGGTTTTAGCAACTTGCCTTCTGCTTGTAGCTCTTTGGTGGTTTTGGCATTGATAGATAGTCCAGCAATCAGGGCGATGTCTTTTACAGGCTTGCGTTTGCGCGTCGCAAAACTCACAGGCACCATACGAGCAAACTCGTAGATATAAAGATAAGACTCCTCTCCCCCCTCAAAATCCTCTTCTTCTTCTAACCGAATGCCACCAATTTTAGCCAAATCTGAGAGCATCTCATTCTCTTCGCTACTCAAATTACAATCAGTAATACCAAAACCCGTCATAAAGCCGTTTGACCACTGTTTCAATGCCATCACGCGCTCGTATAAATCATGTTCATCATCAGGTATGAGCGGCATATAAGCATATGCATCATCTTTATCTTTTAACTGAAACACCGTGTCTTCTGCTTCTTCTGTCAGCAACGTCAATGCCGCCTCTGGTAGCGGTGCAAAGCTCAGCTCTTCAAACACCTTTGCCCATGTGGCCTCATCAGGCGCGTTACACGCCGTCATCAGCCCTGTCATCAGGCCGTGCACCTCACTGATAGACACGTCCGTCCAATCATCAAACGCAGTCAGCCAAGTATTCCAGCCAGAGATATTATCATTCATAATAGAGGTCCTAGTAGTTGATTACTGTTCAAAAAATAAAAATAGTCACGACAAAATGTCTGGGACAAATCATCGATAGATAAAAGTAAAAAGACAAAGCCTCGTACTTGTAATTACTTTGTTGATATAGATATTATGCGGTCACCTATGGCATTATTAAATGCAGCGAACAAAATTCATTCACGCTTACTTGTTAAGGATAAAAACTGACTATGTATGATCAACTTAGAATATTAGAAAAAATGGTACTCGACATCAAAAAACAGTATCAGCTTGTCAGTGCTGAACTTAGCAGCCTAAAACAACACCCTGTTAGCGATGCAAAAGAAGTCTCTGCTCTAAAAAACAAGCTTGATGCCAGCCACAGCGAGCGTGATGGCGCAAAAAAGCAACTGAACGATCTCGACAAGCGCTATCAGAGTCTCGCAGAAGCGCATCATATGATCGGTGAAGAACAAGACAAACTACAAAAACAAATCAGCCAATTACAACAACAAAATAGCGAGCTGCAAAAGCACAATAATGAATTGAAGCAGCAATACAGCGATATCAAACAACAGAACAATGAGCTGCAAAAAAAGAATCAGTTGGCAGCGGAGCGCACGCAAGTCGTCTTGCAACGCTTAACCCGCATCGATCAAGCAGAAAGCTAACGCATTCCTGTAATAGATAGCAAAATATGCTACTTATTAAACCGCCCAACGCTATTTGTAAAACCTGATATCACTCATTTCACTGACCAGACATTGTAGGATGTATCATGACCGACAACCAAAGCAACGCTATAGAAAAACAGACAGAAAATAACCCATCACAAAATACTCAAGCACCGAATAAAGACGTAGCCGTACAAAAATCCACTCAATCGGGGGCGAGCACATCCAGCACATCGTCTCAAGCCAATGGCAAAGCGGCTGAGCCCCAGATCAAAAAAGTCGATATCGCGATTGCTGGCGTGACTTATCCAATTTTTTGTCCCGTTCATGAGCAAGAAGAGCTACTATCGGCGGTCTCTTATATCAATAACTATGCGCTTGATCTAAAGCGAGATGCACCAAGTCTCAGTCAAGAAAGCATACTGGTGCTGTGCTGCTTGAATTTATACGAAAAAATCCATGCCAACCAAAGAAGTGATGAAGACCGCTTGCAAAAAGACAAGCAATCACAGGCATTGCTAAATAAAATCATGAAAGACGCCCACTCTATTTTGTAATAGTCGCGGCGTTGTATCAGCAGACAGGTTATTCGAAAGGATAGACAGTCTGATAGAGAGCCGTTCAGCCTGTTAGCGCTTAGTTTATCCATACTAAGCGCTTTTTTATGGTCAATCGTTTTTATCTATCTGCTTACGCATAAGGTTTATAAGTCTTGCCTGCGTGAAAGTCTGCCTGATGCTCATAATTGCAAAAGAATAATTCTTGGGCTGATTCAGTATTACCATCATTGGTTGTCGCTAAGCTAGGCTTAGTTTCAAGGACACCGCGATACTCCGCCAAACGGTTACCGCAAAAATTGCACTGACGTGGTGTGGTGACATCACCCTCTTTTGGCATCATGCTTTTGGGTGGACGTGGGTACATAAACTTGTAAAAAGCCCACATGGAAGCCCAGATAATAAGAATGACAATAACAACGGCAAACACGGCAGCGCTCCTTCAACGACAAATAAACGTAATGAATAACAAGAGTGATGACACTTACCATGATCCAAGACGCTCTAATGCCTAAATTTTACCGTCAATAATGGCAATGGCACAATGCCTTTACGGTTAATTATCAATGATGCTTGTTTGTCATTCATGGCACTGACGAATACCCAAGTGCTATAGCAACAAAAAACTGGCCACATTGAGCCAGTTTTTGTATCAAAATCTAAGATTAAAGGCTAGCAGTTATAGCTGTAGCTCGCTGATATCTGCCACAGTCAAGAACAAGGCGCGTACCTGCTTGAGCAATGCCAAGCGGTTATTTTTGAGCGCCGCATCGTCGCTATTGACCATCACATTATCAAAGAACTGTGTCAATGGCTCATCTAAGCTCGCCAGCGTTTGCAATACTTGCGTATAGTCCGCTTGCTCAAGCAATGGCTGTACCACTGTCTGTGCTTGCTGCACATTTGCATATAAATTTTGCTCAGCAGTCTCAGATAGTAGCGTCTCATCAACCGTATCAGCAACGCTCACTTCTGACTTGGCCAATATATTGGCAACGCGTTTGTTTGAATCAGCCAACATCGACGCTTGTGACAGCTCGCTAAATGCTTGTACGGCGCGAATACGCTGATCAAAATCAAGCGGCATATGCGGGTTAATCGCTTGTACGGCCTGAATCGTATCAACGCTAACGCCCTGCTCGGTATACATCGCACGATAGCGCGAGTTTAAGAACGCCATGACTTGGGTAAAAGTATCACCCATTTTGGCAATTTTGCTACCTTCAGCATCGCTATAGCCTTTAATCGCTTGCTCAACCAATGCGACAAGATTAATTGGTAACTGCTTTTCGATCAAAATACGCAAAATACCAATGGCAGAACGACGTAGGCTAAACGGATCCTTTGACCCCGTCGGTGCTTGGTCAATCGCAAAAATACCAACGAGCGTATCTAGGCGATCAGCCAACGCTAAGCAAATACCAACTGGTGTTTGCGGTAATACATCACCACTGAACTTGGGCAGGTATTGCTCTTCTAAGCTTGCTGCAACCGCTTCAGGTTCCTCATTCAAACGTGCATAATACGTACCCGCGATACCTTGCAATTCAGGATACTCACCAACGAGCGAGCTGGCCAAATCTGCTTTGGATAAAATACCCGCACGTACGGTGTCATCGACGTTGATATCGTGGCCTTGCTGCTGCATTAGGGTAGCAATAAACGCGGCAAGCTTAGCAATACGCTCAGACTTCTCCCAAATCGTACCCAATTTGTCTTGGAATACACGAGTTTTTAGGCTCTCTGTGAGTGCAAATAACGGCTGCTTTTGATCTTGTAAGAAGAAAAACTCGGCATCAGCCAAACGCGGACGCACCACTTTCTCGTTACCTTCGATAATCTGATTGGGGTCTTTAGACTCAATATTGGTGATAAAGATAAAGTACGGCTGCAATTTGCCCGTTTTATCCGTCAAGCAAAAATACTTTTGATCCGCTTGCATGGTCGAGATAAGCGCTTCTTGTGGCACTTGCAAAAAACGCGCCTCAAAGCTTGCTCGTAGCGCAATGGGGAAATCGACCAATGCGGTAACTTCGTCCAACAAATCCTGCGGTACGATAGCATCAGAATTAACTTCATCTGCCAATGCTTTGACTTGGTTTTTGATCAGCATTTGGCGCTTATCAAAATCTGCCACGACTTTTAGACCATCTAACAGTTGCTCATAGTCATTGGCATGAGCAATATCATGGTAGTCAGGGCTGTGGAAACGATGCCCACGAGTTTGCAAGCCTGTCTCATGCCCTTGGATAGTGGCATCAATAACAGTGTCATCCTGCATCAATACTACCCACTGTACGGGACGGACAAACTCGTTGCGACTTGCGCCTGAGCGCATACGTTTGGCAATCGGTAGGCTATCTAACGCCGTTTGAAAAATAGCTGGCAGTAGCTCGGTAGTCGCTTGACCACTGATCGTTTGCTCAAAGCCGACATAGTCACCTTTATCGGTGTTAATGGTCGTAAGCTCACTCGCTTCGATACCTAAGCCTTTAGCAAAACCCATCGCCGCGCGGGTTGGATTGCCATCGCTATCAAATGCCGCTTTGATGGCTGGTCCGCGTTTTTGCTCAGTGCGGTCAGGCTGCTTAGCGCTAATGCCTTCAATTTGAATCGCCAAACGGCGCGGTGCGGCAAAGGCTTTGACGCTATCAAAGGTGATCTCAGCTGCAGATAATTGCTCAGTGACACTAGTTTGCAGCGCATCACGCAATGGTTTTAAACTTTTTGGAGGTAGCTCTTCACACCCCAGTTCAAATAGAATAGTACTCATGGGATGCTCCTATTGCTTGTTCGTCGGTTGATTGTTGTCAGTGCTTTCTTTGGCTAAGCTGTCTGTTGCCGCGTCTTCTTTTGGCAAATACTTCTCAAGAGCTTCGGCGCGGTGCGCTTCATCTGCCAATGGGAAGCCAAGTTTGGCACGAGCTTCGACATAACCAAACGCTACCTTACGCGCCAGTGTACGTACACGCAGAATAAAGCGTTGACGCTCAGTGACCGAAATCGCACCGCGGGCATCAAGTAAATTAAACGCATGAGAGGCTTTTAAGACCATCTCATAGGCTGGCAATGGCAGGCCTGCTTCAACCAACTTATCTGCTTGCTGCTCATAAAAATCAAACATCTCACCCATCATTGGCACATCAGCGTGCTCAAAGTTATAGGTCGATTGCTCAACTTCGTTTTGATGGAACACATCGCCATAAGTGACGCGGCCAAACTCGCCATCTGCCCAGACCAAGTCATAGACGCTATCAACGCCTTGCACATACATCGCCAAGCGCTCAAGACCGTAAGTAATCTCGCCTGTTACTGGGAAGCACTCAATACCGCCGACTTGCTGGAAATAGGTAAACTGGGTCACTTCCATACCGTTAAGCCAGATCTCCCATCCAAGTCCCCAGGCGCCAAGCGTTGGTGATTCCCAGTTGTCTTCCACAAAACGTACATCATGCACCAATGGATCGATACCAATAGCGCGTAGCGAGTCCAGATATAGCTCTTGAATGTTAGGTGGGTTCGGCTTTAGTACGACTTGGAACTGATAGTAGTGTTGTAAACGGTTAGGATTGTCACCGTAGCGACCATCAGTCGGGCGACGCGATGGCTGTACATACGCAGCGTTCCAACGCTCAGGACCTAACGAGCGCAAAAACGTGGCGGTATGAAACGTGCCCGCGCCGACTTCCATATCGTAAGGTTGCAATACCACGCAGCCTTTGTCAGCCCAATAATTCTGTAAGGTTAGGATTAAGTCCTGAAAAGTCATCGGTTGAGGAGTTTGGTCTTGTGTCATCGGGGTTGTCGCTTCGGATGTCATAGTTTGGGTTTTCATAGTAAGTCACTGTGAAATGGGTATGATTAAATAAATCTCTGATAGCACTCATCACCTATTTGGCAACGACGCTATTTGCCTGCTCACCTTACTAAAAATTGACTATTTTATCCATATTTACGTTAACTAAATTTGCGTTGTCGATAAAAACACGCGACTATATCCCTGATTTACGACCGAACCATCATAAAAAACGCCTGACCGGCGACTAATCTTGAAAACAAAAAAATACCCAAATGCGTGAGCATTCGGGCAGGAGGAAAATTGTATCTTGGGCATCCTGATGATTCAGGCTTTTTATTTTTGGAGACTGCTTGTTGGACAACTGCTTGTGGTAAAGATTTATTTCTTTTAACGGGTATTAATGCCTAAATATCAAGCCTGGTTACTGGTAGGAGTCACTATTGGCTTTTGGCATGACTATCCATAATATGATATAGATCAAAATACCCGGTACAGCAGCGCTTAGCGACGAGACAATTACAAATAGCAATCTGACCCACGTAGGTGACCAGCCGACATATTCTGCAATACCGCCCATAACGCCCGCTATCATGCGATTATTTTGTGAGCGATGTAATTTTGCTAACTTAGCCAAACTAAATACCTCTCTGTTATCTATTTTTATAATGTATTTTTTATCTTTTTCTTGCTTTTTTAGTCTCAAGGCTACCTCACCTTGCCAACTTATAAATAAGTATATCAATTCTTGAAAATTTATCTGTTGAAGGTATAGACGTACTTTGTGAGTTTATGATACGTAAGCTTGCCCTAACCTGTCATACCACCACGCAAGCCCCTGATTTTAAATAGTTATTTCAAAATGTTTCAGAATTTACTTTGTTGCTAAAACCTTGCTTTAGCTATTTACACAGTTCATTATTTTTTAAATGAATCAAAGAGATAAGTGGTGTTTTGATAGCGACTTGATAGTGGTAATGAATGCTCAAACCTTCAATTGTCAAAAAATCATCACTCGCTTTTTATTTTTAGATTCACACAAAAACCGCTGATGAAAAACATAATAATCTGCGTAAGAGTCAAATATAAGTCAGATTTACAATAACCTACCTGTAAATCCTCCAAAACCTTTATACCATGCTCATAAGTAACTCAGGTTTTAGAGAATTTATCCTTAAATCTGAAACAAATATAAGCCCAAAACAGAATAAGGATGGCTATGTACGACAACGGATTGATGATTGGACACTTTGAGCCCTTACATTTGGGGCAAATGCGCAGCATATTAGAAGCAGCAGGACAAGCAAAGACCCTGCATATCGTCATTATGACGCATCCATCACCGCATCCAGATTTTACGATCACCTTACAAGACAAAGCGCGTTGGCTACAGATGGCCTGTGCGGATTTGCCATTTATTCATATTCATACTACTGATGAGATCGAGTTACCGCTTCATGAGCATCTTTATGATAGTAGCGAAAATGTCAGGATCGATGTGGCGACTAGTAATGCCAAATTGCAGCGCTTGATAAAGGCATTAGCACTCCCTGCAGAGACAGCATTGTTTATGGCGGAGAACCACCCACTGACGCAGAGTGATGTACAAGAGCAACTTATCCTACAAGTGGTCACGACAGTGCTACAGCCTGAGTTCGACTCGTACGCCATTGCTCGCGACCCAGTCGCCCATTGGTCAGCAATCCATCCAGAGGCACGCGCTAACTATACAAAAACCGTTGCGATCGTCGGCGGCGAAAGCTCTGGCAAGACAACACTGGTGCATAAGCTGGCTAATTACTATGGTGCCAGCTTTGCGCTGGAGATGGGCCGTCTGTATGTGGGCACAGATTTGGGCGGCAGCGAAGTTGGGCTACAGTACAGCGATTACGGCCCTATTTGTCTGGATCATGCGCAAGCGATACGCGATGCTAAAGCCAATGCAACGGCTCCGGTTACGATCGTTGATACGGATTTTGTGACCACACAAGCGTTTTGTGAAGAGTACGAAGGTCGCACGCATCCTTTTGTCGCTGCTTGCGTTGATGAGTTTCGCTTAGACCACACCATCATGCTCGATAACAATACGCCATGGGTTGATGACGGCATGCGCTCTTTAGGTACGCCTGAAGCACGTGGACGGTTCGAGCAGCGCTTGCTAGATATTTTTGCTCGTCACGATATCGCGCCGCATATGATTGACCAGCCCGATTACGATGCTCGTTATCAGCAAGCACTGCAATTTATCGATCAGCATATCTATGGCAAAACATTATAAGAGGCATCAAAGAGTGCCCTATTTATCATCATTTATTCAGCTAGCGCGTTGCAGTTAACATTATGTTGTCGTTAGCACTATATTGAAATCAGTATCAATTTTAGAGGAAAAATTTATGCGTATTCAGCTACTGGATAACATCACCGGAAAATGGTCGATGCAATGGATCATCGTTTGGTTTATTTGCGGGGTCATTGCTCTGTCCGCAGGTTTTTGGCTCACAACCGATCATACCACGCTTGATTGGTTTTACTTGGCTGTCTCGTTTATTGGTCTGATTTGTGTGGTGTCACTATCTTTTCGAAAAAACGTCATGGGTAATGGCTTTGGTATGGGCGCAACCGCAGGGGAAGTCATTGTACAAGCAACATCTGGCGCCGTGGGTCTGATGCTCGCGCCCCTATTTAACTTTTTCACTCATGTCTATGGCATTTTTTATTGGTCAAAGCACACCGACCCTGATGGCGACATGATCCCAAAATCAGCGAGCAAAGCGGTGTGGTTGATCACTGCCGCATTTATCATCATCGGTCTTGCCCTTTTCCCAACCGTCAATGATCTACTGGCGAGCTACGGTTATGCCGTCGTAGAGGATGATAATAGCCTGTTTTTGGGATTTATCTCTTTCTTTTGGATCAACGTCATTGCCTTTGTACTTTCTATTACCGCGCAAGCTGCCATGATTCTGCGTTATTCCTTTAACTGGTGGTTATGGATCATCGTCAACTTTGTCTGGCTGATCGTCAATCTCATGTCTGGCAACTATATTTTTGCGATTCAGACGATGGTGTATCAGGTAAACGCCTTTGTCGGTCTCTATGAGTGGCACCGCAGCGAACGAGGTTAATAGCAACATCTGTAGAAAAAAGCGTTTGAGATATTGAGATAAGTCTTACCAATATCGCATTGGCAATACGAGCGAAATTGACTCCACCGTCTAACAGATAACATGGTGGACACGCGCAATTAGTGCTACAACTGGTAGGGTTGGTTATGCGATCAAAATATTGCATCACTATCAATGTGTTACTTCAACAACTAACAAGGAGGTTAGTATGTCTCGTCAACCCAAAATATCCAAACGCACGCTTGAGCAGTGGCTCAGTGAGTATGCGGTCAGTCACCAAAACCTGATTAATAAGAAAATCCATTGGCTATGTGTCCCAACGATTTTTGTCAGCCTGCTGGGCATGGGAATGTCGCTGTCTGTATGGTTTACTCTCGTACTGAGCGCGTTAGTATTACTGTTTTATATACGCTTATCGACGCCGCTATTTTTGGCAATGGGGCTGTTTATTCTGATTTGTCTGTCGGTCATGGCGGCAATGCCATGGGGATTCAAAGCGTGGGCGGCAGTATTTGTTGTTGCTTGGATTGGTCAGTTTATTGGTCATAAAATCGAAGGCAAAAAACCCTCGTTTTTTGAAGATTTACAGTTTTTATTAATCGGTCCAGCATGGGTCGCCAACAGTTTGATGCAACGTAAATAATCATTAAATTGTCGCATCAGTTCTGCAAATATCCAATGTAGCTTTGCTGTCTTTACCCTTTATTCATAAAAAAACGCCACCCGATGCTTGGGTGGCGTTTTTTACGTGCTCTGTAGTTTATTTAGCAAACTTCCTAAGCAAGGCCATAGGTTGTCTATTCTCAAACAACAACATTAAGCACCAAACACTTTCATACGCTCATCAAGTGGCTTGAATTCTTTGTCGCCTGCTGGCTGCTCAATCTTACCAAATACCAGCTGTGCTTTTAGCTCCCAATCTGCATCAACATTCCAAGTGCTCGCGACTTTCTGATCGATCACTGGATTGTAATGCTGCAAGTTTGCACCGACATCAATGCTTGCTAGCGCCGTCCAGATGACGTACTGATGCATTGCGTTGGTCTGAGTTGCCCAAATTGGGAAATTATCAGCATATAAAGGCGCCGCTTCTTGCATGCCTCTCACCACTGCTTTATCTTCAAAGAACAATACCGTACCAGCACCCGCTCTAAACCCAGCAATTTTGTCTTTAGTAGATTTAAACGCTTCTTCATCACCGACGATTGCACGTAGTACATCTTCAGTCATATCCCATAGTTTGTGATGATCATCGCCGAATAACACAACGACACGCGTTGATTGCGAGTTAAATGATGATGGTGTATGCAAGACAGCATGCTCAACTACTTTTACGACTTCATCGTTAGATACTGGCAACTGGTCGCTGAGTGCATAGATAGAACGGCGCTTTTCTGCTAATTGCTGTAAGTCTTTTAGTTCTGACATGGTACTTCTCCATATTGTTGTAGGAATGATTTGCTCTGGGTTGATAGACCTTGTCGATCTTGTGATCAACAAGTCGTTATAAAACAGTTTATTTATGTGGGCTATTATCGGAACAATTTACCTGAAACCCCATGTATTTTTTGTAAAAAAACTTAACGATGATGATTACCTTTGAAAAATAGATTAATAAATTTTTCGTGTTGATAATTAGCCTTTGAAGCCTTTGGGTAGTTCTGGTGCCACCAGACGCTGCATATTAGAATCCACTTCACCAAAACGCTCATGACCATTGTTCCAATCAATGACCGATTGCTTGAGCTCCTCTTTGTTGTCAGCGACAAAATTCCACCACAGTAATACTTGGTTGCTTAGAGGCTCCCCACCAATGAACATCAAACGTGTGCCCTTGTTTGCTACCAGCTCTATAGAGGTCTTGTCGATCATGTCATCATGATCAAAACGCAATAACTGGTCTTTCTTGTATACTTGACCTTCAGACTCTAGCGTACCGACAACCACCAAAATACCGTACTCAAAGCTCGCCTCCAAATTTAGCGTGATATCTCCATCTTCTAAAAAATGTACATCGATACCAACTATCTTTGAGTACTGCAACGTTGGCGCTTGATGGTGCTCACCAGATGCTGATTTGTAACTGCCCGTGGTCAGAATCAGCTCGACGTTGCCCTCAGTCCATGCTGGCAGCTCCGGATAATGATGAAAACTGCGTTCAATCTGCTGGTCAGTGGGTAAAGCAATCCACAGCTGTATCATATTGATACTACGTGCAGTGACGCTTGAGTGAGCAACATCTGAGTCAGCACTGTCCAAAAAAACGCTTTGCTCTGTATGGCTAATACCTTGCATCAGCCCAGTACCTGCTGTCATGAGGTTGACTTGGTTTTTGGCAATGACTTGCTCGCTACCTAAGCTGTCTTTGTGTAAAATCTCACCATCAATCATCCAGCTAAACGTCTGTAGATTGGTATGCGGATGGCGCCCAACTTGGACACCTAAATCATCTTGAGCAAACTCAGCTGGCCCTGCATGATCCAAAAAGCACCATGCGCCAATCGGTTGTTTGCCTTTATTGGGTAATAACCGTGCGATAGGAACACCACCAACCTCCGTTGATCGTGGCTCTAGAGTTCTAATCGTCATGTGGCACCTCTTGATCTGTATGCGGTTAGTCGAGCGAACGAACGATGCTACGGCGCTCATCCGTGATCTACATAGAAAGCGGCACTTCCATCAGCAATACTTTTGCCGCCTCTTTCACTTCCATAGTGAAGTGCTTAGTATCCCAAACCCCAAGGCCATCTCGAGTAGACAAAATGTTACCGTCTATCACGACTGTTCCTGCAATCACAAAAATATAAACACCATTATTAGGATTGTTTAGTTGGTAGGTCTGCGTCACGCCTTCATCAAACTCTCCCATACTGAACCAAGCATCTTGATGAATCCAAACCCCTGCATCATCTGCATTTGGTGATAGCACCTGATTGAATTCATTGGGCGTCATGATGGTCCCCATGTGCACTTGCTGATAGCGAGGAGCAACACTCATTTTATTTGGCATGACCCAGATCTGTAAAAATCTCACAGCTTCTTCACGACTGCCATTCATTTCACTATGAGTGATGCCTGTGCCCGCTGACATGACTTGGATCTCACCCGTCTCAATCATGCCCTCATTACCGATGCTATCGCCATGCGCAAGTTTGCCAGCTAGAGGAATGCTGATAATTTCCATATCACGGTGTGAGTGCTTGCCAAACCCTTGACCACCAATGACAAAATCATCATTGATGACACGTAAAACACCAAAGCCCATACGCTCAGGATTATAGTAATTGGCAAAACTAAAGGTATGACGGCTTTTTAGCCAGCCATGATTGGCATTACCGCGTGAGTCTGCTGCATGATAGATCGTTTTCATTATTTATCCTTAACTGTCCATACGTTTATTATCTATATATTTGTTATTAATTCACGTGATTGAACAATGTATCTATTATAATTGTTGACTATATAGAGATAAACAGACATAAGTGCAAATAACTATTCTTTTTATTAGAACAATAATGAGGCATCGATAATGGGACAGTTAGAAGACATGGCGATGTTTGTACGCATTGTCGAGGCAGGCAGCATCACTAAAGCCGCCGAACAATTAAATATTGCAAAGTCAGCCGTCAGCCGCCGCCTAAAAGACTTGGAGGCGCGCCTAGGCACTCAGTTAATCAGCCGTACGACGCGCCACTCTCACTTGACACAAGCAGGTGAGCAGTATTATCAGCAGGTCAACAGTATCTTAAACGCGGTTGATGCCTTGAACGAGACTACCAATGATACGCCAACGCGCATTGGGGGTACGCTAAAGATGACCGCGCCATTATCGTTTGGTCTTATGCATCTGACTGATGTGATTGATGAATACGCCAATCAGCACCCAAACCTGAAGTTTGAATTGGATTTTTCTGATCGGCATGTTGATCTGATTGAAGAAGGATATGAGCTGGCTATTCGAATCAGAGAGCTACGAGATTCTAGTTATCAAGCAAAGCCGCTGGCACGGATTCGTTGCGTCATCTGCGCCAGCCCCGACTATTTAAAAAAAATGGGCACACCTGATACATTAGAAGATTTGGAGGGGCATGAGTTTTTGCAATACAGTCTTGGTCAAACAAACAATATAGAGCTGATTGACGCCCAAGGAAAAAAGCATTATCACGCGATGAACGCCAAAATTAAAGCCACCAACGGTGAGTTTTTAACGGATTTGGCAGTAAAAGGACATGGCATTACCGTCATTCCAACTTTCATCGCTTATAAAAAGCTGGCGCGTGGCGAGCTAGTACCGATTTTGCAGCAGTATCAATTGCCAATACTAAACGCTTATGCCGTCTATCCAAAAAATCGGTTTTTATCGCAGCGTTGTCGTTATTTGATTGACTTCATTGCTGAGCGCTTTGGTGATCATCCGTATTGGGATGATTTTTGATAAGATTTGATTGAGCAAGGTTAATCTTTTACAAAGTATAGCGTTGCAGCTACTCTAAGAAGCGATCTACTATCAATAATTTCACGTTACTCAGTAATAGATGAGATTTCACCAATCAGCTTCTTAGTCTTATATCTTGCTTCTGCTAATGCCATCTTGTCTTGTGCCACAACGGTCAATACACATGGTTTGCCGATATAGTCTGTTTTGACAAACAGCATATTGCCAGACGTGGCTTCAACGATTGTGATATCGCACTTACCTTGTTTCATCTGGGCAGCTGATGAGTCGCTGAGCGCTGATAGCGTACTGCTCATCGCCGCAAACTTGTCGGATTGGTTGCTCAACTCTTTGATCGAGAAGCAGCTAATAGGAAAACCATCTGTGGTGCATAAGCTGACCAATATGATTTCTCTATTGGCCTCACACAACGCTTTCATGTGACCCAAAAGTGCTATTTTTGCAGGTGATTTTTCGTTTTGTGTAGTCATATCTAACATCAACCTTGATTGTTCAGGGTATTAAATAATGATAATAGAGACACAGCGGACTCTTTATTTCTTGGATCTACATTGATCACAGGCGCGACTATATCGTGTTCCATCAGCATGACTCTGATCTCTTGTCCGAGCACAGCCACGCTTTGTTTATCGGCATCTTCGCAGTGAGTAATACCAACGATACAGGTCGTCTGCTTTTTTGCTGGTGCAAAAAAGTGTAGCAGTTTATCTAAATTTGCATAATCAGGCGTCTCGCCATGCTTGATTAAGATGAGCAAGCCCCACAAAGAGTGGTTGACAAATTCCCACAAAAAAGAAAAACGCTCTTGACCTGGAACTCCATAGATACCTAGTGCCATATCATCAGATAAAGTAATTCTGCCATAATCGATACCGACAGTCGTGTACTCTTTACCAATATCGATACTCGACTTTGCCTCTGTCTCAAAAGGGTTAATTTCACTCAACGTCTTAACCATTTGAGTTTTTCCAGCACCTACCTCACCAATGATAGCTAACTTCTGATAATTCAATTTTTTACCTCATTCCTAAGAATTTCTTGATCGCGCCATAAAACTTATTAGGCTTTTTTTCATTAACCTTTGGCTCGTCTAACGGCTGTGTCTCTGTCACGCTCAGTATACCTGATTGATCAAACCCATTGATTATTTCTGTGACTTGAGGAGAAGATCCAAACTCACCACTAGCGACCAATGTATCAAACGGATAAGGTTTTTTTGTCAGTTTGACACATAAATCCATAATCATTTGAGGATTACTGACATGATTTAGGTCAGGCCAAGCCAATAATTTGAGACTTTTACCTTTATAATCCTTTTGGGAGGCGGTATTAGACTTGTGTATATCAAAAAATGGCTGAATACGTTTTGTTTGCTGCTCATCGAAACTGTTTAAGACAACGCTATTTTTTTCAATAAAATCATCAAAAAAAGTGCCTTGATCCACAAAGTCGAACACGCTGATGCCCCAATTACGAAAGCTACGTTCAGTTACACTTTTATTCAGAAAAACCCAGATATTTTCATGCCTAGTATCAGATGATATCTTAGCCATCAGTTTATCTACTTCAATATCAGGACCTTCCAGCACCTGAAGATACTGCCCTTCACGATAGGATATGATGCCTGTGATGTGTGACTGTGGATTGTGCTTACTAGAGACGCTAATGATGTCTGATAACCCACTAGGCATACGAATACTGCGATCTTTGATAGGCGCTCTGCTGACGTATGCAATACATTTCATTTTGCCACCATTTGATAGAACATCTAAAACTTAATTAAGTTCTTATAACTATATATAAATTAATAATTCGTTATATACATACTGTATATAACGAATTTGACCTTATTGTGTATCCTAGGTAATACATCAGATGTAATAAGGCAGAATCAATAAACTAGTGACTGGCTCAATTGATTTTGGCCAAATTATATTTCTAGTTTGCTTTCGATTGACTGTACTTTACGGCGTGCCAATGCAAGGTTCGCTTTTGATTTATCAAGTACTAAGTAGATAAATAAATCTTCATGATTGGCTGTCGGACGAATGATGTGTAGCTGAGACTCTAGTGTGATCAACATATCTTCGATTTCACCTTTGATGTCGAGTGATTTCATCGTTGCTACTTTTGCCTTTACAACTTGTGAGTTACCGGCAGCAGCCAGCTCAAGATCGACACCGCCACCAATCGTGCCTAACACCATACCTGACATATAATCCACAATGCAGGCACCCATCGCACCATCAAGATCCATTAACTCTTGTAAAGACTCATTGATATTTGACATACTTTTTTCCTATTTTTTTGTGTTGAGATAATTCTCGATTAGAGACACTTGCACAATCGAGCAATATCAAATTATGCTAAGCTGAATTGACTATATAAATATTAGTATAACTTAAATATGCTTACTTACACTTAAGGAATTATGATAATTGAATACGAATAATTAAATGTATTTTTAGGTACAGGAACTATAGCGTAATCGTAAACAAATTTCCGTAGTGGCTGTTATTATATTCTATATACGGGGTCAGATCACATTTCTACCCGACCATTCAAGGAGAAATAACGACCACTGGGTAGGAAAAATCATACTAATTAATAATGATTATATTTTAGAGCCTAGAAACTACTTTTTTGACGTTAAATTTAACAGAGATTTAGGGTGACCAAGTGAGAAAGTGAAAATTGAAGCAATGCTCACTCGTGATAGTGTTTAATACTTATTAATATCTTGAGCGAAAATTTAATAAATAATAGAGGTTACGCTAAGAGCCGTTACAATGACATGAAACTCATAACGCATAATTATAAAGATAGTACAATTCATGATTTTACACTATAGATAATTCAGTTTAAAAGAGATACAAAGGAACCGAGCGCAGATGTATATGTGATATTTCAAGTGAGATTAACGCTGTCACTCTTTTATAGAGGATTGACTATATTAGCATTATCTCCTTTCTTACTAATCGTCAGCCCCGTAAAGCCAAACAGCAGTGTTAATAGCAATGACAAATAACAGAAGAACGCATACGGCAAATA